>NZ_AUNE01000059.1 GCF_000447755.1 Bacteriovorax sp. BSW11_IV | reverse complement strand
TGAATTTTGGAATGAAATTTTAGAATTGAATACTAAAATTGAAAAATTGATGCCGGAGATTTTTTATCTACAGTTTTTAAATTATCAAAACTTGGCAAAGTTGGTATTAACAAATTTAAGTGTGAAACTTGCTCTTCTTCCCTATCTCACGACAAGTTTTTATGACCAGTTTTTAAAAAAACATAAATGTTCGAAAAAATTAGAAACTGTATTCGATGAAATTTTAATGATCTCTACACAAGGAACAACAAAAAATGTACCGGCCCTTTTTGGAGTCTTAGGGGTAATGTACCCAATAGATGTGTGGAGTATCGAAGGTGGTATGAGTTCGTTGATGACAAGTCTTGGAAACAATATTTATGACAATTCCGGGAATGTGTATCTAGGTGAAGAGATTATAAAAATTGAAAAAAGAAAAAAGAATAAAGTTTTAGTTACTACTAATCGTAGATGTGAAGAATATGATTATCTAATCAGTGCGATACCCATTTTTAATTTTTTGGATCTTGTCGATGAGAAATTAAAAAAAGACTTGAAATTAAAACCTCGAAACAGCCTAGAGAAATGGTCGGCCATTACAGGTTATTATACAATTGAAACAGAAAAAGAAATTATAGGTTCCTTTTTTCAAAAACACATATCAGGATTAAAACTCTCTGGTAGCTCTTCAATTTTTATCTCTCTAAGTCACTGTGAGGATAAAGCGAGAACAAATTCTAACAAAAGGACACTGACAATCTCTTATCACACACCCATTAAAAATTGGGAGGAGATTAAGCGTGGTAAAGAATACAGGGAGTTAAAGAGTGAAATAGATCAATTGCTCTGTTCATTAATTAAAAAAGTATTCGATCAAGAAAAAGTCATAGAGCTGCAAAATTATAGCATTGGGACACCCTTAACTTTTGAAAGATACACTTCACGCAAAAAAGGTGCATTAGGAGGAATTCCATTTGATGTTCATGATCCGCTATTTTTACATCAAAGACCTCTTGCTAAAGATGAACTTTTCTTTCTACTTAGTGACACAACAATTCCAGGACAAAGTATTTACAGCTTGAGTATGTCGAGCTTAAACCTATTGCGTTATATGAAGGATGGAGGAATCATTTAGTTGTGTTAATTCTCTGTAAATTCTAAATATATTTGTCGCATGTCAAATTTGATCAGTGTACAATTTTAAGGTTAATTCAAGAGGGCCTATGGTTGTAGTAGAAAAAAAATTTGATTTTTTGTGGCATGATTTTTCGTTAAAAATTGGTCAAACATCATATTGGAGAATTGGACCTCTGTATTTATGGATTGAGGCGCAAGATGGCGAACTCAGAGTACATACTGTTCATACAAATTCACTAAATGATACTGAAATTGAGTATGTAGATCATTATAGTGGAGAGATCGATCCATCCGCTGAATTAACAAGATATTCTTTTAGTTGTGAAATTGAGAAAGTATCTTTCTCTCCTCATCTTCCTGAAAAAGATATTATTTTTAGACCAGACAAACCAATTCAATTGCCGAGTAAGAGGCAAATGAGTCTTTATGTAAATACGAGTTTGTGGATTCATGTAAAAGTAAACGGCAATGAAATTCTTAAAAGTGTTCCTATAGTAACACTGTCAGAGACGTGGCTTGGCCCTGATTCTACTCATGGTGAAATTTGTTTTGCTGCGAAGACAAAAGGCGTTCTCAATTACGAAGATTTAAAATTTTATCCTTATAGATATATCAGTAAGTTTACTATTAAGAACGAAACACATGGGCATGTCCCAATAGAAAGAATCAAACTTATGAACGGAATTTTGAATCTTTATACAAATGAAGAAGGTTATTTCTTTTCAGATTGTATTTCTATGCGAATTGACTCTGATGGAGACGTGAAGATTCATACGAATAAACCAGTAAAAGAAGATTTCGGAATTTTGAAAAAAATATCTCCATCAAGAGAGAGTGGTAGAAATTTAATATCTAGAGCATTGTCGCTGATGATTCAATCTTAAGGTTGCTATGAATAACTTTGTTGAAAACTATAAATTATATATTGAAGGTATTGTCTTTTTAATAATGGGATTTACAGCAGTATCCGCGATCGTAAAAATTGTTTCTCGAATACTTCCAAAAAAGTTCTCAGATACACGTAAACTGATTATTACGAAGATAATTAAATATACCCTGAACCTTTTTGTTATTTTTGTTGCGCTCAATATAATGGGGGTAAATTTAAAAGTATTATTGGGTGCTGCGGGTATCCTGTCTGTCGCTATCGGTTTTGCGTCACAAACATCAGCATCAAATCTGATTAGTGGACTCTTTATTTGGTCAGAGAGACCATTTAAAGTCGGAGATTCAATTATTGTTGGTGATACAACCGGAGATGTTCTTTCTGTAGATCTGCTAAGCACGAAGCTTAGAACGTTTGATAATCTTATGATTCGAATTCCAAACGAAACTTTAATGAAGTCTCAAATCACAAATATTTCATATTTTGATATTCGTCGTGTAGATCTGAAAATACCCCTTTCATTTTCAGAAGATCTTAAAAGAGTAGAAAAGCTTCTTAATGATGTCGTAGACAAGAATCTTTTATGTCTTGATGAACCCAAGCCACTCTTTATAGTTCAGGGCTTCTTTGATTTTTCAATTAATATCCAATTTTCATTTTGGGTGAGAAAAGAAAATTACCTAAAAACGAAAAATAAAATTCAAATAGATATTCTAAATAAGTTTAGGGAAGAAGGAATAAATCATCCGTATCCTAAGCGCATCATTCAAACAGAAGAAGGTAGGGCATAGTGTTTAAAATATTTTTGTTATTATTAATCGCTACAAACGCAAATGCTGTTACTGTTGAAGAAGCATTAAAGCGTGTAGAGATGAATGAAGATGTTCTCATTGCAAATGAGAAAGTAAAACAAGTTAGAAATAATGAAGATTCTCTCTTGGGTAATATCCTACCAGATATTAGTTTAAATGGGGCCTATACAAAATATAGTGATGGTGAAAATGCTAACGGTTATGATGCCCATAATGTCTATTTGCAACTTGTTCAGCCATTATTTAAAGGATTAAAGGAATTTAATGCTTTATCAGCTGCAAAGTTGTTATCAAAAGCAGAACAAAATCTTCGTGAATCAGTAAGTCGTGAGACAAAGCAAAAACTAGTCCGTTCGATTTTTTCATATCTACAGACTCAAAAAGAACTTTCTATACATAAAGAACTTTTAAAAATCTCTAACGAAAGAGTTCTAGAAATTGAACGTAGAGCAAGAATTGGTAAATCAAAAAAGAGTGATATTTATTCGGCAAAAGCACAGGCCTTTAGTGTACAAAGCGGTATTAAGGATATTGAAAACACATTGATGATCAATAGACTTGAAATCGCACGATTAATTAGGCTCACAGATGAAGAAACTATAGAAAACACAAAAAATGATAATATCAAAATCGATAAGTCTTTTAGTGTTGATGACTACCCTACCCTCATCGCTCTTGATTTATCTAAGCAGGTTGTTGAAAAACAAATTAAAATTACCAGAGGTGATCACGCTCCCACTATTAATTTGAAAGCAAATTATTACCTTGAAAACTCTAATGTAAATTCAGATAGAGATTGGGATGCTGGAATTACACTCACTTTTCCGATTTATCAGGGTGGTAAAACAAGTGCGGCAGTCACTGATCAATATATTAATTTAAAGAGAAGTGAAATCGAGATTGTCAGAGCAAAGAAAGCTGTTGCTCAAATTTTTGACTCATTGAATGTAGATATAGAGTCAGGAAAAGAAAGACTTGAACTTAATGAAAAGGCAATGAAGGCAAATAAACTTAACTATGAAGAAGCAGTCAAAGAATACTCGCTAGGTTTGATTACAAACTTAGATGTTATATCAGCGATGAATCAATATATTGATAGCCAAAAAGTTTATGCGAGAACTTACTACAGCGTTCTGAGTTCTAAGTATCAACTTAAAGTTTTAACGGAGAAATAAATTGAAGTTAACAGAAATATCTATAAAAAAACCCGTATTCGCATGGATGATCATGGCGGCCTTTATTGTCTTTGGATTATTATCATTCAAAGATTTGGGGGTAAGTGAAAAACCAGACGTTGATTTTCCTGTAGTCAGTATATCAATTGAGTGGCCGGGGGCGGCACCAGAAGTTGTTGAGCTTGATGTAATTGATATCTTGGAAAGTTCTCTTTTGTCAGTTGAAGGGATTCAAAAAATTTCATCTGAGGCCAAAAGAGGGCGTGCTCAAGTAACTTTAGAATTTGATATTAATAAGGATATTGATGTTGCTGTTCAAGAAGTACAATCTATTTTAGGGGCCGCACAAAGAAGATTACCGTCAGATGTTGAACCTCCAGTTGTCAGAAAATCAAACCCTGAAGACAGTCCTATTTTGTGGTTAAGTATCACAACGAAGCAAATGTCGAAAAAAGATTTAATGACATTTGTACGTGATCAAATTAAAGATCGTTTTCAAACAATTGATGGTGTATCAGAAGTTATTCTTGGTGGATATGTCGAGCCAAATCTGAGAGTTTGGGCCTCAGAAAAAAAATTAAAACAATATGATTTATCAGTACTAGATATTGTTAATGCAATTGGAAAAGAGCACCAAGAGTATCCTGCAGGTATTTTTGAGAACACAAATATGGAGTTCAACGTACGTGTTTTAGGTGAATCTAATACAGTAGAAGACTTTGGGCAGATCACAATAAATCAGCGCGGTGGCTCTCCTGTTTATTCTCCAATTGCACTAAAGGAAGTGGCATCAGTTGAAGATGGCCTTGATGATGTAAGAAGAATAAGTCGTGTTATGGGTGAACCGTCAATAGGATTAGGCTTTAGAAAGAAGCGTGGTTCTAATGCTGTCGATGTTGCAAAACTAGTTAAAGAGAAAATGGTTGAAATTTCTAACTCCCTTCCAGAAGGTACTTCTATTGGTATTAATTTCGACGGGACAACATTTATTGAAGACTCAATTCAAGAATTGAAATTTACTTTAATACTTTCAGGGGTTTTAACAGCATTAGTTGTTTGGATTTTCCTAGGTTCACTAGGGGCTGCATTTAATATTGTTCTCTCAATTCCTACAGCAATCATTGCAACGTTCATGGGGATCAAATTTTTTGGATTTACACTCAATACCTTCACAATGTTAGGTTTGACACTCGCAGTAGGTCTTGTTGTAGATGACAATATTATGATCTTAGAAAATATCACCAGAAAATATAAGGAAGGTGAATCAAAAATTAAGGCTTCGCTTTCAGGGACAAAAGAAATTGCTTTTGCTGCCCTTGCTGCTTCAACGGCCATTATCGCAATTTTTCTTCCTTTGGGCTTTATGAGTGGAATTGTCGGTAAGTACTTTTATCAATTTGCCGTTACTATTTGTATAGCAATTGGATTTTCATTTATTGATGCTGTAACTCTAACTCCGATGAGAACATCTTTTATGCTTGGTGAAGATAAAAACGAAGGGAAAAGATGGATTGATAGAGCTATGAATTGGTGTGAGGCGCTTTATGAGCGCGTACTGATTAAGGCCCTTGATTATAAATGGCTTGTTCTAATTAGTTGTCTTGTTGTTTTTTCAAGTACGATTTTTATCTTTAAAAGTTTGAAACGTGAATTCGTTCCCCCTCAAGATCAAAGCCGTTTGATTCTTTTCATGAAAACGAAGGCAGGATCTTCTTTAGAATATACTGAAAAGAAAGTAAGTGAAATTGAGACTATCCTTATGGCACAAGCGGAAATAAAGCGCTATTTCGTTGCTATTGGTGGATTTACTGGAACAGAATCAAATACTGCTTTTGGATACGTAACTCTTCATCCAATTGATGAGAGACCTGCAAATAAAGAATTGAATAAGAAGCTCACACAGCAGCAATTTGCTGATCAACTGAAAACAAAGCTACGCGAAGTTAAAGGGATAATGGCCTTCGTGCGTGACCCATCTTTAGGAGGGTTTGGTACAGGGGCAAGTTACCCTATTGAATTTAGTCTTAGCGGCGCAAGCTGGCCGAAATTGATTGAAATTTCTGAAGGCCTTAAAAAGCAAATGTCTGATTCTAAACTTATGGTTGAAGTTGACTCAAATTACAAAGGTGAAATTCCAGAACTTCACATTGTTCCTGATAGAGAAAAAGCACTTAAACGTGGTGTATCAGTTGCTGATATCGGAAAAACGATTCAATCAATGGTTTCTGGTGTCGTTGCAGGAAAGTTCTCAAAAGGTGGGAGACGCTACGATATTAAAGTTAAGATGGTTGACAGTGAACTCAAAGAGCAAAGTGATATCTCAAAGATTATGGTTCGAAATAACAGAGGTCAGCTAGTTTCTTTAGGAGATGTTACAAAAGTTGTTGAACGAACAGGTCCTCTTGCCATTACTCGTGAAGACCGCGCTCGTGCTATTCTTTTAACGGCTAACCTTGCACCAGGAATAACACAAAGTGATGCACTCGATTACGTTAGAAATGAATTGAGTAAAGAACTACCAGAAGGTTACACTCTCATTGAAAGTGGGGCCTCTAAAACTTATAACGACTCATTCTATAGTTTAATCTTTGTTATTGTTTTAGGGCTGCTAATTGCCTATATGATTTTGGCCTCACAGTTTAACAGTTTCGTAAGTCCAATTACGATTTTATCGGCACTACCATTTAGTTTCACAGGTGCTTTTTTGGCCTTAAAATTGGGAGATCAAACATTAAATATGTACTCAATGATTGGATTAATTCTTTTAATGGGTATTGTTAAAAAGAACTCAATTATTCTCGTTGATTTTACAAATCAAATGCGAGCAACGGGAATGAGTGTGAGGGATTCACTGATTAAGGCGTGCCCTATTAGATTGCGACCAATTATTATGACATCGGTATCAACGATTGCGGGAACATTGCCTGCGGCCTTTGCCTTAGGACCAGGAGCTGAAACAAGAATTCCAATGGCCCTAGCGGTAATTGGGGGGCTGCTATTCTCGACATTACTTACACTTGTCATAGTTCCATGTATTTACATGATTATGCCAGGCCGAGTGAGTGAAGAGAGAGCACTACTTTAAATCTCATGTGCTAAGTCGTAAAAATAGCGCCTTAGCACAATTTCTTTGCTTGCTTTTTTGTGCATATTTCATTAGAAATAAGAGTTCATAGATCTTTTGCGCACCCTTAGCTCAGTTGGATAGAGCGTTTGACTACGGATCAAAAGGTCGGGAGTTCGACTCTCTCAGGGTGCGCCATCTTTTTAAATCCCCTCTTTTTATAAACAAATCTAAGTGGCTGTTTTCAAAACGCAAAAAAATGGATAAATAGTGAGCATGGATCATCACGTAAAAACAGCAAAGAAAAATGTTATCAAGTTTATTCTTGGAATTAAGCTCAAGCAGCTTAGAAAGAAGTCTAATTTAAGCTTGAAAGAACTTGCTGAAAAATCGGGTCTATCAGCTTCTTATCTAAACGAAATTGAAAAAGGTAAGAAATATCCTAAGCTAGAAAAAATCAATGCTATTGCAGATGTATTAAAAGTAAGTGCCGATCATTTATCATCAACGAAATTGGGAAAATCTCTTCACCCACTTACTGAGTTTGTGGAAAGTGAATTGTTCAACAAATTTCCGGCCGAAATGTTTGGAATTAACGATCAAGATATTTATGATCTAATGTCCAATTCGCCAGAAAAATTTTCATCATTTCTTGTCGCTGTTTTAGAGCTTGCTAGAAGTTATGACATTACAGTTGATAATATTCTGCAATCTGTTCTTAGAAGTTATCAGGAAAGTTATAATAATTACTTTGTAGATTTAGAGAACCTTTCTCTCCAAGCACGTGAAGAGTTTGGATTGAATGAGAATAATTTTACTTCATCACAATTGAAAGATGTTCTTATTCAGAAGTTTGATTATGTCATTGATGAAGAGTCTTTAAGTCATCATGAAGAAACTAAATCAACGAGAAGTTATTTTAAGGCAAAAAAAGGAAAGAATATTTTCCTTCTTAATAAAGATCTTACGGAAGCTCAGAAAAAATTTACGCTCGGAAAAGAGCTTGGTATTTGTTACCTGGGAGTAAGAAGAAAACAAGAAGGGGCCATAGATTTTGCACAAATCCTTGGCGATTTTAGGGCCTCATATTTTTCTGGAGCTTTGAGTCTTCCGGCCCATAGTTTTGTAAAAGATCTTAAAGAGGTCTTTCAAAATAAAAGTTTTAAAGAAGAGAGCTTCTTAAGTCTTCTGATTAAATACGGCGTAAGTTCGGAAGTGCTCATGCACAGAATGACACAAATACTCCCAGAGTACTTCGGATTGAATCAGTTGTATTTCTTAAGATGTACAAATGACTTTGAGCAAAGACCAAATGCTTTCAAAATCACAAGAGAATTACATTTGGCCCAGATGCACGCTCCTCACGGTCAAAGACTTAAAGAACATTATTGTCGTCGTTGGGTGACAATCACTCTATTAAAAGATCTCGCCAAAAAAATGACTGAGAACAAAAATGATGTTCCACTGCTTGGAATACAACGATCATTAATTAACGGTCAAAATGTTGAATACTTTTGTGTATCAATCGCACGCCCTTCTAAAATAATGCCAGAAACAAACTCATGTATCACTATCGGTATTTTGATGGATGATTACTTTAAGAGACAAGTTAGTTTTTGGAATGATGAGAGTGTTACTAAAAAATTAGTAGGTCAAACCTGTGAACGTTGCAATATTATGGATTGTAATGAAAGAGCGGAAGAGCCAACAATTGTTTTAGAGCAAGAAACTCAAATCAAAAAATCACAGTTCCTTAGCAATTTAGTCAAAGATATGTAGATGTCGCATGGCGCTTAGATCAAATAAACTATAAATTTGCATAAAAAAACAAAAAACGAACAAACTTGTCCTTGAGCATATCGAGAATTCTTCTACAATATATGAATTAATTATATTTAAAATCCTTAATAAGATATTGGAGGTCGTATGAGGAATATTCTAATCATGTTAATGGTCGGAGTAGTTGCAGTTTCTTGTTCTTCTAAGCAAGAGAAGTCAGAAGACAAGAAAGAAGAAGTTACGTTTCAAAAAGATTACGTATTAGTTGATGCTTCTGAAAAATCAGTTCCGACTTGGATTGATGAGCCAGTTAAAGGTGATAAAAAATCAGAAGCAGCAGATCATAGATACTTTGTAAATGAGTCATCTAGTGCAAATAAGCGACTTTGTTTGAAATCAGCAGAAGCTAGAGCAAATGCTCGCATTGCTGCAGAAATCGCTCAGTTCATTAAAAACTCATACACTGAGGCAACTCAAAATGATGAAGGAGATGAAGCGTCTGAGTATATGGAAGAGGCCCTTGCACAAGAAGCTCAATCATTCATCGTAGGAGCTTCAACTCATAAAACTTACTGGGAAAAGAGAAGATATAAAAAAGCTCTAGGTGCAGATGAAGATGAGACAAAGTTCAACTGCTACGCTCTTGTTAAAATGAGTAAGAAAAATCTAAGCAAGGCCGTTAACAGATCAATGCAAAAACTTTTTGGTGAAATTGAAAAACCAGAAGTTAAGAAAAGAGCTCAAAAAGCACTAGAAGGTGCTGAACAAGCTTTTGTAAATCTGGAAAAGAAAGTTGAAGTCGAAGTAGAAGACGACGAATAAGTTCAAAACTATAAGGGGTCATTCGGCCCCTTTTCTAAAGAGTTAATATGAAAATTTCAGTCCTTTCATTAATGATGCTTTCATTGAGTATATACGCGGCTTCTCCTGAGTGGGTTAATAAACTCGATACAGATAAAAAATTGTGTAAGAAAGATAATGAAATCTGTGCTGTTGGAATTGGAGAAAGTGAATCACTTGCGAAGTCCAATGCAAGAGCTGAGATTTTAAAATACTTCAAAACTCAGATTTCATCGAAATTTACAAGTGAACTTTCATTGGTTGGAAAAGAAGTTAGTGAAAGTTCAAGCGAGAGAATAGAAGAAATAACAGAAGGTGCCATAAGTGGAATCGACATCAGAAAAACAGATGAAGATGAAACGAATTATTATGCACTGGCAGTTTTAAATAAAAAAAATGCCGCCAAAATATTGCGAAATGAAATAACAAAACTTGATGAAATGATTAAAACACTTTCTTCTTCGAAGGATGGCAAAGATATTTTCGAGATGGAAGAAAGATATATCGAAAGAGAAAGTATTTATGAAAGGTATCTTTTAGTAAGTAAGACAAAGCTACCGGCGCCGATTTCATTTAAAGAGATGTTTGCTAAAAAGAAACAAATAACGAAAAATGTACTGGTGAAAGTTACTATTGAAGAAGAGGGAAAGAAGCTTGTTTCAGGCCTCGTAAAGAAAGAGCTTTCTGCCCTAGGCTATAAGAGTGTAGCCAATAATCAATCTCATGATCTTTTAGGGAAGTTTTATCCCGAAAAAATGTACATGAATGTTGATGGTTTTGAAAAATATAATTTTATTCTAGAAATTACAGCTCAGAATAAAAAAGGCGAGAAAAATACAATAAAAGAATCCTTTCAAACAGTTGGAAGAGATTATGATCAAGCCTATTCAAAAGCGATTGAATCAGTAAGTGATTATTTAAACAAAAACTTGAAAAAGATAAATTTTAATTAGGAGTATTTATGAAAGTGAAAAGTCTTTTATTATTGTTAGCACTATCATTTGTTGTAACGTCTTGTGGTGGTTTTAAAGCGCAAAGAGTTTCAGCTGACGAATCAGATGAATTGGCAATGGAAATTACAGACAAGTGGGTGGCGAAAGATACTGAAATTACAGTAAAGAAAACACTAGAACAAATTTCAAAGCATAAAGGTTTTCAACGCTACCTTGCTAAACTTGGGCGTCAACCAAAGGTATTCATTTCTGAAATTCAAAACGTAACATCAAATCCATACTTTCCTATTGGGGATTTTAACGATGAACTATTAACTGAATTTTCAAGTTCAGGGGATTTTGTACTAATTGATGCTGATGCCAGAGAAAAACTTTTGAAAGAAATTCAATATCAAAACGATGGAATGGTTGATCCCGCTCAAATCAAAAATATTGGTAAACAAGCAGGTGCTGATCTGTTAATTTTTGGTGCCGTCAGAATGCAACCACAAACAAGGGATGGGAAAACTATTAAAGAATACTCTGTAAATATTAGAATGACAGACCTTGAAAAAGGAATCGAAGTTTTAAGAACAAGAGCGAAAGTTAATAAATTTTCTGAAAAAAATTCTACAGGCTGGTAATAAATGATTAAAGGTCTTCACTTTTTAGTAATCGTCTTTTTATTTTTTGGTTGTGCGACTAATAATGCACGTAAATCACTGGAAAAGTTGAAGACCGAAATCAAAACTGCAAATTATGAAGGGGCCAGAAAAGTAGTTCTTGCAAAAGATTTTTATGCTGACGACAATTCGAAGCTCCTTAAACTCGTCGAGATTGGAACAGTTGAATATCTAAATGGGAACCTCTATCAGGCCCTTCAAGCATTTGATGAAGCAAAAGAATTATCTGATAAGCTATTCACCGTTAGTATTAGTAAAAAACTAAAATCTGCCTTTTTGAATGATAGTGAAGATAACTATTATGGAGATCTCTTTGAAAGGTCTTATATACGTTATTATCAGGCCCTAATTCATTTTAAATTAAGTGAAAAGGGTGAGTATGAAAGTTATGAAGTCGTTCATATGTCAGAAGATGGAAAAGAAGAAAAATCAAAAAAAATCATTGCGGCAAAGACATTAGATGCAAAAGAAAAAAGATTCCACCTTTTTGCCGCAAGGTCGGTATTAATCGAGTGGAACTCGCTTTTAAGTCAAATGACTCAAAAAGGGTTAGGCCACGTTGTATTTAAAGATGATTTGATTGCGAAACTTTTAGGTGCCTTTATTCATGAGAGAATTGGAACACGCGATGATAGACAAATCGCGATGGGACTTTATCGAAGTGCAGTAGATTTATTATTTAAAAATTATAATTTTTTCAAAACCTTTAATGAAAAAAATGAACTCTTCAAAAAAGATTTCGACAAATTACCTAACAAAGAATTGGCCGAAGTTGAAAGAACTTATGTTCAAAAAACAAATGAATATAAAAAATTATCTACATTGCTAGCTTCCAGAGAAAAAGAGGTTAAAGCTAATAAGTTTGCGAATTTTGCATTTGTTTTAGAAGAAAACTTTATTTCTGATAAATATGCAAAAAAAATAGACTTCCCGCTTAATCTCGTAGCGATACCTACAACTGTTAATGATAAAAATGATTTCTTTTCATTTGTAGCAAAAATTCTTCATATTAGTGTGGGGGCGAATCCAAAAATATCTTTCGAATTACCTGCGATTAAAGGAAAGGTTGATTCTGCTGAATACTATCTTGAAATTGAAAATGGAAAAAAAGAAAAGATTGACCTCGTGGCCGTAGATCCTCTTTCGGAAATGGCCGAGCTAGCACTTGATAATCAGATTGTGGCGACTACTGCGAGAACAGGTGCCAGAGTCGCTGGAAAACATATGGCAGCACTAGTTGCAGCATATCTAACTTATAAATCATCGGCCAAAAGTCTTGGAAATGAATTAGGCTATTTTGCTGGGGCCGCATCATATGTTGCTGCAAATAAGGGGATTGAGTACTCGGAAAGAGCGGATTTACGATCATGGTCTACCCTGCCTAGTACGATTAAGTTCACGAGTGCTTTTATTCCAAAAGGCAAATATAAGATAAGGTTGTTCCAAAAGGCAGAAAAACCCATTTTAGTTAAAGATTATGGGGAAGTCCTTATAAATAAAGAAGGAACTCTTTTGACTCATAGGAAATCATAGGATTTCAATCTATAAAAATGAAGTTTTCTTAAGCTGGTTATAGTTTTCACCATGATAGAATTTCCCTAGAAACTGGGTTCTATTATGGTGAAAAGAAAATACAAAACGCGATACAGATTTTTAATTATTGGTACATTCGTATTTCTAATTTTTGTCGCTATGTCAGTCTTCACACTTTCTTCTATTAGTCGGGTCAATAGCGATATTGGTCTAATCACTAAGCATGAAATCCCTCTCACAAAAGTTTTTGATAATATTATTGATCTTCTGTTAAAGAACAGTCGAAATGTAAGCTTATTGAGCCGTGAGATGAGTCAAAATGGAGAATTGGAATCTGGCCGTAGTTTCGCTTTATCTAAAATAAAAAAAGATATTGAAGCAAATATTGAAAAAATTAAAATTGAACTGGCCAAAGGTAAGCAGATCATTAATTCTCAAAGTTTTAATGATGAACAAAGACGATATGCTTATTTATCTTTAATTACATTAGAAGATTCAGTACGCGATATTAATATAACAACTTCGCAGTTATTAAGAAGAATTGAAAAAGGTGATAAGAGTAATACTGATGAGTTGATTGAAGATTTATTCAACCTGAACAATAACTTGAATGATAATCTTATTTATTTCTCAGATGAAATTGATTCGATTATAACAACTTCTTCAGCTTCTTTAGAAAATGATATTGGTCGCATACTAGGATATAACTACTTCATAGTGATCTTTTTTATTCTAACCGGCCTAACTTTCTTTGCATATGTATATAGATTTCTTCTGTATCCACTTGATGAGGCCATAGAAGGCATTGAAGCAATTTCCAGAGGAGATAGAAGCTTCATGTTTAAAAAATCATGGAATAGAACTGGTCTCGGCCACTTGATCGTGAAACTTAGAACTATGCTTGATTCAGTTAATGATTTTGAACAAAAGTTAAAAAATGAAAAAGAAAGAGCACTTGAATCCGAAAAGTTGAAGAGTCAATTCTTATCTTCAATGAGTCATGAGATCAGAACGCCATTAAACACCATAATTGGAACAACGGAAATTTTAGAAGAAAGTGATTTACCAGATCATCATAGAAAATTGATAGGGAGTATTTCCAACGCAAGTAATAACCTTCTAGATATTATCAATAAAGTTTTGGATATTAGTAAAATTGAGGCAGGTCAATTTGAACTTCACGAAGAGATTTTTGAACCGAGGGTTCTTATAGAAGATGTTATCGGAATGTTTAAATATAGGGCGGATAAAAAAGAGATTTCGCTATTGTTGTCTATTGATGAAAATGTACCAAGATACTTGGAAGGTAGCGCTGTACATATAAGACAAATTCTCATTAATTTATTGAGTAATTCATTGAAGTTTACAGAAAAAGGTTATGTGAAAATTTCTATGGAGAGAGAATCTGGCGAGAGATATATTTTCTCTGTCAAAGATACAGGTATTGGTATTGCAAAAAACTACTTATCTAAATTATTCACACCTTTTTCTCAACAGGACTCATCTATTTTTGCAAATTTTGGTGGGACAGGATTGGGTCTTAGCTTTTGCCAAAAAGTTTTGAAACTAATGGACTCACAAATGGAAGTCGATTCTAAGGTAGATGAAGGAACAACGTTTAAATTTATTATACATTTAAGAAATATTGTTCAAATCAAGCAGACGTACAAGGACAAAATTGATTATGTTGAACAGATAAATCAGAACAAAGGTTTAAGAATTCTTGTAGTAGACGATGCAGAAGATAATATTAATTTATTGAAACTCTATTTCGCGAAATTAAATATTGAAGTTGATTTTTGCTTGAATGGTAAAGAAGCCGTTGATGCGTATTCAAAGAATCCCTATGATATAGTGATCATGGATGTTCAGATGCCAATTATGAATGGAAATGATGCCATTATTCATATCCGTCAATTTGAACGAGAAAATAGAATACCTTATTCGTACATTATTTCGCTTACCGCTCATGCTATTTCAGCAGAGCGTGAGAAGTGCTTTGCCGCCGGATGTAATGAGTATTTGGCCAAACCGATTAAGAAGAATATGTTATTTGAAAAAATATATGAAGGAATAGCCAGAGAAGCTCAGGGCCCATCTATGAAAATGCATTGATTAAAGCTATTATAGTTTTATGATAGAAATTCTAGAAAAATTAAATCTTAGTCAAGACCACAATAAAATTCAGATTCTTTTTTGGGGCGTGTTCTTTTTGTTAGTTCTTGGAGAGGTCAGTGTTGCTGTTTATACAGGTGATATTCTTTATCCTCTTGCAAAAGTAATTGGTCTCACCATTTTTTATAGCTTCTACTATAGATCACTGAAGAGATTTTATTACACATACTGGACACTTTCATTATTTATAATGCTCGATATCTTATTTCATCTTTATGATGGCATATTTGTCTATGGTCACTTTAATATCATTTACGTTTTTGTACTGGCGCTTATATTTCAAAGTATTCAGATGTATGCCCTATCTTCTCCACTGTACTACCCAGTCGTGAGTTGGTGGGAATATGACTTTCGCTTTAGAACAGACCTGAAGATTGATATTGAAAGTGATGGTAAAAAAGTTGAAGGACGAATTGTTGATGTGAGAAGAATGGCGCTTGGGCTCCAGTCATTTGAAAATTACAAGCCAGGTGAAATCGTTAAAGTCTTTTTTCATGAAGGTGGAACAGAGGTTTCACTAAAATGTGAAATTGTGAGTAAAAGAAACTATTCAATTGGAAGACCTAATATATATGGGCTCAGACTATTTGACTCATTAGAAAGAATTGAAGAAGATTACAAAAAGTTAAATACACTTTGGCGCAGTAAGAAAAGACTTGTACGCGAACAAAAATTTTCAAAGGATAATCTTGTTTGAAAGTTTCAGATGATCTTTGGTATATGCAAATGGCCCTTGAAGAGGCCAATAGGGCCTATAAATTAGATGAAGTCCCTATAGGGGCAGTTATCGTAGGGCCTCAGGGTGAAGTGCTGGCCAAAGAATGTAATTTCAAAGAAAAAAATAATGATCCTTGCGGCCACGCCGAAATCTTAGCAATAAAGGCCGCTGCCCAAAAGATTGGAGATTGGCGTCTAATTAATAGTACTCTCTACGTTACTCTTGAGCCGTGCCCAATGTGTCTTGCGGCCATGGTTCAAGCAAGAGTTAAGCGCGTTGTTTTTGGTGCTTATGATTCAAAAGGCGGCGCCCTAAGTCTCAATTACAATCTATATAAAGACAATCGTCTCAATCATGCTTTCAAAGTAACTGGTGGCATCTTACACTTTGAATGCTCTAAGCTTTTATCCACTTTCTTTCGTGAGAAAAGAGGAAAGTACAGCTACAAACAAGGTTAGACAGAAATTACGATAAATGTTATAAATTTCTCTACGGAGAATTGGCCGAGTGGTCGAAGGCGCACGCTTGGAAAGCGTGTATACGGCAACGTATCGAGGGTTCGAATCCCTTGTTCTCCGCCATTCCTTTATTTGCACTTTTCTTCTTCAATATGATACGCCGGCACTGACGTTTGGCTAATCTAGCTGAAAGCTCGCGCTTTCAGTGTTCTCCGCCATTTTATAATTGTTCATATCATCCACTTCAAATTGATACGCCAGCACTGACGTTTGGCTAATCTTGCTGAAAGCTCTCGCTTTCAGTGTTCTCCGCCATTGCTCTATCTGCACTTTTCTTCTTCAATATGATACGCCAGTGCTGACGCTTGGCCAATTGCCTGTTTTCAGTAAAGCTAAAGCACTTTTAAATAAAAATATTTTAAAAAAAGAAGTCTACTCCGATACGTGAAAGAGGGAGAGACCATGAAAGTATCCAAATTTGTATTAGTAGCTTTGATTTTATCAATGAATGCAAATGCGCAGTTGTTGCAGAAGAAGTATGGTGGATTAAATGATAAACCTGCCGAGTATCTGTACATCGATAATAAAACATCAGTGATTGTCCCCTTTCATAAATACGATAAATTTTTATCAACACAAATTGGAATTGCAACTAGGCCAGCGAACCACATTTTTATGAATGAAAAAGATGAGGTCATCGCCTATCCTTATTTGATTGTTCCGGACTCAGAATATGATAGCTATTTAAAAAAGAGCGCCGGAATTGCTGGCAAAAAAGAGAATCATCTTTTTATAGAAGGAAAGGATGTTGTTGTACTCAAGGCCAGCGAGATAAATACGAATCCAAGTTTCTATCCAGGTATTGCGAACCAACCAGCAAATCATGTCATGATCGACGGGCAGGAAGTTGTTTTTGTTGATAAGAAAAAATATCTTGGCTTCATTGCTCAGTATCCAGGTATTCCTAACCTTCCTGAAAACTATGTATATATTGATAAGAAAATAGTTGTTGTTGTTCCCATGAATATTGAAGACTCTAAAGATCATTATTCTGAGCCAACACGATTTGATATAAATGATAAAAGTAGAGACACAGTAAAAGAAATTCCAACTTTTGATAGTCAGCCAGAGAAATCAAGGGCCACTATTAGAAAATAGTTAATGTACCATAATCGTACTTTAATAGGGTTGACACAAAGACCTCCAATCAATAAGATGCACACGGTAGTCGATCCTACAGCGAGTATTTTCTTGGTGAACTCCGCCAGGTCGGGAACGAAGCAACGGTAGCCGTAGAGGTATTGTGTTGTATGGATCGGCTGCCCCAAAACCTCATTAAATCCTGTCAAACTCGTTTCCAATAAGCTAACATTATCAAGATTTAAATTGTAAATTCCAATTAGGGTAACGCTATGTCTTATCAGGTTTTAGCCAGAAAATGGCGACCAAAGAGATTCGAAGAAGTCATCGGTCAAGAGCACATCACGCGCTCTTTGCAAAATGCGCTTTCTCGCGATCAAATTGGGCACGCTTATATTTTGACTGGAACTCGCGGAATTGGAAAAACAACCATCGCAAGAATGTTTGCCAAGTCGCTTAGATGTGAAAACAGACAGGATGATGGCAATCCGTGTGGCCACTGTAATTCATGTGAAGATTTTGATTCTCAATCGTCGATGAACGTAATCGAAATTGATGGGGCATCTAATAATTCTGTTGATGATGTTCGTGATTTAATTAGTAACGTTCAATATCTTCCAACTGTTGGTAAATATAAAGTTTATATTATTGACGAGGTTCATATGCTTTCAACTAATGCATTCAATGCATTGTTGAAAACACTCGAAGAACCACCAGCGCATGCGGTCTTTATTTTAGCGACAACTGAACCTGAAAAATTATTGGGAACGGTACTTTCGCGTTGTCAAAGATTTGATTTCAGAAATGCAGCACTCCCCGATCTTGTAAAACATGTTAAGCATATTGCAAATGTTGAGGGGATTTCATTTCAAAATGATGAGCTTATTGAAATTATTTGTAAGCAAGGAAATGGATCATTTAGAGATACGCTCTCATTATTTGATCAAGTTCTTAGTTTTTGTGAAGACAATAATGTAACAGAGGATCGTGTTTCTCTTGCATTAGGGATTGCAAAAATATCTGCCGTTAAGGATCTAGTGCAAGGAATACTTGTAGGAGATGAAAGAACGGTTTCATTGAAAGTTCGTGAGATTATTGCTGAAAATATCAGTGTTAAAAATCTATTAACATCTGTTCTTGATTATATTTTTGAACTTATTGATTCTGGGAAAATGCCTGCTGATGTTTCACCAGCTGAGTCAATGTGGATTTACGAGACAATTTCAAAAGATGCAAACTGGGTGATGGATTCGTTGTTGCCTGTTAAATCATTAGAAATAATTCTAAAAAAGCTGGCCCTTAGAAGATCTTTCTTTGATGGTGCAACTTCATCTGCAGTGATTCCATCAATACAAACAGAAAAAAAAACTGAAAAAATAGAACCAATTGAATCGATC
Source organism: Bacteriovorax sp. BSW11_IV (assembly GCF_000447755.1). Classification (GTDB taxonomy): domain Bacteria; phylum Bdellovibrionota; class Bacteriovoracia; order Bacteriovoracales; family Bacteriovoracaceae; genus BSW11-IV. Next base: position 27,483 of record NZ_AUNE01000059.1, on the reverse strand, counting down.
AAAACTGAAGTTGAAGTTTTGAAAGAGACTACAGAAGTTCAAGCAGAGGTTCAAAAAGAAGAAGCTCCTGAGCCTATTCAAGAAGAAAGAAAAGAAATCAAATTTGATAAGATCCTAGAAGAAATAGAAGAAGAAAAATCTATGAGTCAGGCCGAAGAAGGGCCGCAAATGGATGAAGAAGCTGTTGCTAGATTCCAGCTATCGGTGAGTGCTCCTGTTTTGACATCTGATGGAGAGAAAACTTGGGAAGGATTTCTTGGCGCTCTTGGTGGTATATCACCTGCTGCCGCTTCAAATCTTGAACAAGGCAACCTTGTGTCGCCTCTTCATTATGACGGTAGACGCGTTATGGTCGAATTAGGTTTTTCAAAGTCTGGAAAAGTATTCTTCGATTACATTAATGAAAGTGAATCTCGTGCAAAACTTGTTGATAACTTGAAAAAATATTTCAACTGCGAAGATGTTTCACTAAATATTATGATGGTTGAGTCTGAGGAAGAAAATTTTATTTCTAGGGCAGATATCAAGGAAATGGATGAAGAAAAAAAGCTGAATGAAAAAAGAGAGAAAATTTTAAATGATCCTCTAATCGTTTCAGCTCAGGATATTTTTAATTCAAAAGTAGATAAAGTCGTAATTGATAAAAAATAATTGGAGGCAAGATGTCTAAAAATATGAATCACCTTATGAAGCAAGCACAGATGATGCAACAGAAGATTTCAACTCTACAAAGAGAGCTTGAAACTCGTGAACTAGATATCTCTGCTGGTGGTGGAATGGTAAAAATCAAAGTTAATGGAAAGCAAGAAATTCTTGAAATTAAACTTAATAAAGAATGTGTAGATCCAAATGATGTTGAGTCATTAGAAGAACTAGTTCTTACTGCTGTTAATCAAGCTGTTAAAGAATCACAAGATATGGTTTCAAAGGCGATGTCTAAAGTAACTGGTGGATTAAATATCCCTGGACTATTTTAGGAATAGACGTTGGAACTACCTAAGACACTCATGGATTTAGTTGACCAATTCTCGAAAATTCCGGGAGTTGGTCAAAAAACGGCCTTAAGACAAGTACTTTTTCTGACAAAGTGGAAGAAGACTGAACTCCATGCCTTTGCTAAAGCAATGGATGGACTATGTGATCTTAAGCACTGTGAAAAATGCGGTATGTTTTCAGATAATAATATTTGTAAAATATGTAGCAACGAGGGGCGCTTTAACTCCCCTAATCTGTGTATTGTTGAAACGGCCAGTGACTTGCTTGCGATCGAGCGCAGTGGTCAATATGATGGGAAGTTTCATATCTTAGGTGGCGTTTTAAATCCTCTTCTTGGTGTGGGTCCAGATGAATTGAATTTGGATTTTCTCGTAGAGAGAATTAAAAACGAAGGTGTCGGAACTGTTATCTTAGCTGTAAATCCTTCAGTTGAAGGAGATGCAACTTGTTCGTATATCAAGGGATTGTTACCGGACAATGTTGTCGTTGATAGAATTGGGTTTGGGATTCCAATGGGTGGTAGCTTAGAACACTTGGACTCTCTCACAATTTCAAAGGCGCTAGAGAATAGAAGAAAAATGTAATGTGAAAGGAGTCACATTGTGAATCAAGAAAAGTTTATAAATTCTGTGAATGACTTTTTCGAAAATGTAGCAAACTTCTCAGTCGTAGATAATTTTGCAGTTATCTTTGCACGTAGGGACGGTGTACTTCTTTATTCGAAATCTTATTTTCAAAATGAAATTGAAAAAGAGGCCATTGGTGCTCTAACAAGTGGTTTGTGGCAAGCGGCGAAGGCCTTAATTGACATGATTCCAAATACTAAAGATGAAGATGATTTTCGTTTAAGTTTTGATACAAGTTCAGGTGGTTTATATCTACTTCCAGTTGAACATGCAGGTGCTGAGTATCAACTTGGATTAGTATTCAAAGACATGACAAATCCAGCACAACTTAAAAATAAAATAAGAACAACAAGAGATCAGCTTGAATATTTTTTACAGGAAGTTTTTGTAGATAATAATGAAACTCCGGTATTGAAAAGTGAAAGTGATTTTTTATTTAACGATATTACAGATGATGAAGTTGATTCATTATTTGCATTTGGAAACTAGGGCGGGATTGGGATGTCTTTTGTCAATTACAACACTAAAGAAGTTAATTGTAAGATCGTCTACTATGGTCCGGGCCTAGGTGGAAAGACGACTAATATTCAATATGTGTATCAAAAAACAAGTGGCGATAATAAGGGTAAAATGATTACTCTAAACACTGAAAATGAAAGAACTCTATTCTTTGATTTTTTACCACTAGAACTTGGTGAAGTAAGAGGTTTTAAAACTCGCTTTCACCTGTATACAGTACCTGGACAAGTATTCTATGAAGCTTCAAGAAAACTGATTCTTCGCGGAGTAGATGGGATTGTATTTGTTGCAGATTCACAAGTTGAGAGGATGGAAGCTAATATTGAAAGTTTGCGTGGCCTTGAGAAAAATTTAGAAGAGCAAGGTTATGATATTTCAACGATTCCTCTTGTTTTTCAATGGAACAAGCGTGATCTTCCAAACGCAGTCTCTGTGGAAGATTTGAAAGAGAAGCTTAACAAGTGGGATGCCCCAGAATTTGATGGTATTGCTGTCAGTGGAAATGGAGTATTTGAAACTTTAAAAAGTATCTCAAAGTTAGTTCTTATGAATTTGAAAGGTGGCCTTAATTAATCAATAAGGCCTAAATATTTTAAAAAAATAAGATGGGATTCCATTAGGGCCTCTTGGCAAAAGTGGCTTGAACGAGTCCCAACTAAATGATGCCCTCGTAAAATTCCTAAATTGATCCCGTTGAAATAGCTTGGGAAGGTTGCATTCTCAACATCCACTACCCCATCATTACTTTTACGACTTCTAAAAATGAGTTTTGTAAGAATCATCCAAAGATGACTTTCATACCAGCTTGATTCAAAAGCTACAGAAGTATAAAACGGTGACTTGGGAAGTTCTTGATGATTATGACGAAACCACACTCGTTGGTGAGAAGATGAAAGTGATTTTTGAAATTCTGGACCAAGTGTTCCCCTAGTCTCTTCTATATATTTGTAGATAGGATTGTCACTTAACTTATGAAGCTGATTAAGAACACCAATGAATTTATTATTCACATGATCTGAACCTAGGATTGGGCTCGCAACAGTCGAGAGTCCGATGACATTTCTTTCGCAGAATATTCTATGATTTCTCATAAAGTGAAGAGCATCTACTCCCCCTTTTGAAAAGCCAATTAACCAAAGTTTCTCTTCAGGATTTTCATCAATATATTTTGTTAGCTGTTTTGCAATGAGTTCACTATTGTGTTCACTACTCTTTGTCCCTTTTACATTTGTAGTAATGTATTTAGCGTGACTGATTTGACAAAGATGATCGGCTCCTCTTTCAAAAGCAGCAGTAGAAAAAATTTCATTAAGAACACCAGAAATGAGGACAACGGTAACATTTGTTTTTGGAATTCTTAGCGCAGGTTTATGATCTGGAAAATAATGACGTAATTCACATTCATCATAGATTGCTTTGAATATATCATCGTGGGAGTATCTTCCATTTAATGGTATTCCTCGCCTAACGTGTTCTAAAATATCTTCAACTTTATCTGAATTAGAAATGCTATTGCCATAGCTTGTGAAATTGACGTGAGAAATTAGATAGCGCAAATATGTATGACCAATCCAAGTACTTGCATTGGTCATTTTTTTTATAAGATCTGTTAAGTCATTTGGTGAAATGCCATTTTTAAAATCACAAATCTTCTCAAAAATTTCACGAGATGATGTTTTCGAAGCACTGGTTAGAATTTTTTTATAACGCAGTTTTCGCGCATTATGGTGCCCAATCTTCTTAAGAAGAGATTTATAATGAAGATTTATGTCGTGAATTTGATCTTTCATCATAATGTAATCTTTTCTATTGGCCCCTACACTACTAAATAGAGTTTCCATTCTAACATGATGAGTATAAAATTGTGGCATCTAACAATTATCTCGTCAAACAAGGGGATTCTATGAAGGCGGTAGGCGTAATCGGTGGAAGCGGTGTATATAAACTTGAAGGGTTTAATATTGTAGCTGAACATGAAGTTTCAACACCTTTTGGTACCCCTAGTGATAAAATTTTTGAAGCTGAATATAATGGTAATAAGTTTTATTTTCTTCCAAGACATGGAAGAAACCATAGCTATTTGCCACATGAAGTAAATTATAGAGCGAATATTTTCGCACTTAAGAAATTAGGTGTTGAAGTGATCGTAAGTGTATCAGCAGTAGGTTCTTTGAAAGAAGAACACAATCCAACAACATTTGTACTACCTGATCAATTCATCGATTGGACAAAAGGTAAGAGAGAGAGAACATTCTTTGGAAATGGAATTGTTGCTCACGTATCTACTGCCGAGCCGATTTGCAAAGAGCTACAATCTCGACTTGCAAAGTTTTGTGATGAGCTTGAACTTAAGTATCACAGAGGTGGGAGCTATATTTGTATTGAAGGTCCACAGTTTTCTAGTAAAGCAGAGTCGGCAATCTATAGATCGTTTGGTGCAGATGTTATTGGTATGACTAATGTTCCTGAATCATATCTCGCAAAAGAAGCGGGAATGTCTTACGCAACAGTGGCCATGGTTACTGATTACGATTGTTGGAAAGAAGAACACTGTACAGTTGAAGAAATTATGAAAGTAATGCACCAAAACAACGCTGCTGCTCAACAACTTCTTTTGAAAGTTCTTCCAGATCTTTATACAAATCCAATCAATGTGATTAAAGAGAACGCTGGTGGAATCATGACTCCGAAGGAAAGAATGACTGAAGAGCAAAAGCAATGGATTGAGGTTTTAGTTAAATAATGACATACACACAACATTACTCAGTATTAAAAAAAGAATGTATCGAGACTCTAACTGAAGTTCAGGAAGAGTCTCGCGATAAGTTTTTTTATGCCGATTTAACATTTGGTGGTGGTGGACATAGCTTTGCGCTTTTTCATCAGAATGTTAAAAATCAACTTGTGTGTTTTGACCAAGACCCAGATGCATTGAATAACGGAAGAAATAGAATCGAAAAAGAAAATGCAAGCTCAAGAATTGATCTTGTTGATTCTAATTTTCGCAATTTTCCAACATATATAAAAGAGAAGAGACAAGACATCATCGAACAAGGTGGCTTTGATGGAATCCTTCTTGATCTTGGTGTTTCTTCTCATCACTTTGATAAAGGTGAGAGGGGATTCTCTTTTAGAAGTGATGCTGTTCTCGACATGAGAATGGATGTCGATAATGACGACATCATGACGGCTGAATATATCGTTAATAATTACTCTGAAATTCAATTGGAAAAAATTCTTCGCGAATACGGAGAAGAAAAGTTTGCAAGAAGAATTGCAGAGAGGATTGTTGAACAAAGGGCCGTTGAGCCAATTAAGACAACGAAACAATTAGAAGATCTCATCTTTCATTGTTACCCAAAGAAAATGCGTTACGATGGAATCAATCCGGCCACGAAGAGCTTTCAGGCATTAAGGATTGAAGTAAATCAAGAGCTTCAAGTATTAGAAGAGCTCCTCGATCAAGTATTACCTTTACTAAGAGTTGGTGGCCGATTAGCAATAATTAGCTTTCATTCACTAGAAGATCGTATTACAAAAGTCGCATTTAAAAATATGACAGATGGCAGCATTCCTTGTGAGCAATTAACTAAAAAACCAATTGTACCAACAAAAGAAGAAATTTTAGAGAATTCTAGATCAAGAAGTGCTAAACTAAGAATATTAGAAAGGATTGAAAGGAAAAAATCCAAAAATAAGTACGAGCACCTAAAAGGTAATTAACAGCTTTTTATTCAAGGAGTGAATATGGCCGTTATCAAGAAAAAGAAGAAGGCAGTGCCGACTTCTTCGGCATTTAAAACCAAAGCTAAGGAACAATTAAAAAAAATATTTTTAAGTTCCCAAGGTCTACCAATATTTCTTACAATTTCAATTATAGGTATTCTTTTTGTTCTTTTTAGAATGAAAGGTGTTGAACTTAATTACAACATTACAAGTATCAATAGAGATATAGAGCAAGTTGTAGTTGAAGGAAAAGAGCTTAAGGCCCGCAAGGCGAGAATGCTCTCTGTTAATAACTTAAGAAAAATGGCGAAGAAGTTTGATCTTAGTGAGCCGAAACAGCATCAGATTATTGTAATTCCATGAACGATAAAGAAAGAAACGCGAAATTAGTATTTAGAATCTTCTTAGGCTTTATGTTTGCCTTTTTAATTGTGGCAGGGAAGGCCTTTAAAGTTCAAGTCCTCGATAAAGAGAAACTGATTACTAAAGCAAAGAAGCAGTTCTTTCGTGAAAGAAAAGTATATCCCAAACGCGGTAATATTTATGATAGAAATGGAAACCCATTGGCTATCAACATTCAAACATACTCATTGTTTACAATTCCTAAAAATATGGAAAATCCGAAAGATGAGTATAAAAAGTTAGCAAAAATTATTCCTGAACTTTCATACGATACAATAGTTAAAAAAGTATCAAACAGAGAACGATTCACTTGGTTGGGTCGTAAAATGAGACTAACTGATGAGCAGGTGGAGAAGATCAAAGATCTTCCAGGAATCTATATTGAAGCTGTTCCAAAAAGATTTTATCCAAATCACGAACTTCTATCTCAGTCCTTAGGCTTTGTTGGTATTGATAATGCCGGTCTTTCAGGAATTGAATATGCTTATGACTCTGATCTTAGGGGAGAGCCTAAGATTATGAAGTATATTATAGATAGAAAGGGAAGACCTGTACGCTATGAAAGTACTGAAATTGGTGATCGTGCAAAAGATATCTATCTGACAATTGATAAAGATATACAAGCGGTCGCCGAGAAGGCCTTGAAAGAAGCAGTTGATGAATTTGAGGCCAAACGCGGTGGAATTGGCGTTATTGATATTAGAACGGGTGAAATTTTGGCGATGGCAAATTATCCAAATTTTGATCCAAATGAACCACAAGATTACAAATCAGAATTGAGAAAACTTCCTTTTATTAGTGATCCTTTTGAGCCAGGGTCAACGTTTAAAATTTTAACTGTAGCATCTGCTTTAGAAAATAATATTGCTAAGAGTGATACTAATTATTATTGCGAAAGAGGACAGATTAAAGTTGAAGGTCACATTATTTCTGAGGCCGAATCGCGCAAACAATTTGAGTGGTTAAGTGTTGATGAGATTATCAAATACAGTTCTAACGTCGGTACGACTAAAATTGCTTTCGATTTAACTTTTCCAAAACTTAGAAAAACGCTAGTTAATTTTGGTATTGGAGAGAAGACTAATATTGAATTGCCTGGTGAATCTCGTGGGATTTTTACTGAAGATGAGAATGTAAGGCCTCTTAGTTTGTCTAATATTAGTTTTGGTCAAGGTGTTGCCACAACGGGTATTCAAATGCTTTCAGCATATGCCACAGTCGCTAATGGCGGGGTTTTTGTGAAGCCTACGATTGTTAAGCGCAAAGAGGGTGAAAAACCTGAAACAAAAAGAGTGATTCCTGAGAACGTTGCAAACGAACTGACAAGAATGCTTGTTAATGCGGTAGAAAATGGAACAGGGACGAGAGCGAAAATTCCTTATTATACAATTGCTGGAAAAACATCAACTGCACAAAGAACTGATGAAACAGGCCGCTATAATGGATATATTCCAGGTTTTTTAGGATATCCTGTTGGAGTTAATAATCCATTTGTGGTTTATGTCTATGTTGATAAACCGGGCGCTGGAAAATCATATTATGGTGGGACAGTTACTGCGCCGGTATTCAAGAAGGTTACACAGTATATTCTCTATAAAAATAAAGAGTTCTCTAACTTGGCAAATAATGAAAATTTTGAAAATGCTAAGGCCTTCGATACTGTTCAAGTCCAACACTCATCTACGAGAATTCTCGGAAGAGGTGAAGCTCCAAATTTCATTGGCCTTGATAAGAGATCTGCAAATGCATTAGGAGATAAGCTCCAATTGTCGCTATCGCATAGAGGAATTGGGGTTGTTTCTAAGCAAATTCCTGAGGCCGGAACAAAGATTGACGAGAGCACAGTTGTTAAGCTAATTTACACTCCACCTACTTATGAATAAACAAAACTTAATCGAACTTTTAGGTCCTAATTTAAAATCCTCATTTATTAATGGGGATTTTAATATTAGTAATGCGACAACTAATATTCAAAATTCTTCGATGAATGATTTAGTATTCTACTTCATTCATGAAAATGAAAAAGCACTTGCAGTTTTCTTAGAACGAAGTAGTAAGGCCAATGCCGGTTTACTCGTATTAAATAGAGAAGTTCCTGATCTTAAGGCGAACTATATAGTTGTGAATGATTTTCTTGAAGGTCAAAGAGCAATATGTAATAAGCTCTACCCGCTAACGAACAAGTTGAAGATCGCAGGCGTGACAGGAACAAATGGAAAGACGACAACTGTTAACTTAGCTGTTCAAATTGCAAAGCTCAACAATGTTAAAGCATTTTCCATTGGAACTCTTGGCGTTTTTGATGCTGATGAAGAGATTTATCCAGAGATCAGTGCTACGACTCCATCATATTTAGAGTTAAGAAAAATTCTTCATAAATTTCAAGATGAATTTGATTTAGTTTTTATGGAAGTGAGTAGTCACGCTCTTATGCAAGACAGACTTTATGATGTCATGTTGGATGCAGGGGCATGGACTAGCTTTTCACAAGATCACCTAGATTATCACGGGACATTAGAAGAGTATTTTCAAGCAAAGAGTAAAATCAGCGACAAGTTGAAAAATAAAAACTATCTTTTTGTTCCAGAGCATGAAGAAAGCGTTTATCAAGGGCTTGAGAAGATAAATATTCCTTATGAGATTGTCTCTGATTTTTATATTGAAGAAGATGATATCCCTTATGCTTTTAGAGCAAAGTATAATTTTAACAATCTACTCCTAGCGACTAAACTTTTTGAAAATCTGACAGGAATTAAGAATCATAATCTTTATGGTCTAAAGCTTCCAAAGGGAAGATTTTCTGCATATGAATGTGGCGATCATTTATTTGTAATTGATTATGCCCATTCTCCAGATGCTATTAAAAATATTTGTCATGCCATCGCCAGTGCATTCCCAAATATGTATTTGATTACAGTTTTTGGCTGTGGTGGAGATCGAGATAGAACGAAGCGTCCTTTAATGGGACAGGCCGCTGCAAAATATTCAAACCTTGTAGTTGTTACAAGTGACAACCCAAGAAGTGAAGAACCTCTTGCGATTATTAATGATGTTCTTCCGGGCGTTGAAAATGCCAATTATATTATTGAAGAAAATAGAGCGGATGCTATTCGAAAAGCTTTTGATGCGAAGAAGGGTCCATCTATAATCTTAATTGCAGGCAAAGGGCATGAAGAGTATCAAGAAGTAAAAGGTGAGAAACTTCCTTTTAGTGACTTTTCTATAGTGGAACAAATTATTTCGGAACAATAATGTTTGATTCAAAAATTCTAGAAGACTCTAAGTATATTACTAATACATTTAACCCTTCTTTTAAAAAGGATCTGAAGCTTTGTACTGATTCCAGAGCGTTCGTACAAGGAATGGCCTTTTTAGGTATAAAGGGTGAGAAGTTTGATGGTGGAAAATTTTTAGAGCAAATTTTAGAAAAGGGATGTCCTTTGGCCGTAATAAGCAATGAGACATTTCAATTAAATAGTGTTGAAGAAATCGCAAAAAAATATCCTGAAAGTAAAATCGTTCTAGTTTCAGATACGATCAAATTTTTACAAGAGATATCAAAGAAGCGTCGTGACGAATGGGTTAGTAATGGCGGTAGAATAATCGGCATTACGGGATCAAATGGTAAGACGACAACAAAAGAAATGTTATTTGCGTTTGCAGATAAGATTTATCCCGGTTGTGTACTTAAAACGAAAGGGAACCTCAATAATCATTTAGGAGTTCCATTCACGTTACTAGATTTAGAGGACTCACAAAAAATTGCCATTGTAGAAATGGGAACGAATCACCCTGGAGAAATTCAGTTTTTATGTGAGCTTGCTGGTCCACAATCTGGAATGATTTCAAGTGTTGGTGTCGCACATATCGAATTTTTTGGAACAGTAGAAAAAATTCTGGAAGAGAAAGGTGCTCTTTATAGATACGTTCGTGATCATGCCGATAAAGAATCTATATTTCTTCTGAATGCACTTGATAAGAATCTTAAAACTCTGCCAAGTTTTCCTGGAGTTATAAGATTGGGAGAAGAAGTTACTTTTACAATCAAGGATGATCAGTCCGTTGATTTGTTTTGGAATGATAGCGAAATCTCATTCAAAAATTCAAATATCCAAGAAGATTACAATATTCAAAACTTGATTGCTGCCTTTTTGCTAATCAATGCATGTATTCCTGGGCACACATTTGATTTGATCGAAGTCCTAAAGAATTTTAAGCTTCCTAAGTTGAATCGTTCTGAATGGATCTTTGATAAAAACAAGCATATCTTCTTGGATGCCTATAATGCTAACCCAACTTCAATGATGGCCGCATTGAGATCTTTTAAAAATTACTTGGTGCGAAATAAGTTAGATATTGAAAAAAGTTTAATTGTCATTGGCGATATGAATGAGCTTGGTGATCAGGCCGAGCAACATCACCATGCGGTGGCCAATCTTTTAAATGAACTTGGTCTTAATAAAGCATTCTTTGTCGGACGCTATGCGCATTACTACGCTGATGAATTTAGAGGTACGTTTTCAAAAGTTTTCCAAACGACAGATGAGTTAAAAAAAGAGTGGCCTCTACACTACGCAAATAATGAATATTTCTTCTTAAAAGCAAGCCGCTCTTTACAACTAGAGTCAATAATAGATATAAGATAGGGTTGTATATATTTAATCTTGTCTGGAAGACGCTATGTTATATCATTTTCTCTACCCACTGAGTCAAGAGTTCTCAGCTTTTAATATTTTCCGTTACATTACATTTCGTTCATTCGCGGCATTTCTTATTGCAACAATTGTATCTATTGTTTGGGGTCAATTGTTTATTAATTACATGAAGAGAAAACAATTTGGCCAAGTTGTTAGAGATGATGGACCAGAAAGCCATTTTAAAAAAGCAGGAACACCTACTATGGGTGGCGTCTTTATTGTTGGAACAATTGTTTTGACTTTATTGTTTACAGGAAACTTTAACTCAATACCTCTAGTGATTACATTAGGGGTTATGGTTTCATATTTCGCTCTTGGATTTTTGGATGATTATTTAAAAGTTTTAAAGAAAAACACGAAGGGCGTTTCGGCCAAGGGTAAGTTGCTTTGGCAATTTGCAACGGCCTTTATAGCAGGCTATTTCGCTGTGAAAACAGGTTCAATTGATACTGAACTTTATACACCTTTTGTTAAAGGTTCAGTGATTAATTTGAGTACAATATATATCTTCTTTGTGGCCTTTGTTATTGTGGGTTCGAGTAATGCAGTAAATTTAACTGACGGACTTGATGGGCTTGCCATTGGTCCAATTGTAACGAGTGCAGCAACTCTTGGAATTATTGCATATGCAGCTGGGCATAAAGAGATTTCATCTTATTTATTTATCCCCTACATTGAAAATGCGGGTGAGTTAACAGTTCTTGCCGCCGCTATTGTGGGCGCGGGGGTTGGCTTTTTGTGGTATAATTCATTCCCTGCTCAGATCTTTATGGGTGATGTTGGTTCACTATCTCTTGGTGGTGCACTAGGAACATTTGCTGTGATGACGAAGAATGAACTTCTCTTTGTTGTGATCGGTGGAATTTTTGTAATTGAGGCCTTGTCGGTAATTCTTCAAGTAGGCTCTTACAAACTTAGAAAGAAAAGAATTTTTAAAATGGCGCCTATTCACCATCACTTTGAATTAAAGGGTTGGCCGGAGCCAAAAGTAATCGTACGTTTTTGGATCATTAGTATTTTCTTAGCAATTTTATCAATAGCAACTCTAAAAATGAGGTAAATATAATGGATAGATTTACAGGAAAAAAAGTTTTAATCGTTGGAGTTGGAAGAACAGGTTTTAAACTAATCAACTTCTTCAATAGACTTGATTGTGAAATCAGAGTTACAGATATTAAGCCAATTTTCGACTTAAATAAGGCCGTAAAAAAACTTAAAAAGATCACTCCTAATCCTGCTATGTCATTTGGTGAGCATAAGGATGAGGATTTCTTAGAAGCTGATGTTGTTGTTTATTCTTCTTCTGTAGACCCGGAACTTCCTCAACTAGAGCTTGCAAGACAGCACGGTAAAGAAGTTTATTCTGAATTTGCTCTAGCTAACTTATTATGTAAGAAGCCAGTAATTGCTGTTTGTGGAAGTTACGGTAGAACTACCGTTGCTCACATGATTGGCTTTACTCTTAAGCAAGACGGTAAGGAAGTATTTATTGGTGGAACTTCAGAGAGTCCATTTATTGAATATGCAATGCTACCTAATAGAGATGAAGTTGATTACGTTGTTGTAGAGGTTTCTGCAGCTCAAATGAGAAAGCTACAAAACTTTCACCCTAAATTAGTTGTTTTCACAAACATCTCAGAAAGCTACCCAACTAAACACTTTAAGTCTGTTGGTGACTATATTGAAACAAAACTTTCAATCATTAAGTCTCTTTCACCAGATGATATTCTTGTTTGTAACTTTGATAGACTTGCTAACAATGCATTCTTCAAAAATGCAAATTGCCAAACATACTGGTACTCAAGAAAATCTTTTGTACAAATGGGCGTAATGAATGAGATTCAAGGAACACACTTCCACGATAGAAGAATCCACTCAAATATTTACTGCCACTCAGAATTCAAAGTAAAGAATATGAGAATCGTTGGTCAAAACAATAGAGAGAACCTACTTGCTGCTATTACAGCTTGTAAGGCCCTAGATATTTCTGACAAGGCAATCCAAGCATGTATTGAGAAATTCCCTGGAATTCCTCACCGTCTTGAATTCTTAATGGAAAAAAATGGTGTAAGTTTCTATAACGACTCTAAAGCTGAAACAATGAAAGATATGATTCAATCAATTCACTCTTTCAAAACTCCAGTAATCCTAATTGCTGGTGGTAAAGACAATGAAGAGTTAGAGTTTGAAGATTTCGCTGAGGATGTAGCAAGTAACTCTAGAGTTATTGTTCTTGTAGGTGAGTCTAAAGAAAGAATGAACAGAGCACTTGCTATTCACAATCAAACGTTTATCGTTGGTTCATTTGAAGAGTCTGTTCTTTTTGCTTACCAAAAGTCACGTACAGGTGACGTTATTCTTCTTTCGCCAGGGAATGAAGCTACTGACTTCTTCCGTGATTATGAAGAGAGAGGAAACTACTTCAAAAAACTTGTATACCAACTCTAATAAAGTTAAGGCCGCCTAAAAGCGGCCTTTGCTTTTTCTTCCGTATGTGATTACACTGATAATATGGAAGAAACTTTATCTTATAGAAACACATTAAAATATTTCACAATGACACTTGCCGCCATAGTGATTATTGGCGTGATAATGGTTTATTCTTCCAGCTATATGTATGCGAAAGAAGTTTACGGCTCTTCAGTGTATTACCTGTTGCGTCAGTGTATCTATCTTATTGTTTCAGTTGGTCTATGTATCTTTGTCGCAAAATCAAAATATAAGTTTTGGTATAAATTTAGTTATCAGTTAAATATTGCGGCCTCGTTTATTTTGACACTAACTTTTGTTCCGGGCCTAGGTAACCTCGCAAAAGGTGCTAATCGTTGGATCCGTTTGGGGCCGTTATCATTCCAGCCAGGTGAGATGGTGAAGTACACCATCTTATTATCTGCAATTTACTTCTTTGAGAATTTTTCATTACTCGATAAAAATAAAAAAATTAAATATGCGATCAGTCTCGTTTATCCTTTGATGCTTCTATTGTTACAACCTGACTTTGGGACATTTTCAATTTGTTTCGCGGTTGTGGCCTTCGCTTGTTTTCTTAGTTCGTTTCCTCGCAAATGGTTTTATAGCTTTGTAACATCTGGATTTGTACTTGGACTTATTCTCCTTGTATCTCAACCATATCGTGTAAGAAGACTGTTGGCCTTCATGGATCCTTGGAAAAATGCACAAGGAAGTGGTTTTCAGGTTATTCAATCTTGGATAGGTTTTGCGAATGGTGGATTTTTTGGGAAAGGCCCAGGAAATTCAATTGAAAAACTATTTTATTTGCCAGAGGCCCATAACGATTTCATTTTTTCTGTGATCGGTGAGGAGTTGGGGTTTGTTGGTGTCTTCTTTATCATTTCACTTTATGTCTCTCTTATATATTTTGGATTTAGATTGGCCGTAAAGGCCCAGTCAAAAATTTCATATTTAATTATTACTTCTTTAGTCTTTATCTTAGGACTACAAACTCTATTAAACATGGGAGTCGTTCTTGGACTTCTACCTACGAAAGGCCTAAACTTACCGTTTATTAGTTATGGGGGATCTTCATTACTTGCAAACTTTTTTGCCATTGGACTGATTTTATCAGCAAGTCGCAATAGAGATATGAGACAAGAGGAAGAACAAAGCACGCATGAGTCTATCGATGTTCACAGCGAATTTCGTGACAGAATGCGCCTCCAAGGTGTAAGAAAAGAAGCATAATTTTAATTGGAGTACATCATGCTTACAATTCGTAAGAATGTGAAAATACATTTTATTGGTATTGGTGGTATTGGAATGAGCGGTATTGCTGAAGTTCTACTATCGCTTGGTTATAAAGTTTCAGGTTCAGATATTTCTGAATCAGCAAACGTTTTAAAGTTAAAGAATCTTGGTGCCGAAATTTATATTGGTCACAAAGAAGAAAATATTCAAGACGTAACAGTCATCGTTTACAGCTCAGCTATTGATGATAAAAATCCTGAAGTCAAAAAGGCGAGAGAATTAAATATTCCTATTATGAGAAGGGCCGAGATGTTGGCCGAGCTTATGAGACTTAAGTATGGTCTTGCTATCGCGGGAACACATGGAAAGACAACGACGACAAGTTTTCTTGCGACAATTATGCAAGAGAGTGATTACGATCCAACTTATATCATTGGTGGAATCGTTAAGAACTTAAATGGTCATGCTAAAGTTGGTCAAGGTCAATGTCTTGTTGCCGAGGCCGATGAATCCGATGGATCATTTCTTCTATTAAATCCAATCATGTCTGTAATCACAAATATTGATAATGATCACATGGACTTTTATGGAAGTGAGGAAAAACTTTTCGACGCTTTCGAAAGCTTTGCGAATAAAGTTCCTTTTTACGGAGTATGTGCACTTAATGCACATGATGAAAGGCTAATGCAGATTAAGGCCAATATGAAAAAACCATCTGTAACTTTTGGTGTAGAAATTGAAGCAGACTTTTCTGCTCAAAATGTAGAGTACAAAACTTTTGGCTCAACATTTGATCTACACCATGATGGTAAATTTGTAGCAAAGATTAATATTAATCTTCCAGGTAAGCACAATACTTTAAATGCTCTTGGGGCCATTTGTATTGCTTATAATATGGGCGTAAGTTTTGAGTTAATTGCTAAGTCAATTTGCAAATTTGATGGTGTTGGAAGACGTTTCCAGTTGTTAAAGACAAAAGATAATTTTGAAATGATTGACGACTATGCTCACCACCCAACAGAGATTGCGACAACACTTAAGACTCTTAAAGAAACAAGAAAAGAAAAAAAAGTTGTTTGTATTTTTGAACCTCATAGATACACGAGAACAAGAGACTGTTGGAATCTTTTCTTACACTGTTTTAATTATGCAGATGAGCTCTATATTGCTCCAATCTATCCAGCAAGTGAGCAACCAATCGATGGCATCACATCAGATCGCCTCATTGAAGATTTGAATAAACTTCATCCCCAGTTTGCTCGTAAGTTATCTCAGACAAAAGATCTTGAATCATTATCTGCAGAATTAGAAAAAAATGGTGAACAGATTACGGTTGTAACTTTAGGTGCTGGTTCTATCGGAAAAATCGCTAGAGAGTGGGCCGAAAAATAAAATGAGCTACTTAAATCAAATCGCAAATCTTTCAGATGTTACGTTTGAAAAAGATGCAGATCTTACAAAATATTCGACTATGAAACTTGTGGCCAAGGGAGACTTGGTCACGGTTACAAGTGTCGATTCATTAATTGAAATTCAAAAAATTTTTAAAGAAAATAAAATTTCTCCAAGAATTATCGGAATGGGTGCGAATCAGTTATTACCAGTCCAAAGTGATGCCCCCTACCTCATTCTAAAGTTTCCCTTTGAAAAAGAAAGTTGTGATGAACTTCGTGACGAATATGTTTTTCCAGCAAGTGTTAGGTTGAGTACCTTAACAAGTATGGCCTCGAAGTTTGGATTACTTGGTTGGGAGTCTTTCACTGGTGTTCCTGCGTCGTTAGGTGGGGCGATCGTGATGAATGCTGGGACTAACCTTGGTGAGATTGGTCCTCTTGTAACGTCTGTGAAGTATGTAAATAGTGACGGTGAAATTTGTGAACATACTCCAACTAGTGAAAGTTTCAGTTATAGACATTGCAATTTTTTGAAAAAAGGTGACATCATCATTCAAGTTACAATGAAACATTTCGGTGTTGATGCACAGCTTCGAGAAAAAATTAAAAACTATCTCGACCTTAGAAATAGAACTCAGCCAATGAGTGAAAAGACATGTGGTTGTATTTTTAAAAATAGTAAAGGCCTTGTTACTTGCAGGGCCGGAATGTTTATTGATATAATGGGTTTGAAGGGTTTAACGTATAAAGGTGTTCGAGTCAGTAATAAGCATGCCAATTTTATGGAAAATTTTGGTGGCAGTAATTACGATGACGTTGTTAAACTCATTGAAATTGTTAAGTCTGAACTAAAACTCCAGTATGGAGTTGATTTTGAAACGGAAGTCAAAATTGATTAAAACGATATCGCTATTCACACTCATATTAAGTTCAACTTCATTTGCTGCTGTAGATGAGCAAAGTGGCGATGTTAATTACAGAACTTCTTTCGGAAGCTGTCCGGCCAGGGCCGCAGGTACGCTTACTCTTCAATTGATGAAGAACTTTGAAGCAAATCACTCATTAAAAGATCTAAAGTATAAAATTCTTCATGAAAAATTAGCAGAGAAGCACTTCATCTCTGATTATAAAATTAGCTACGATCCTCTAAGAAAATTTTTGAAATTTACTTACGAGTGTCCAGAACCACTGATGAAAGTTCAAATCTATAAGAGCAATGGACTTGAATCTTATGAGGCCATCCTTGTAGATAACGGCCAACTTTTTGATCCTACTTATGAAGTTCTATTAAGAAGTGAACAAAAATTAAATTACGATCTTCCTTTCTTGGCACTGCCTGTAGGTGAGATGGAAGATGAAATTCAAACAAAAGTCACAAGTCTTGTTAAAGATATGGATTTGATTTTCAGAAAGAAATTATCTGAAGTGATCATCAATGAATCCAAGGAATTAACAATCATTCTTTCTATTAAGGGTCACCCTTCTAGTGTCTTTGTGGGACCAGATAAATGGGAAGAAAAAGTTCAAAAGTTGAGAAAAATAGTCTCTTATATGGAGACGAAGCAAAAAATCCCCGCCATTATAAACCTTACAAATCCAAAAAAAGTTGTTGTCAAGTTCAAAGACAAATTCTAAAATTTTTTTGTAACCTATTTATGAGGAAAATTTTTCCTACATAGATAGGTAGATTTAATGAATAAATCTTAACAGTGAGAAAGGAATCTCATGGAAAGAAACGTCATCGTAGGACTTGATGTTGGAACAACTAAAGTCTGCACAATTGTTGGAATCAAACACGCTAATCAAGAATTAGAGATTATTGGTATTGGAACGCATCCAAGCTACGGTCTTAAAAAAGGCTCAGTAGTGAATATTGATAAGACAGTTAAGTCGATTCAAAATTCACTAGAAGAAGCACGTTTAATGGCCGGGGTGAATATCCATAGCGCAACTATCGGTGTGGCCGGAAGTCATATCTATAGTTTCAATAGCTCTGGTGTCGTAGCAGTTAAAGGTAAAGAAATTACTGAGCAAGATGTGGATAGAGTTCTTGAAGCAGCTAAAGCTGTAGTGATCCCATCGGATAGAGAAATTCTTCACGTTATCCCACAAGAGTTTAGAGTAGATAATACTCCAGGAATTAAGAATCCTGTAGGAATGTGTGGTGTTCGTCTTGAAGCTCACGTACATATAGTTACGGGTTCAATTTCACTTATTCAAAACCTAGTTAAGTGTGTTGAACAAACAGGTATTAAAGCTGAACATGTAACACTTCAACCGATTGCTTCTTCAGAAGCAGTTCTTTCTACTGAAGAAAAAGACATGGGTGTTATCCTCGTCGATATTGGCGGTGGAACGACTGATATCGCAGTTTGGAAAGAAGGTAGCTTAATTCACTCACAGATTATTCCTGTCGGTGGAAATCATTTCACAAACGATCTAGCTGTTGCCCTTAAAATCCCTCACGCAGAGGCAGAGAGAATTAAGATCAATCATGGATCTGTTTTAGCTGAACAATTAAATCAATCTGCTCATATTACTGTTCAAGGTCTTCCTGGAACAAAACCTCGCGAAGTTCAGTTAAGTATTGTTGCTACAGTGCTTGGTGCGAGAGCTGAAGAGTTATTTGAAATCATTAACAGCATTATTATTGATAAGAGACTTGATAGCGAAATCACTGGTGGAATCGTATTAACTGGTGGTGGAGCTCTTATCAAAGGAATGCCAGAGCTTGGGGAGTATTTACTACAAAGATCAACTAAGGTTGGTTATCCTCACCCATTTGGTGGCATGACAAATATTATGCAAAATCCTAAATTTTCTACAGTATTAGGACTACTCATCGAGGCCAACAAGCGCGGTGGCAGTCACACTATTGTTGAAGAAGATATTGGTAATCAGACGGATCTGATAGGTCGATTAAGCGAATCGCTACGATCAGTGTTCAAGGAAATTTTTTAATTAAAGGGGGAACGCCATGTTCGAAATTTCTGACAATGGAAGTGCTGGATTACATGAAGGCGCAAAAATTAGAGTTATCGGTGTAGGAGGCGGTGGATGTAACGCTGTCAACACAATGATCAAATCTGGACTTTCTGGAGTTGAATACATTGTAGCTAACACGGATTCACAAGCGTTAAACGCAAACTTAGCACCAGTTAAAATTCAACTTGGGGCTGAGATCACAAAAGGTCTTGGTGCTGGAGCAAACCCTGAAGTGGGAAGAAAATCTGCACTAGACGAATATGAACAACTAAGTGAAGTTCTTGAAGGTTCTGACATGGTATTCATCACCGCTGGTATGGGTGGTGGTACAGGTACTGGTGCAGCTCCTGTAATTGCAAAACTTGCAAAAGAACTTGGTGCTCTAACTGTTGGTGTTGTAACTAAGCCATTCTTCTTCGAAGGTAAGAAAAGAATGAGACAAGCAGACCAAGGGATTAAGACACTAGAAGAAAACGTAGATTCACTAATCACTATCCCTAACCAAAGACTACTTTACCTTGCTGGTGAGAGCCTATCTCTTGTAGATACTTTCAAAAAAGCTGATGAAGTTCTTTTAAATGCTGTTAGAGGTATTTCTGATTTAATTAATACAACTGGTAATATCAACGCTGACTTTGCAGACGTTTGTACAGTTATGGCCAATAAAGGTCTTGCCCTTATGGGTACAGGTGTTTGTTCTGGTCCTGATAGAGCAATTAAAGCTGCTACAGAAGCAATCAGCTCACCACTTCTTGAAGATATTTCAATTGATGGTGCAACAGGTATCATCGTTAACATCACTGGTAGTGAGTCACTTACTATGCACGAAGTTAACGAAGCTGTTATGCTTATTATGGAAGCTGCAGATGAAGATGCTGAAGTTATCTTCGGTCAAGCAATTGATGACAGCCTAGAAGATGCAATTAAAGTTACTGTAGTTGCGACAGGTCTTGGTGGAAAAGATAAATCAAGAATGCAAGCTGCTCAGATGCAACAACAAGTTCAACAACATGTTGCACCTGTACAAATGCAAGCTCCTGTTCAACAGCAAATGCATAGACCACAATCACAGGTTCACGTTCAACAACAACCTGTTCAAAGCTTTCAACAATTCGTAGAAGAAGCACCAGTATATGAAGAAGAAGTATATGCTGCTCCAGAAGCAACTGAACAAAGATTTGAACATGCTTGGAATGAAGAAGCTCACCAAGAAGTTGCTATGCAAAGAGCTGAAGCTCCAAGAGTTTCTCCTCTAGTTCAATCAATTCAAAGTGCTGCTCACAAATATGAGAGCCAAAAGCAAAATGATTTCCAAAGTGAAGGTAATATTCACGCGGCCAGCGCTCCTACTCATAGAGTGACTGAATCGACTTCATCTACAACTAGAGCTAAGTCGATCGCTGAGAAACTAGGATTCATCAACTTTGATGAAGAAGAACTAGATACTCCTTCATATTTGAGAAAAGAAGAAACTTCAGTTAAGAGAGATTTTCAAGGAAATCTAGAAAACTAAGTCTTTATTGGGTTCCCCCAACTCAATATACAAGCGCCCCGGATCGCAAGAAAAGGGGCGCTTTTTTATTTTTGTAGGTTGTTCACTTCGCGGGCCATATTTTCAACAAAACGTTGGAGATATGGACATAAATCAGATTTGAAAGATTCGGGACATTCTAACAGTAGCTTTTCATTATTATATTCAATATTCGTCAGCACGATTCTAAATGGACCATCGTGATGAATTTTCCAAGCAAGTGAGTACTTGTCACGTCCAAATGTTCCTGTCCCAAATTTATCATTGGCCTTTTCTGGAATAAGCTCTGAAATAAGAATTGAATATTCGTATGCGATTGAGTTATCTCTCAACTCTCTTTCAATATGGAGAATGTCTCTATCGAGCTTAGAAGATATTGTCTTTTTTGGTGCCTCTTTTTCCATAATCATATTGATCATGTTTTGCAAATCAGCTTTGTTTTGAGGGTTATTCACTTTTAATATCCTTTAACAGAACGAGTTCAGATTTTAACTTTGGAGCATCATCTTCAATTACATGTAATTGAACATAAGTTTCAACAAAATCACCTTCCATATTAATTTTATATTCATTTAAGATATAAGACGGAATTTTATCTTTATCCCAAATGTTTTTCTTGTAGTTATAGATGTATACACCGTTTTGTGGCGTATCTGGAGTCGTTTTTTCGTTAGTAATAGGTATCCATTTATTCTGAGTATAAAGCTTGAAGTGTTCTGGGCACAAATAAACTTTATCCATTTCTTTGAGGCATTGAGCACAAAATTCTTGCTCGCAAATAGAGCAGATTCCTACAGAATTTCGTTCTTTGTGATTTAAGCACAGGCCAGTTGAACTAGTCGCATCTATAACAGGGTGAATTTTAACTCGTTCTCTATTTTTTGGCGGTAAAACAATTGGGTGGTGATTGTTTTTGGTTTTCTTATAAAGCAGATAAACTGCAAAAAGAGCGAGAACAAAGAGCCCAATCATTAGAATGACAAGGGCAATTGCCAGGAAAATTAAAATTTTCTGTTCTGAGAAGTTCATTTCAATATTATAAGAGAATTAAACAAACTGAACAATAGTGATCGGCTTATACCCTAAGATATTGTTCATAAATCGTCTTGTTTCTACCCTTAAATCTTCGCTAGTTTGTTCTAGGAGTTTTACCTTTCTGGTTGCAAGAAAGTTGTGCAGATAATCTAGAAGAACTTCTTTGTGGTCTAAACATAATAAAGGAAGGCCCATAAAATTACATTCAATAGAAATTTTCCTTTTTGATAAGCTCTCTTTGTTAATTGAGATAAAGATCACGCCATTGCAGGCCATTTTTCTTCTTTCTGAAATGGCCGACTTTTCGATTGGAAGATCCTGACCATGAATCAATATTGGTTCTGGAGATGAGTCGGTTGGAACTAAGGTTACTTTTGTTCCTTCGATTTGAACTGAATCAAAGTTTTTAATAACATGAGATGTTGTTTTTGGATAATTGTCATCTATCCATTTGGCATGTTGATACAAAAATTCAGTTTCACCATGAATTGGAATTGCCACATCTGGTGAGAATTGGTCATAGAGAATTCTTAGATCTTCTTTTCCTGGGTGACCTGAGACGTGAATATGGGCCTCGTCATTGTTTATGACTTTTGCCCCAAGTTCATAGAGCGAGTTAATAAGAAGTGAGATTTTCTTTTCACTACCAGGAATGGCCTTTGAACTAATCACAAAAGTATCAGTTTCTTTAACTTTGAAGTTGCTATCCTCGCCTTTTGCGACCCTTCTAAAGGCACCTTTAAAGTCACCTTGGCAGCCGGAAAGAAGAACGATTAGCTTAGGATCATTAGGATCAATTTGATCTAACTCTCTTAATACTTTTGTCTCGTGAATATGCTCACACTCTGTTGCTGTAGCAATGTAATTAATCATTGAGCGACCATGTGGAACAAGTCTTTTTCCGTACTTTTCTGCAAGTAAAATGAAATTGCGGATTCTGAAAACATTGGATGCAAATGACGTTATAAAAATGCGACCATTTGCATTCTTAATAATTTCTTCAAGCTCAGGAAAAATATCCTCTTCAGAAGGTGTATGGAGATTTTTACTTTTAATATTTGTACTATCGGCCAAAAGTATTTTGAACTTCCCTTCTGAATTTTTCTTTAATTTTTCAAAATCAAAATTTGGTTCAAATTTAGCCTTTTGATCGATTTTAAAATCAGAGACAAAGAAAATACTTGTTTCATCGATATTAAGTAGCATTCCATAGGTATCAGGAATTGAATGATTAACTTGAATTGGAAGAACATTAAGGCCATCACATTCAATATAACCATCTCGATTATATAGATGAATTTTCTTAGACATTTTTTTGTGCCCAAGTTTTCTTTCGATTAATTTCTTCGCAAAAAGTGGTGCATGCACTTCGACTTCTGGATATTGGAGAATGAAATGTACAATTGCACCAATATGATCTTCGTGACCATGAGTTATAATTAGTTTATTTGGTGTTTCTTCGACTTTGGATAAATCTGGAATAAGATAGTTGATGTCGAAAAAGTCTTCGTAAGGAAATAAAATTCCACAGTCAATAAGTATAACTTCGTTTTTATATTTGATGAGTGTAGAGTTGGAACCAATTTGACCAACTCCCCCTATTGGCGTGAGAGTAATTTTCTTAGACATTTTTAATATTTAGTCCTGGATCTTTGTAATTAATATTGCCTCTATGAAGTCCATGATCCATATCATCATTAAAGGCCAGCTCTCTAATTTTAGCGGCCAAAATTGAAGCTGCAATATCTGTTTCTTCGCCAACAATGAAATCAGCATGTTGTCTTTGTGGATCAAGGTATTTTTGATACATCGGTCTAACTGTTTCGTAGTATTGTTCGATTACAGATTCAATAGTTCTGCCACGCTCTTTAACATCTCGATTTAATCTTCTTGCGAATCGAATATCTGAATCAACATGAAGAAATGCTCTAATATCTAGAAGCTCACGAATATCAATGTCAAATAGAGTAAAAATACCTTCGAAGATAACAATCTTATTGGCCTTAACGAGATTAGTTTCTTCTTTTCTAGACGATGTTTTGAAGTCATAAATAGGGCATTCAATATCTTTACCGGCCTTAAGATCACGTAAATGCTGTCTTAAAAGTTCCCAATCAAATGCTGCAGGATGATCGTAGTTGGGCTTGCCGTTTTTAGTGTAATGTTCAGTCGGTTGGTTAGGTAAATAGTAAGAATCCATGTGCAGAATAGGGAGATCAAATGAAGCAAAATTTTGTAATTTACTTGCAAATGTTGTTTTTCCCGAACCAGAACCACCTGCTATGCCAATTAAGTACATAATTATCTCCGCTCATGAATAATTTTAGAGTCTTAGTAACATGTACTGTTTACGGATTAAAGGATCAAGGTAATAATTATAACATCAAGCAGAAAAATTAACTCAAGATATTAAGAGGTTAGAATTGTTGTACCGTTTTATTCTTTTAGCCGTTTTTACTTTGTTTTCACACGGAAGCTTCGGTGCAATTAAAGTTGGAATCTCATCTACACCTAGTAATTTAAATCCCTTCTTTTCAACGGATTCAAATTCTCAAAATATAAATAGGCTCGTTCATAAATCATTAATCGACTTTGATGAAAATATGTCTGCGACTTGTCGCTTGTGTGAATCTTTTAGAGAATCACATAAAAGAGATAAGCAAATCATCACATTTAAATTAAAACGAAATCAGAAATTTTGGGATGGCTCAACAATTACCGCAAAAGATGTTGAGAACTCTTGGAAATATATCACTGATGAAACATCCATCAAATCTATCTTCAGATTTGCTTTTGGTCGAATTAAGCAAGTGAAAATTATTAATGATTACGAATTTGAACTTCATTATGATGAATTTAAATTAGATAATTTATCTAATCTAGTACTCTTTAAGATCATAAAGCTTAAGAATCCGGATGCCCCATTCAATGGAGATATCTCAAATATAATAGGTGCCGGAGACTATGAATTAATAAAGAGTGAGGAACTTGCGGTTACACTTAAATCTCTAAGAGGAGAATACCCTAATCTTGAATTCAAAGTCGTTAAAGATGAAACAACCCTTGCGCTTAAGTTATTAAATAACGAAATAGATGCTAGTGTTACAGATATGTCGGCACGTAAATTTAATTGGCTGCAAGAAAATGCAAAGAATTTGAAGTTTTTATCTGTTCCAAGTTCGAATGTTGTTTATATGAATATCAACCACTCAAAAGAACAAATGATGGATGTGAATATTAGAAAAGCTCTATCACATCTAATATCAAGAGAAGCGATTAAAAAATATAAATTTAAAAACAATGTTACGTTATCTAATTCACTTTTTTCAAAGTCATTTAAATCGATGCATCCGGATTTTCAAATTGATAGTTATAATCCTGAATTAGCAAAAAAGTTGTTTGAAAAGGCCGGATACAAAAAGGTTGATGGAAAATGGCAAAAAGATGGAAAACTATTTGTATTAGACTGGAAATCGGCAAATACAAAAAGCACAGTTGAAATTGCTCAAACAATCATTCAGGATTTTGAGAAGTTTGGCATTAATGTTCATTTAACAGTTCAAGAATGGGGAACCTTTATGAAAGGTGTTAAAAAGTCCCAATTTGATCTAATGATAGGGCAATGGGTTGGATTTACAGGCCCAGAAATGCTTAATTTTGTATTCTCATCGGAGTCCTTCCCCCCTAAGGGTGGAAACAGAGGGCTATATAAGAACCCGAAAATGGATGCATTTTTGGCCAAGGCCCAAAGTGAGAAGGATGAACTCATAAGAAACTTTTATTATAGAGAGGCCCTGAAGGTTGCAAATGATGACTATTCGTATATAAACCTATGGCACCCAAATAATCTATGGATCTATAAAAATTGTCTAGGCGGAATTCGCGTATATCCTAATGGAAGTTTTTTAGGTCTCGAACATATCGAGAGTCGTTGTGGAAATTAAAAAATTTACTATTGTTGAAGTTGATTTTGAAAAAGCACCAAATTTACAAGAAGAAGTTAAATATGAAGCTGTTGAAGAATATTCTTGTGATGGGATTGAGGAGTTTTCACTAGATGAGCCACAAGTTGATGAGCTGCTAGGTGAAAGAGCTTACTCTGGTGGAGATGTTCCTGAGTCTGTTATTTCTGAAGTTGAAGAAAGAGCAAATGAAGAAACAAATAACTTCAAATTTAAATTTTACTTCTTCAATGACAATCACGCCGAATCGGCCAAAAACTTTTCTCTCTATTTATCTAGTTTTGAAGAGCTAGCTCATAGTGTTCAAAGTCTTGATTACCAAGATTGGAATGATGAATGGAAAAAACACTATAAACCAATTGAAGTTTCTGAACGAATGACAGTAATTCCAGAATGGTTTAAAGAAGAAAATTACAAAGACAATAAGAAGGCCATTTATATCTATCCTGGAATGGGATTTGGTACAGGAGAGCATGATACAACATATTTATGTCTAAAGTTGTTAGATAGTATTGCAGACGTTTTAACTGAAGGTGCTGACTGTTTGGACTTTGGATGTGGCTCAGGTATTCTTGGAATTGGCGCGATGAAGATGAAAAAAATGTATGTTGAATATGTTGATATCGACAAAGCTGCCCTAGATAATTGTGTTCAAAATTTAGAGTTGAACTTTCACGAGCATGAGCTAAATGGGCAAAGGCTTGTGATAAGAGATCGTTTTGAGCCAAAAAAATATGAATTAGTATTCGCAAATATTCTTCAGCACGTTCTAATTAGCGAGAAACCAACATTAATGGATTCACTAAAAGATGGTTCTTACTTAGTTCTTTCTGGAATTCTAAATGAACAAGTTGAAACAATAATTGATGCTTATAGTGAACTAAGTGTTGTTGATGTAGTCTCTCGTGGTGATTGGAGTGCTATTCTACTCAAAAACTAATTATGAGAGCAGTATACCTTAAAGATATTAGTTTTTCTGAACCATCCCTTGTTGTAACTGAGGATAAAGCGTTTCATTTGATAAAAGTTGTTCGCATTAAAATTGGTGAGCAAATTTTAGTATTAAATGGTCTCGGACAGCGTGCGACATGCAAAGTTGTAGATTGCGATAAGAAAACAGTTTCACTTATTGTTGAACAAGTGAATGATGCCAAAAGAAAGGCCCATATAGACCTTTTGTTAGCACCACCAAAAAAAGACGCTTCTTCAGATATCGTAAAGTACGCATGTGAAATTGGTGTTGGAAAAATCATTCCACTAAAGTCTGCATATTCACAAAATGGTTTGGAATCAGGTGATAGATTAGAAAGACTAATTGAGTCGGGGCTAATTCAGTCTAATAATCCATTTGCGCTATCGGTTGAGAAGGAAGTGACTTTTGAGAACTTAGAGCATTTGTTTTCCCAATATGACCACGTTTTCTATTTTTCATCTGTTTCAGATAAAAATGAAGGAAAGGCAATTTTAGAATCTGATAAGATCCTGTTAATTATTGGACCCGAAGGTGGATTTTCTCCAGAAGAAGAGTCTTTGTTAATAACTTCAAAAAATATTAAGACAAAACAATTCCCAACTTGGATTCTCCGTTCTCAAACTGCTGTATGCGTTAGCGCTGGTTATGTGTTTGGGCTTATGCAAAAGAATTGATGCTTTGTGCATTTTATGAGATTCTAACCTTAACCTGGAGTTAGAAATGGATGAATTTAACATCGATGATATAGATTTTAGACCAATTAATAAAGGCCTTGGATTTCATCACGCTGAAAAAGAAAAAATCACGCAAGTGAAAAAAAATTCTTCAGCTCCAATCGTCTCTAATATTCAGGCGCAAAGAACAGAAATTGTATCTTCACCGCTTCCAACTTCTATGGGGTCAGGAAACTTACATACAGGACCAATTTCTCC
>NZ_AUNE01000058.1 GCF_000447755.1 Bacteriovorax sp. BSW11_IV | reverse complement strand
AAAATCATATCATTATTCTTGCTAGGGTCCTGGTCAAAAGCAATATCTGTTCGCCCCCCTTGAAGCCCAATTTTTAAGGCCCCAAGTCGGTAGCCGACACCCAGGTAGAGCATTTCTTGAACCCCATCTAAAGAGATTTCATCAGCAATGCCTGTTTCGAAGCGTACAAATTGACCAAATTTTTCTTTCGAATATCCTCCGTACACTAAAATAGGACCCGAAATCCGATAGCCGGCAACTGCTCCAAAGTAAAAAGAGTAGCTGTTAAGTACCCATTCACGAGACGTACGGACAGAACTCGTCGTTTGGATCTCTGAGGCGGGGACCTTTCCCGCACTGACAGCGATACTTGTACCTAGCTTGAATGAAAGGGAGAAATTTCCGAAATTAAAAGGGCGCAGTTTGATTCCTGCATACAATGGAAGATCAGGTCCAAAGCCAGTCTCAAAATCAAGCCCATCAAAAAGCCCTCTATTAAAATAGAATAATACACTTAGTGACTCTTTTACGTCGGGAGAATGGACAACTGGATCAGCTCTAAAATCCTCGGCCACTTGCAGCCTATAGGAGCGGGCCACTGAAACTCCGGCACTTGTCACGCCCATGCCCAAAGTCTCGCTGCGAGAATGAGTCAGGGGGTGCATCTTGCGATAGGAAGAGCACGAACATAAAAATGCTGCCAAGAATATTGATAAATATAATTTCTTAAGTCCCATATAAAAATAATACGTTAACCTGTGCAAGAATCAAGCTATTTTACTTTTTCTAATGACTGCCAGTGGTCACCATAATATAAGTGAGAAATGGACAATGTATCATTCTACTCTTTGACTCTTGGTCACTTAAAAGATCACTTCTTGCAAAATAATGTTAAGCCGTTTCATGCCCAAACGGTTTTCACTGAGATATATAAGAAACTCAATTTTAATTTCCAAAAATCAGACTTTGATACTCCATTAATCACAGATGCCCTGGGAGTATTTGACTTTAGTTTGCCCAAAATTGTCAGAGAGCAAAACGCAAAAGACGGAACAACGAAGTTTCTCTTAGAAATGAAAGATGGCCTAAAGGTCGAAACAGTTTTAATCCCATTTCACAAACGTTTTACTGTTTGCCTTTCTTCTCAAGTTGGCTGTGCTATGAATTGTAGCTTTTGTTACACAGGGACGCAGGGTCTTAAAAGAAATCTACTTGCCCAAGAGATCATTGGTCAATATCTCGTTGCGTGGCAGTGGCTGATACAAAATAGACCTGAAAAATCTGTGTGCCCAAATATCGTCTTTATGGGGCAAGGCGAACCTCTTCACAATTTTGATGAAGTAAAAAAGGCCATCGATATCATGCTCACAACTGAAGGTCTGCATCTAGGTCCGCGCCAAATTACTCTTTCGACAGCAGGATACTTACCAGGAATAGAAAGATTAAATGAGATGGCACGAGTCAATATTGCACTTTCACTTCACTCTCCTACCAATAGCGTTAGAAATGAATTGATCCCTTTAAATAGAAGTTACAATATTGAAACGGTCTTAAATGCGCTTGGAAAAATTCCCTTGTTAAAAAGACAATTTGTTAACTTTGAATACCTACTCATAAAAGATCTGAATAATTCTTCTGAGGATGCAGTGAAGCTTGCGACGCTGTTACAAGGTAAGAAGGCCATTGTTAATCTTATTCCCTTCAATGAATTTCCAGATTCTCCGTATAAAAGACCAAGTGTAGAATCTATTGATCGCTTTAAATTGATACTTGAAGAAAATGGAATTCCTACAACCGTTCGCACAACTAAAGGCGATGATATTCTGGCAGCCTGTGGTCAATTGAAAGTCTTAGACGAAATCACTCAAGCAAAAAAATTAAGAGACGAGAAAAACAAAAATAATTTGTGAAAACTTATTTCTATTTTCTGCGAAAAAAAATTGTCATTCGCACGGCCATAACTCAAAATATTTTTATCGGAAATAAATGAGGAGTTTATGAACACGGAAGTTAAGTCGGAGCTGCCAAAAATATCAATCTTTAATTTTGAAAGTTATCGAGATTTTCTCATTGCAGTAGGAATGCCGGACGGCCTTTATAGCCACACATCAAATAATCTTTTATCTTGGGCCAATCGCTTGGGATACAAATCACCGAGCTCTTTATCAATGGTTCTTAAGGGACAGCGCTTCCCTAGTTTTGATATGATTAACGCTTTATCCAAAGATCTTGATCTCAATTATAGAGAACGTGAGTATTTTGAATTACTCATTCAACTAGAGAAGGCCAAGAACAAAGGTAGAGACACATCTAAGATTCTAGAGAGAATCAAAGAAATCCCAATACCATCTGATACATTCACAATGTCTTTGAAGGAATTTTCAACGATTAGTGAATGGTACTATTTTGTTATCAAGCAACTTATTGAGACACCAGATTTTAGAAATGATGACGTTTGGATTTACAAGAAACTAAGAAAGAAAGTTCAAGTAAACCAAATACGCCAAGCAATAAATGATATGCTGGATATGGGGATCATTGCTCTAGATGAGTCAGGTAAATTGAGTGTAGTACGTCAAGGTTTGGTTACAAGTAACGATGTTCCATCACAAGCGATTAGAAAACATCACTACGGAATGTTAACAAGAGCGATGGAGGCCATCGATGAACAAAATGTTAACAAAAGACAAATCAGTTCCATGACATTGAAGATTAAAAAGGATACAATTCCTGAAGCAAAACAGGCCATCTTCAGTTTTTTAAAAGATTTTAATGAAAAATACTCTGCAATAGACTCAAATGATCTGTATCAGCTCAATTTACAGTTCTTTTCGCACACAAAAGAATTATCAGAATAGGTGGAAAATAAATGAAAGTTCTCATCGCTCTATTTTCTCTCTCAATTATGGCCAATGCCTTCGCTACAAAGGCGGCAGCAAGAAGATTGAATGTTCTTGAAAAAGCCTATTACAATAAGGAATTCTCTGAAAAACTTGCGGATCTACATGCAAGAGGAGGATCTGGAGATATCGTTGGTAATGGTGGAGGACTTGTAGAACAAAACTTTCAGTATGCTTATGATAAGGCCGCAGATCTTATTGATCACTGCTTAGTATACAAGAATTGCGATATCGATGCCGAAGATCTTTCAACTTTAGAAGAGATTAAACTGACAATTATCAGTAATTGGGGCAACAAAGAGAGACTAAAGTTCATTCCTGCACAATTTGAAGATTTCTTCAATGATGAAGGAGATTATGAAACAAGAATTGCTAAAACAGGATTTGATCCAAGCTTTCCAATTCTTATAAACTTAAATCTTGCCTACCGTAATGAAAGCTTTACTTATGACTTTGGCGCGATGATCGCTATTGTTATCCACGAAGTTGGGCATCAAATAGGTATTATTGATCATGGCTACCTTGATTTTTTAGGGCAAGCATTAAGACGTGAAACAATCGCTCAGCAAGACAATTTTGGAATTAAGATCGTAAACGGAAAATTTAATATTGCTGTTTTAAACTCAGGTGCAAATAAACTTTCAAAACCTGGTCTTTATGTTTCATTCAACAATAAAAGTATTCCATTACTTAATAAAGTTACAGAAGAAATTCATTGTCCTATCAACTCTGAATTGCTCGGATTCAACGTTGAAAATGGACATTTTTCAAAGCCCAATATCATTCTCCATAGAGTTTTACTTCAGTTCCAATCTTGGTTGACTTTCTTCTGTGAAAACAAAGAAACGAAGACTGTAAGATTTTTTCAAAGAGATATGAATATGGAATTCTACCTCTATCGCTCTGAATCAGATGATGATTTCGTACTGAATGACATGATTAGAGTCAAAATTTATTAAAAGAAGGTGGGTTTCCCACCTTTTTTTTTTCCTTTGTCGAAGTTAGTATATTTAAACAACAAAGGAAAAATCTATGAAAAAGCTACTTCTCATTTGCCTACTTTCTTCGAACGCCATGGCAACATTTACAAATGAATCTGAACTTAGTCTTGTGAACACTAGTGGAAATTCAAATGTTGAAAACTATATTGGTAAAACAAAATCTAAAATTGAATTAGAATCCAATTCATTTCAACTTGGTGGCCATTACACATACGGCACTGCTGACAAGAATTTAAGCGCAAGGGACTGGGATATTTTCGCTGGTGCTGATCATAAATTAAGTGAGAAAGTATCCCTCACATTTTTGGAACAAGTTGAAGGAAATAAATTTGCCGGAATAAAAATTCGCTATAATACAGACTTAGGTGCGAAGGTTTCATTATTTAAAACCGAAAAAAATAATATCGACTCAGAATTGGCCTATCGATATACAGTTGAAGAAAATACTCTTGATATTACTGATCACTTCAACAAAGCACTCTTAGCCCTTGGTCATACGTATGAACATAGCAAAGCTCTTAAAGTTGAATCAAGATTAGAATACGTTGCGAACTTCACAACTTCAGAGGATTGGGAAATGAAAGTTAAAACTTCCCTATACAATGCTATTAATTCGAGCTTTTCATTGAAATTATCTTATGAATGGGCAAAAGATAATTTACCTGTGACAGGAGCAACTCCTTATGACAGAAAGTTTACAACTGGTCTTATCGCGAAATTCTAGAAATAAAAAGTCCCACGAAAGTGGGACTATATCAAACTTAATAAAGAAAAAATCCCAAGCCCCAAAAGTATTATGCAAAGAACTTTGCTAATAATAGTCTCAATCTTTTTTAATTTTTTAATTATTCTTTCAGTTGTCACAATATAGACAAACAAACTCCAAACAACAAAGGCCTCAAAAAGTAAAACGGCCGAGTGCCCAAGAAGAACACTGGTTTTTACTCCATGTGTAATTAATCCCGTATAAAGACTAAAAATAAAAAGTGTCGCCTTAGGATTCAAAAGATTACACAAAAACCCCTGAGTAAATGCATCTCGACTAGAAAGGATTCTCAGAGAATCTTCTTCTGTTTGTTCTCCACTCCCCTTGCTTATTAATCCCATCACTCCAATGTAAATTAGATAAAGTGATCCAAGGGCCTTGATGAGAGAAAAAATGAAGGGAGAACTTTTAATGATAAGCGCAAGTCCAAATGAGGCAAAAGTAAAGTGACACGACAGCCCTACAACAATTCCAAGAACTGTGAGAAGTGATGCTTTTCTTCCGTAGGTCAAAATATTTCTTAAAAGCAAGGCCATGTCTGGCCCTGGACTCAGTTGTGCGAAAAACATAATAACGACTAAACTTGCAAGACTCATGTATTAAGAATTCCTTGGGTCAGTCTTTACAACAAACTCACGATCTTTATTATTGACCAAAAACTGTTTTAAATTTTTGTATCCAGTTAAATCCTGAAGCTCTCTAAACTCCATCCAATCAAGAAGTGAGTAAAGACAAATCGCTTTGAAGTTCCATTGGTCAAACTCATTTCCAGACGCAAGCTTATCAAGCTCAGCTAAAGTATCTACAATACGATTTTTTTGATTATTTATGAAAAGCTTGTCCTGACTGATATCAATATCTGATCTAACCAACATTAAAAGAAAAACTTGAGCATCATTACAAGCATCAATCATTGTAATAATATTCTCATCATGAATCGTTAAATTTTCTTTTTTATACTTATCGTTTAAGTAACGAAAAATGATTCGAGAATCGTAAACAGTTGTCTGCCCATCTACAAGAATTGGGATTTGTTTAATAGGTCCTAGGGCCGAGAGTTGCTCTCGCTGGTCTTTTTCATAGATATTCATGGCCACGAATTCGTAGTCGATATCCTCTAAAAAAATTCTATTGCGACGAACAAAGGGAGAAGGAATTGAACCATATAATTTCATTGGAAACCTCGGGTTTAGGAATGTTCTTCCATTCAAGCAAAAAAAGCTCCAAGAATCAATATCTTAGATAGTGTATTCTCTCGCTACCCAAGAGTTTGTTATTGTTTAAATTTCAGATATTTGCTATTGATTTGCCCTATGAATCATACATACAATCCAGAACTTCTCCTTCCCGTAGGCAATATGGAAATGTGCCAGGCCGCCGTACATAATGGGGCCGATGCCATTTACGTTGGTGTCCCTGGCTTCAATGCACGCGGACGTACAATTGATCACGACATAGACTCATTGCGAGAGATCATCGATTTTTGTCACCTGTACGGAGTGAAGGTCAATCTCGCGTTTAATATTCTTATTTTCGAAAATGAGCTTGAAAAGGCCATTGATGTTCTCAAAAAAATCATCCCTTTAAGACCTGATGCCTTCATTGTACAGGACCTCGGCCTTGTTAAAATCATCAAGGAACTATGTCCAGAGCAAGTCGTTCATGCATCGACACAAATGACTATTACAAATGGTGATGCCATCGATTTTGTAAAAGATCTCGACATCAAACGCTTCGTCCTTGGACGTGAAAACTCTCTAAAAGATATTAAAGAGATAAAATCGGCCACTGATAAAGAGCTAGAGGTTTTTGTTCATGGCGCCTTATGTGTTGCCTATTCAGGACAATGTTTTACTTCGGAATCAATTGGAGGACGTTCGGCCAACAGAGGTCAATGCGCCCAAAGTTGTCGCTTTGAATATGAGATGATCATTGATGGTGAGCCTAAAGACTTAGTAGACCAAAAATATCTTGTCTCGCCACAAGACCTATGTGGTATCAATGAAATCGATGAGCTAATGGAGCTTGGAATTGAAAGCTTCAAAGTTGAAGGAAGACTAAAGGCCCCTTCATTTGTTGCCACAGCGGCCAGGGCCTACAAAAATGCCATCACAAAAAATTATAAAAACAATTCTTTGAAAGATGATATTAATAAAATGGCCGTATCTTACTCTAGAGGATTCTTCTCGGGCTGGCTACACGGAGTTGATCATCAAAAGCTTGTAGACGGTACATTCAGTAGTAATCGTGGTTTAAAAATTGGGCAAGTCTTAAAAGTAAATAAAGGCTCTGTCGTCATTGGAAGTGATATTACGATTGAAAAAGGTGACGGTCTGTTATTTGCTCGATTTGAAAATGGTCTCAAAAAAGAATTTGGTTCAAAAGTCTACGATATTAAATCAGTTGATAATTCTAAAGTTGAGATTTTCTTGGCCAAAGAATTCAATCTTAAAAACTTAAAATACAAAGATGACATCTATTTAAATTATTCATCTTCATTAGATAAAGAAGCTCATCGAAGCTACAACTCTCGTGATTATTGGAAGAGAATTCCTGTTTCAATGACCCTTGATGCAGAAATTGGTAAAGCTTTATCTCTTACTGTTAGCGATGGACAAAACACTGTGACAATAAATTCTGACTATGTCACAGAAGAAGCTAAAAAAGAGCTTCAAATTGATCTCGTCAAAAAAACTCTCACAGGCCTTTCTCAAACGGCCTATGAATGTTCTGAATTTAAAGTTCTCACACTCGATAAGCATCCCTTTTTACCAAATAGCACTTTAAAAGATTTAAAGCAAAAATCCATTGAAGCACTAAATGCAAAAAGAACTGAACATGGTCGAGAATTAAAAGAAGTGTTACAGATAAAAAAATCATTTAACACGACAAAAGCTGAAAATCCTAAACTAACGATTCTATTAAGAGAACCACATCAAGTTGATGCGGTAAAAAGTTATTTTATCCAAAACCCTGAAGCACTAACAAGTCTCGAAGCGGTTATTTTAGACTTTGAATTTGCAAAGTTTTTTGCTGATGCCATCACTTCTTTGAGAGCTTTACCTATAACTATTGGTGTTGCTACAACACGAATCTTAAAGCCAAAAGAATATTACAATTTAAAAATTCTTATCAATCTTAATCCTGATTTTATTTTGGCAAGAAATTTAGGTTCAGTTCAATACTTAAAAGAAAATGCACCTCATATTAAAATTCATGGTGACTTCAGCTTGAACGTGTCCAACTCAATTACTGCAGACTACCTGCTCAATAAAGGGATTGAAAGATTTGTTCCTAGTTATGATTTAAATAGCGTCCAGCTATTTGATCTTCTCGATCACACTGATACTTCAAAAGTCGAAATCACCATCCACCAATATATGCCAAGCTTTCATATGGAACATTGTGTGTTTGCGGCCTTTTTAAGTAAGGGTTCTAGTTTTAAGGACTGCGGTCGCCCATGTGAAAAGCATAAAATGGAATTGAAAGATCAATTTGGAAATTCTCATTACATCAAAGTTGATACGGAATGTAGAAATACAATGTTCAATGCAAAGTCACAAAGTTCGAATGAATTGCTTGGAGATATGCTTGAAAAAGGTATTTCACATTACCGCTTTGAGGCCCTTCATGAAGAGGCTGAAGAGCTAACAAAGAAAATCAACGCCTATATTAAATTCTTCCAAGAAAAGTTAGATAAAGAAGGGCTGAATTACAGTGTTGGCTCTCTTGAAAAATACGGGCTTTCGTCTGGTCAAATATTAAAAAATGACCAATATAAAGATAGAAAACAAAAGTAATAATAAAGAAAGATTATATGAATAAAGCCTACATTATTCTCGCCTACACTTCATTGTTTGCCTTAAGTTTATTAGACAATGGAAGAGGGCCCGCCTACCCAGACATTTTGAAAGATTTTGCAATTGATGCGACTAAAGGCTCTCTCATTTTTTCGCTGGCAAGTTTTTCTGGACTGGCAATCAATTTAACAAGTGGAATATGGTTCAAGTCTCTTGGCGCCATCAAGGCCACATACCTATCTTTGATTTCACTGGCCTTAGGTGGGGCCGCCTATTATGTAAGTGGTGAGATGAATTCATTCTCTGTACTTATGATTGCTTCGGTTCTTTTAGGAATTGGGCTCTCACTTTGTACTATTACCATGAATATCTTAGTGGCCAGAGGATCAAATGACCAAAATAGAAGACAACTTTTTGCTGGTTTGCACTCTGTTTATGGCGTTACTTCTTTTATAGCACCTTATTTACTTAATGGATTTATTCTTCTTTCAATGGGATGGAAAGAATACTTTCTCGCAAGTGCACTTATTGTTATCTTAGTTTTATTATTTAATATTTTAAAGAAACCGCAAGATTTGCATATTGATAATTACAGAGAAAGCTCATTCAAAGCGAGTAAAAAAGATATTTTCCTTTTTGGAATATTTTTTGGAATGTATGTAAGCTCAGAGCTGATTATTTCATCTAGGCTTTCACTTATAATGGAATCGGTCTATTCATATTCAAAACTAGATTCTGCGAAGGCCTTATCTCTATTTTTTATTTTTTTAGCTGGTGGTCGGCTCTTTTTTAGTTTTGTTAAAATTCCTTTTAAAGCAGTTAATCTGCTAAAACTCTCTATTGTAGGATCTTTAATCCTATTAGGTCTTGGGGTTTTTATACACCCATTATTCTTATCAGGACTAGGAATAACGATGAGCTACTTCTTCCCTGTGGCCTTAGAGTTTTTAAGTTCAATTTT
Source organism: Bacteriovorax sp. BSW11_IV (assembly GCF_000447755.1). GTDB lineage: Bacteria > Bdellovibrionota > Bacteriovoracia > Bacteriovoracales > Bacteriovoracaceae > BSW11-IV. The sequence goes on along the minus strand of NZ_AUNE01000058.1, from coordinate 91,153 downwards.
TCAAGAAAATACAGATAGGATGACCACATATATTATGACGGCCATAAGTATTTCATTAAGTATCAATCACTATCTATTTGGTGTGATCTCTGCTCATTTCGGGACATTGTCTGGATTGTGGTTAGTACTTGTCTTTCAAATACTCTGCTTCATTTTACTTTTTATAATGAAAGGCCCACAAAAAGTGGGCCAATAAAAATTTATGAAACGTGGGCGATGAAGTTTCCTTCTAGCCCATTTGAATCCACAAGTTCAATTCGTAGTGGCTGGAATAGACTTTGGAAATAGGCCTTCTTATAATCAAAGTACATCATTGCGGCCTCTGAATTAATTCTAAATCCATTCAAATGTTTCTTGGCAGAATATTTAAAGTGAATTTCATTCTCTTTCTCTTCAAATGGCATCAAACTGAAATCACCATTCAAGTAACGGCAGTACTTGTCTGGAAATCTAATTTGATCAAAAGGATTATTTTTCAATCCTACAATTTGTTTTTTCAGTTTTTCAAGATAGGGAACATTGGCAAGATCATCTTCACTAATGATGATCCCTTGGCCTTTTATTTCTTCCATTAAATCTTGAACAAAATAAAAAGATAATTGGTGATCTAAATTAACGAAGTAATCTTCATCAATTTTAAATTTCTTTTTAAGAATATTCGAATATTCATCAGCTCCAACCTTTTTAGAAAGTGCATCGAGAAGTGGCAGAAAATCTCTAACTTTCATTCCGGCATTATTCGAATAACGAGCAGAAAGCTGAAACTTCCCTACTCTTCGATTGCTTGTTACCTGCGAAAAACCGAACTGCTCAATATAACCAGTTCCAATAGTCTCCATGGCAATTCCACAAATTTCACAAAAACGCATCCAGTGATATGAACTTAATATCAAATCAGCGCTCTCAACCTTACTCACAGTCCCCTGAGAAATTTTCAACATCTCAGAAATATCTGTCTGGGTGAGGTTGTTCATTTTTCGAGCACAGCGAATGACCCTAGCGGCCCGTTTCGCGGCTTCCCTTTCTTCTGGCAGCATTTTTATTCTCCTTGAAATCCGACTTCGTCACTAAAATCGATTTATTCCCACTAAAATAAATTTACACCAGTTTTAAAACTTTTTCTAAGAATAATTAACTTTTCTTAATCTTAATATTTCCTTAAATTATAAAATATTGATTTTACAGACACAATAAGGTGGTCAGCATGAATTTTCATGCTGATTAGAATAATTAAACAGGGGAAAAAATCGCAGTTTTAATTTAGACAGGCATTATGAAATTGCTCTTACCTAATTTTATGGCAATAGCGATCAGAATTATTCCAAAAATCTTTCTTAAAACCATCGTTCCCGATTTTCCGATAACCTCGGCAATCTTTCCAGATAGCTTCAAAACGATATAAACGATAATCAAATTGACGATAACACCCACGATAATATTATTTCTCTCATATTCTGCGCGAAGAGAAATTAATGTTGTCATTGTTCCCGCACCGGCCAGAAGTGGAAAAGCAAGAGGGACGATTGTCGATTTTGTAGACCTCTCCTCTTCAGGTTCTGATTTGAAAATTTCAATATTCAAAACCATCTCTAAACCTAATAAGAACATAATCAGTGCACCTGCAACAGCAAACGACTCCACATCTACTCCAAAGAGAGATAAAATAGAACTTCCAATGAAAAGAAAGGCGAACATGATAATTCCGGCCACAATCGTTGCTTTACCAGATTCGATCTCACCTTCTTTTTTTCTCAAATCAATAATGATAGGAATAGCTCCCAAAATATCGATGACTGAAAATAAAATAAGTGTGACTGAGAATACTTCTTTTAAGCTAAGTCCAAACATAAAATCCTCTTGTGCCTACTCTTTCTTTAATAACTCAACCTCAAGATAAAACCAAGTCAAACCTTCATTAGTATGTAATGAAAACTTAGGTTCAACAAACATTCACAGTTGAGTAAAATTCATTACCTATGGCCAAAAAGTGTCCAATTCTTAATGCACTCTGCAGTCATATTGACACCTAAATTTAGAAACAAGATGCAAGTCCTCATTTTCTTCCCACTAAAATTGGCATTTGTTTTGCTCTAAACTTTGCAGGTAACGGTTTTGTTCAATTAACAAACGGAGAGAATATGAAGAAATTAATTTTAGGACTTTCACTTTTAGCAACAGCATCTGCAATGGCCGCAACTCAAGGCACATTGACTCTAAGAGGTGTTATTCAACAAGTTCTTTCAATCGAAGTTACTGCAGAAGCAGGAGCAAGCAACCTTGACCTTAGTGCTGATACAAACAACTACAAGGTGGCCACAGTTAAAGAAATTTCAAATTCAAGAACTGGTTATAAAGTGAAAATCGAATCGCAAAACAAAGGTAAGCTAGTTCACCAAGACGGTGCCAATATTTCTAATGTTGCCTACACTCTTAAGTACGGTAATACAGCTGTAAACCTAGGTTCAGCGCAGGATATCTCACAAAACCAAGCTGGAAGTTACAACGATTCAAAAGATGTAACTATTTCTTATAGCGGAGATAGCCAAAATCAATTAGTTGCAGGTCAATATTCAGATACAGTGCAATTTACGATCATGGCAAACTAGGACATTTTAAGAATTTTAAAGTTACATTCAAAAAATACCGAAAGGCCAACTGATGAAGTTGGCCTTTTTATTTTCCTTATTCTCTTTTTCAATCATGGCCGCGAACAACTCGAGTTTGCAGCTTAGAGGCGTTGTTCAAAAAAGCTTTTCTACCACAATTAAAGAAACAAATTCAGAACACACGAACTACACAATCGAATCATTTATCAATAATGATCAAAAGGTAAAAATTTTTATTTCAAAAAAAGATGAAAAATTTGTTCATTTAAAAGACGTTGCTCTTCTCAAAAATAAAAAAATCCAAACAATCTCTCCGAAAAAAAATGGTCGTTCACTACCATCTCACGTTACAATCAATATAATGAATAATTAATACTCTGCTACTTCAAAATAACTAAGAAGTTCGCTACACTATTATCAATAGAGACCAAGGATGGAACTCGATGAGACATATATTTGCCCTATTCATAACACTAATTTCAATCAACACATATGCCTTTAAACTCTCTCCTATGTCTATAACCTTAGATAAAGATTCTGAGTTCAAAGGAACAATCCAAGTACAAAATGAAAGTTCAGAACCTCTTGCCATAGAAATCTCAATGGCAAAAAGAGTCATGGATACAAAAGGAAGTGAAACTCATCCCGAAGCAAACTCATTGTTTGAAATATATCCAGCTCAAATCATCCTGACGCCAAAACAAAAGCGTAGTATTCGTGTAACATGGAAAGGTGACAAAAAAATAGAATCAGAACAGGCCTTTAGATTAATTGCAGAACAACTTCCGATTGAAATTGATGGTAAAAAGAAAGCTGGGATCAAACTTTTATTAAAATATATTGCCGCCATTTATGTTACTGGTGATGATAATAAATCTGATATTCAAACGGCCATCATCGCTCAAAAAGAAAATAAGCTTTCAATTAAAATTGATAACAAGGGAACAAAACATCAGATTCTAAAAGATGCTGAAATCATACTATATAGTGGAAAAAATGAGTTTAAAATCAAAACTGAAGAATTGAAGAATCTTGCAGGAGAAAACATCCTGGCAAAAAACACAAGAGAATTTGAAATAAAGATTCCAACCACAAATAAGATAGAAAAAATACGTTTAAAATTTAATGATTAAAGAAGTTAGTACTCTACTTTTATTGGCCACAAGTTCTCAAGCATTTGCTCAGACAAATGAAGAGCTTCTTTTTCAAAAAGTTTTTGGAAAGAAGAAAGCACCAAAATCCATAGAGGTTCCGAGTTACTTTGAAGGTTTATACGTTGGCGATATCAAAGTCACTATTGCCAATGAAAAAGTTCAACGTGTCAGTACGGAAAAAATAAAAAAAATTTTATTCAATCTCATAAGTCAAGAGATTATGGCCACGCTCTCGGATGAAGAGAATATTTCTGTAGAAAGCTTAAAACAAAAGGGAATCCTTCTTCGCTATCTTCCTGAAGAATTTAAGCTCATTATTACAGTTGATGTAAATATTCGAAGACCTGAAGAATTAAGTTTAGATGCTGGAATACCTCTATGGGCCGAACAGGCGATGAGACCGCAGAACCATTCAGGAATAATAAATTATGATATCACTTACGATATCGCAAATAATGAAAAGTCATCCACATCAAAAATCAGGGCAGACTTAAATCCCTCATATAATTTTCGTTCAACGACATTAGAAAGTTTTCATTTCTATGAGAGCGAGGATAAAAAGTGGAAAAGATCTGATACGCGTTTTATATGGAATGAACCAAAAAATACACAGTCTATTACTGTTGGAGATTTAAACTATGGAGTTATTGGTTATCAAAGCTACCGAACTCTCCTAGGTATTAATTGGAATCGCAACTTTTCATTAAATCCTTACAAAACAAATACTCCTGATGAAAAAGAAGTTATTTTTCTCGATGAGCGATCTCTCGTTAAAATTTATATCAATGGAAGGCTGATTCGTGCTTCATTTTTCAATGCAGGTAAACATATTCTTAATGGTCTCCCGTTAGAAACAGGGATTAATGACGTTCGAGTAGAAGTAAAAGGTAATTCAGGTAAAGAGCAAGTTTATAATTTCACAAAAACGTCATCCACAGAACTTTTATCTGAAGGACTTATCGATTACAACTTAGCTGTAGGGATTCCAAGCGATGATACGACAGAGAATAAGAAGTATCTCAAAGACGAAGGAGTTACAACATCCTTTTACTATGGAAAAGGGATTAAAAATAATCTGACAGCAAAAGGTTATACTCAATTTGATAAAAAACAATATCTCGCAGGAGTGCAAGGTCTCTATTCTCATTCCTTAGGTATCTTTTCGTTATCGAGCGCAACAAGCTATATTAAAGAGAATAAAAACAAAGGACTTGCCCTTAAACTTAACTACGAGAAGTCTACAAACTATTCACAAAAAAAGACTAATTATCGTTTTGTCTTTGGATCTGAATACCTATCTAAAGAGTTTGCCCCTTTTGGAACTTTATTAGCAACAAATAATATTAGTAATATTTTCTCAACTGGTATGAACTTTTCTTTTCCAAGTTCAAGTTCTATTGGCGTTAATTTTAGCTATGGCCTAACACGCGAAGATTCTTTAAACGACAAATTTCAAACCAGTATTTCTTTCGCAACAAGAATCACAAGAAGTCTGAATTTCAATTCATTCTATATGAGAGAGAAAAATGAATTTAACAATTGGGCCACAACAATTTATGCCTTTCTAACTTATAGTATTCCAGAGTCGAATCAATACCTCTCCAGCTACTATGACTACCCAAGTGAAACGAAGAGAGTGACTTGGAGTAAAACGAATTCAGAACAAGTGAACTCACTAAATAGTGATATTTCAATATCTGACAACAATCAAGAAAGCGATGTAGAAGCACGTTTTGAATATAGATCATCAATTGCTAATATGAAGGTTTCTCATAGACATAGAAAAAACAATGACAAAAGCGAAAGTGATTTAACAAAGCTAAACCTTAAAGGCTCAATGTTATTTACTAAAAAAGGAATTCATGTTGCTCCTCCCGTCGATGGAAGTTTTGCAATCGTTTCTCCTAACAAATACCTAAAAGGGCAAAAGATTGGCGTGAGATCAACTTCAGGCTTCAATGAGGGAGAAAACCTATTTGGAAATGATATTGTTATCACAAATTTGACTCCTTATAACTATAGGCTCCTAACCCTAGATACTTCAAATCTCACTCCTGGCCATACGATTAAAAAAGAGCAAATTGCTCTCTATCCTAAATATAAGTCGGGGCATTTGATTGAGGTTGGAGAACCTGGACAAGCTGTACTAGAAGGAAAAATAGTGAACAAGGGCACTCCTTATAAATTAAAGACAGGTGCTCTCATCAATATCAATACAGAAGAAAGTTTTTACTTTTTCACTGGTACTCGTGGACAATTTCTTGTGGAAGGAATAACTGCAGGAACATACGAAATGACGATTTCTGGATATAATAAGAAAATACCAGTTAAAATTAATGCGGATCAAACTGGTAGTATTAATCTAGGTCAAATTGATATCAAATAAGGAATTTGCTTTATGAAGTGGACACTAATTGCACTATCTCTTACGACAAATGCTTTTGCTGCAAATTGTGACTATAGCTTTTCGTTATCTAATATTTCAATTGATTGGAGTAAAAAAGATAGCATTGTTCCAGTTAACATCAACGTCAATCAAGGAAGTGTTAGAAATTGTAACCGCTATTTCCTTACATTTTCTAAAGGAACAGCAAATTCCTATGATAGAAAAATGTCAAATACCTATTCTGGTCACCTACTCTATAATATATACTCTGATTCTAGTGCAACAAAAGTACTTAAAGATAAGTCTGATATTATAAATTCAAACGACTATCTGGCAAATAGCTTCAAGCATGGTTACGCAACTTCGACTTTTCACACAAAGCTTCTCGTACCGACTGATACAAATGCTCCCCTCATCAGAGGAGGACTTTACCAAGACACTGTCGTTGTTTCTTTATATGATAAAAGACCGAGTCAATCACATACTCTTCAAGGGCAAAAAACCTTTGTTGTTCAAACCTATGTTCCAAAAATCGTCGACATCTCTCTTGTGGATGTCGGAGCGCCGTTTGATATAAATGATACTTCTCAAACACTCGACTTTGGAGAACTTGAAACAGGAGAAGAAAGAAGCTTTGACTTGAGAGTTCAGGCGAACGCAGGTTATGCCATATTCTTTGACTCACAAAATAAAGGAAAAATGGTCAACGCCTCAGGTGACAAAGTCAACTATACACTTACAGTGGATAGTGCAACGAAGTCTCTTACAAATGCAAATTCCAATGCTGCTTCCGGCACTGGTGTTACTGTGCCTGGTGGAAAGGCCCATAGAGTTACTGTTAAAATAGGAAATGTGAATGGACAAAAATATGGCCAATACGCGGACTATATCACAGTAACTGCTATGACGACTGAGTAATTAGTAGTTTACTTTTTTTAGAATACCGTCTGTAGTAAGAATTGAAATGACACCTGGAATAGTAAAGTCCCATTTCGGTTGGTCACCGCTTACCTTTTCTGGGTAGTTCAACTTGTAAATATAGTCACCGATGTTTTTTTTAGATTCTTTACTTATAATCACAGCGCGAATAATACCAACAGGCATTGATGTTCCTGCCATTCCGGAATTATAGACAAGAAGCTCCACTCTATCATTAATAGCTTTCTTTTCAAGAAAAGTGGGATCTCCCCCTGAGCTTTGCACTTCAATCTTCAAATCTTTCTCTACAAGAAAGAAAGAATTTTTCTCTTTTTGAATCGTCATTGCAAATGCAGAAGAACTTAATAAAGAAACAAAGACAACTAATTTAAACATTGAACCTAATTCCTTGGTCTAAAATCATTATACGCAAACGACCATGCCACATTTTGTAAAAACAAGTGTCTTGGGTTTGTCTTTTTAGGAGCAATTCCATTTACTTCAATATTTCTGGCCTGCATACTTGGCGTTGACCAATCAGGTGAAACATAATTCGTATGGTAGTGCCAAACGTCATCAAATACACTACTCGGTGTAAAATTAGACTTATCATAATTAACAAAGGCCTCAACAGCATATCTTACGTGTTTATTCTTATTTGGATCAGACTTTAAGACTCGAGACCAGTTCGGATCGTTAGCATTGTACATTGAAAATTGCCAAGGTTGTAATACAACATCCAGCTCGTTTGCATCTCTATAAATAGAGCGAGAATTAGCATACTCTTTTCTATTTTGAATAACCTTCATGACCATCATCATCTCTTCAATAGGAGGGGCCAGGATTCCTGCCTCTCCTTGCGCAGTCATCGTCATTGCAAGAAATGACTGCTCTTGAGGAGATAGTTTAGTATACATATTTGAAAATGCTTTTTTACGATCAATACAAGGCGCCTTCTGTTTTGATTGTGGCGAGCATTTCACAATTGCATCTTCAATTACGGCCGCTCTCAGCGACTGATAACACATCATTAAATCATCAACCGTTTTAACCATGACTACAGAGTAGAGAGATTCACAACCTTTGCGAGACTTAGATAAAGCAGCGATATCCTCTTCTTTAACGTTCTCATCTTCAACCTCTTCATCATTTGCCAAAAGAATTGGAGGACGCAAATCTCGATCCTGAAGTTTAATCTCACGTTCTTCACGCCCACATTCTTTAGAAACAGGTCCGCTCAAAATATTATCAAGCCCTTTTTGCACTTCATGGGTTGATGGAATTGTGTTGGGACTAAGTCCTAACTCTTTACGAACCTCTTCAAATTCAAGAGGTGGCTTAATTCCAAATGAGCGCTGAGGGGTATTTCCCGACTGTTGCTGGCAAGCACTCAGGACTAGCAAAGGGGCAAGTCCAAATAAAATAAAATTTAGGTACTTCATGGTCTCTCCTAACTCTCTAATTTATCGGAATTTAAGAAATAAACATAAAAGAATTGGACTTAATTGCTCCGAAAAGTGTGAATATGTGCGCTTTATTGCTTTTTAAAGTTTACAAACCCTCATGAAATTTAATACTTAGGGCCATTAAAAGGAATCAACAAAATGCTACTTCTCGCCCTCTTATCTCTAAGTTCACATGCCAACTTTAATATGCAAAACGTATCATCTTCTGATGAAAAATCTCTGTGTGAGATTGATAACAGAGAAGTTTCACAAAATATGGCAGTGGCCAGAATGCTAGAAAATGAGAAATCATACTCACCTTGTACGGCCACCCTCATTGGCAAAAGATGTCTCATAACGGCCGGACATTGCAAACCTTCTAAAAACAACTGGATTACAGAATTTAACACTCCACTTTCAAGCCCTGTGACAGGAAAACTCATCCACAGCAACAAAGAAGATATCTATGATCTAGATAAAATATATGGTGTGCTTGATGCCTATGTTGGAAAAGACTGGCTGGTGTACTCAGTAAAGGCCAACTCTTATACAAATAAGCTTCCAGGAGAACTATATTCACCCTACTCAATCTCATTCGAGCTACCTGAAGTAGGAATTGAATTGCAAATTACTGGCTATGGAACAGACTCAGAAAAACGATACAACAATGCTCAACAAGAATCTTTTGGGCCATTGATCCAGGTAGAAAACGCCCGAACGACTTTGATTTACAGAGTAGATACAACAGGTGGAAATTCTGGTTCTGCTATTGTGAATGCTACAACCAATGAAATTATCGGCATACACTCTCATGGTGGTTGTATTGGAGAATATGCCGGAAATAAAGGGACTTTGATAACTGGAAATGATGACCTTATTAAGGCCATCAACCAATGTCTTACTGATGACCAGTAAGCTTTAAAAAGACAAAAAGAGTTCTTTGATTTTTGCTGAAGTTATTATCACTCACGAGAACAACTGTGCGCTCACCTGTGGCCAAAGTTGGTCCAAAAGTCAGACCTTCAATATTGTCCAATCTTTTCATCTCTCCAGTTAACTTTCCTTCAAGTGGGGCCATATCAAAAACAAGCTTTTTCTTTGCTATTTTAATTTTCTTTTTCTTCAAATTTTTTAGAGAATCAACCTTAGAAACATCTTGTGCTTCAGTGAGATCAACCTCAAAAATTTTAATAACGTTTTGGTTTAAATTTTCAATATAGGCCCTTTCTAAAACGAGAATTTTATTTGAAGAAAGCGCAAGGATATCAACGACTCCATTATTACCTTTGTCTTTTTTTCCTTTGCGTGGAAAAGCCGACGCCATATAGACAAATTCATTTTCTAATTCACCATTTTTATATCTAAAAATTCTAACAGGTCCTGATATATGAGTAAGTTCACTGCCATCTTGCAGAAGTGGCTCCTCACTAACAGTGAAAAGATACTGACCATCTTCTGTGGCCGCTAATGATTCAAGACTCAAATTGTAGCGAATTCCCGACTTATCTGTTGGAAGTAATTTAGGAGAAATTGGCCAATTTTTTACAAATTTTCCAGATAAAGTATATTCGGTAATACTTGGTCCCACCTTTGGATCTTTGCGCGGGTCACCTTCTGAACTAATAAGAATATTTTCATTGGCCAGTTTTGCGATTCCTTCAAAATCCACATCACCATCAGCAAAGCTTTTGCCATTTTCATTTTTTAATTCAATCCAGTTTTTTGGTACAACCGTAAATTTATTATCACTCTCAGTAATCTGAAGAACATAATATCTTGGCACACCATGCTTACCACGGTCATCACTAACGGCAACATAAACGTCATTATGTAATTTCGTAATACCTGATAGGCCTCCTAGAAGTACTCCATGGAGTTTATTATCAGAAGAGATACTAAGATCACTAATATACTCAAGTTTTAATTGTGCTAGAGTTGAAAACGAAAGAAAGAAAACAAGAAAAGATAGAAACTTCACTGATAAACCTTTATTAAAAAACTAAACCATATAATGACTTTAATAATAATAGAACTAGGACGAAATTAAAAACATATTGCACAAGGCGATGATTGCCTTTAAGGACAACTCCACTGCCCAAGTGATTTCCAGTGAGTGAAGCGAGAATAGCAATGGCGGCCACTTTCCATAGGATCATTCCTTTAAAAAGAAAAAAGAGAAAGGCCGAAACATTACTTGTAAAGTTGATTACTCTCGCATTTGGGCTCGCTTCAACCATAGACATATTTAAAAAGAAAACCATCGCAATAATTAAAAATGTCCCAGTACCTGGACCAAAAAAACCATCATAACAACCGATAACGAGACCAATCAGAAGTGTTCGAAGAATTAATGAATTGGTTGGAATTTCTTTACGATCAGCAACAATTTTACTCTTAAAATAATTCAAGGTGATAATTATAGGCACCACAATAATTAAGAGATAAACCATTTTATCATTATCGAGAACAGTACTTAAGCGTGCACCAATTAAAGAGCCAAGAAACCCCGTACCAATACCGTAGATCATAAGTTTAAAATCAACGACACCATTTTTGATATAGCGAAAAATTGAAAGTGTCCCACCAGTCGTACTGACACACTTATTGGTTCCCAAGATAAATTCTGCGGGAACACCTAAGGCCATATAAGTAGGCACAGTTATCAATCCTCCTCCACCGGCAATTGAGTCCACAAAGCCCGCAAAGGCCACAAGAGCAAAGAGGAAAAAATACTGAATAAGGGTTAAATCCATACATATAAATTAAGGGATTTCTGTGATAAAGTCTTTTAAAAAAGGGACCGCTTCTATAAATCAATAGAGGTCATTTATAACTATGAAAAATAATCAAACTCGCCGTACTTTTACTCTAGAAGATTTACAAGATTATGCCTTCTCACGCGGCGGAGAATGTCTCGCAAAGGAATTTATCAACTCCACGACGCTCTATCTTTGGAAATGTAAGAATGGACATAAGTGGAAAGAGACGGCCTTAAAAGTTCTTGGTAAGAAAAGTGAAAAAGGTTCATGGTGCCCTAAATGTGCAGAACAGAAATCTTCGCTTTCGCTAAGTCTAGATGATCTCGATTAATCGCCTGAAGTGGAATAGATAACAGAATTTTCCAATTGTATAGAATCGAAAACCGTGAGCCACGGATGCTTTGACCAAATTAAATTATTACTGCCGCGACCCCTACAAACTATACGAAAATTTCTATTTTTGGATATCTCTTGGAGTTGATTAAGGCTGTGATTGACATGTGTCATATCACCATATTCATACATAAAGTAAAGATCAGCCGCTGGCATAATAAAATTAGGACAACTTAAATCCTGTTGTTCCATCTTGCACAGAGAAAGATCAAAAGTTTCAAAAAGGCGGTTACCTTCCTGCACTCTTTGCTCTACATATTCTAGACCTCTAAATTCAATGCCCTGATCGTAAGCATGACAAACAAGTCCTAATCGGCCATGTCCAGCCCCTAAGTCGACAACCACATCGCCCTGCTTAGGACTGGCCACCTCAATAATATTAGCAAATTCACCGTATGGAGTTTGTAGTTGCTCAGGGCATAATCCAATATAAGTCTGTACTCCATCATGACTGTTGCGACCCCATGTTCTAACAGAGCCATCTGGCCATTTTTCACGTGCAATTTCTGTCATTTGTTCTTCGATATCACAGGCATTTGAATCCAAAATTAGATCAATTAACTGCGAATGCATCTGAATTTGTGCATAGTCGCTATGCTGGAATGTAAAATTGGAGAAATCTTTGATAAAGGACTTTACTTCAGAATGGTTTGTGCACTTTGTCTCATAAAAACTCTGAAGAGTTTCTAGAGTATCGATATTAGAAGGTTTCATTTTTGTCCTTTCGATCAAACTAGCATATAGTTACTTTTAGTGCAAATTTACAAGATTTATTGGATAGGATGAAGACCCCATGAAACACATGAATTTAGGACAAAAAAGAACACAACAACTTGATAGAAACGAGATGAAAAATGTATTAGCTGTCGCTCGTGGTGATCAAGAGTGTGATCTTCTTATTACAAATGTAAAAATCCTCGATCTAGTCAACGGTGGTGTCTTTGATTCTGCAATTGCCATTTCAGGTAAAACAATTGCAGGAATTGGACTTGAATATCTTACTCAAAAATCAAAACGCACTATAGATGCAAAGGGCGCTGTTGCAGTTCCGGGCTTTATTGATGGACACCTTCATATTGAATCATCTTTAATGCATCCATTTGAGTTTGAACGTCTTACTCTACCACTTGGAACAACAACTGCTATTTGTGATCCTCATGAGATCACTAATGTTCTAGGAGATAAAGGATTTAGTTGGTTTTTAAGATGTAGTGAAAAAATGAACCAAAATCTCTTTGTTCAAGTAAGTTCTTGTGTCCCTGCCCTGCCAGGTTTTGAGACAAATGGAGGGGAATTTAAACTAGAAAATATGAAAGAATATAAGGCGCACCCAAACACATTGGGACTTGCCGAGATGATGAACTTTCCGGGTGTCATTTTTGGAAATGATGAAGTCCTCGATAAAATCGAAGAGTTCGAAGATATGAACCTTGATGGTCACTGCCCTCTGCTTAGAGGTAAAGAACTCAATGCCTACATTGCAGCAGGTATTCAAAACTGTCACGAGACAGTGACAAAAGAAGAAGGATTTGAAAAATTACAGAAAGGGATGAGCCTAATAATTAGAGAAGGCTCTGTTGCTAAAAATTTAGGAACGCTAGCACCGCTAGTAACTGAATTTAATTCAAATCAGTGCTTTTTATGCACAGATGATCGCAATCCATTTGAAATGGCCCACGAAGGTCATATCAACTATATGATTAAGAAAATGATTAATGAGCTGAATATTCCAGTTCATGTTGCCTATAGATTATCTTCGTTTTCAGCGGCAAAACATTTTGGTCTAAAAAGACTCGGCCTAATTGCTCCGGGAAAACAAGCGGATATCGTTCTTCTAAAAGATCTAAAGTCTGTCGAGATTGATGATGTCTTCATTGGCGGAAAACTCGTAAGTGAACTTCCCTTGAAAGAAGAACTTGATGACAAACTCCTTGCCTCTTGCCCACCTAACGAAAATACAATGAATCGTAAGAGTTTAACCAAAGAAGACATTAATTATAATTTTGAAAATGGTGCTCACTACAATGTCATTGAAATTGTAAAAGATGAAATTATCACGAATCATTTGAAGATCGAATTTAAAGATGAAAAATTTCAAGAAGATGATATTAAAAAAATAATAGTCGTTGAACGTTATGGAAAAAACAGACCTGTCGCCCATGGTCTCGTCAAAGGCAGTGGCCTAACGAGTGGTGCAATCGCATCGAGCGTGGCCCACGACTCTCACAATATTATTGTTATCGGTGATAATGAAGATGATATGATCATGGCCGCGAACTCTCTAATTGAATGTGGTGGTGGTTTTTGCGTTGTTGAAAATCAAAAACTTCTTTCAAGACTTGAACTTCCAATTGCAGGACTTATTAGTCTTGAGTCGGGGGATTTCATAGCGGACAAAATCTCTCATCTAAAGGTTGCCTGTAATAAGATCGGAATTATTCTTTCTGAACCATTTATTCAAATGGCCTTTTTGGCCTTACCAGTGATTCCTACGCTCAAAATTACAGATCAAGGTCTAGTGGATGTAACGACTTTCAAAGTCATTTCTCTAAAGGCCGATTAAGTATTTCCCCTTCCTGAAAACTCTATTATAATTTTTTAATAAATTCAGGGAGGGATTTTTATGAAACAACTCATGACACTTGTCATGTTGCTTACGGTGCATGCAACTCTTGCTGCAAATTGGAGCAACACTTCAATTAGTTTTCTTCGCGGAAACAATTTCAAACTCGGAACACAAAGTAAAACAGAAGTAACACTAGAGCATGCCTCTGCCTATAATTATGGCGACAACTTCTTCTGGTTTGATATTACTGATCCACAAAACAGCAGTGGTGAAAATAAGACAGAAATTTACGGAGAATGGTCTCCTCGCTTTTCACTAGGAAAGATATTTGGTTTCTATGACGACAATCGTTTTATTAAAGATGTTTTGCAAAGTAACACTATTGAATGGGGGCGAAACACATACAATACAGCAATCAATGCAAGACTTTTTGGTATCGGTTTTGATCTGAACATTCCTTATTTTAAATTTTTCCAAATTAACTTTTACCTAAGAGATACTCTCAATAAATCAGGAACATCGTTCCAAACAACAGCGGCCTATCTATTACCTTTTTCATTTTCTGAAAAATTCCAACTCTCATGGGGAGGATATTTTGATCATGTAATTGGCGATGAAGGAAGTGAGAGTGACAACACTCTTGGACAAGGACACTTCCAATCAGGTCAACAGCTTCTCTTAGATGTTGGAAACTTATGGAATAGTGCAAATACTATTTTTATGGGTTTTGAATATCAATATTGGAACAGAAAATATGGAATCAAAGGTGGCCCAGTGGAAAATAACTTAAAGTATATGGCCAAATGGGTTTTCTAATTTTGTAATAGGCCTTCGCTGTGAAGGCCTTTTTTATAGCTCTTGTGTTACTCTCTCTAATAACTCTTTCGCTCTATAACTGCCAATACCATAATCTTTTTGAGCAATATCATTTAATAAATCGATCATTTCTTCGTCAAAGAGCTCAACATCTCTTAGTGCACTTGAATTTTCAAATTTTGAAATCGCAGCGTTTTTTGCTCTTTCTGTGATTTTTTTCATTAACATTTCAGGATTATGATAAGTGAGATATATATTCTCATAGTAATCACCATTCAACGTTAGATTCATTCTGTTATAAACACACGCTAACAATCTTGGCAAATTTCTATCAGAAGGTCTTAGCATGACATCTTCTCTGAGTTCATCCAACTCTTGGGCCGATAAATCTTCACTAGAACCTGAACAATAAAGATTTGCTCCTTCATGAGAAAATCTTTGAGAAAATGTATCGTCATTAATCAGTTCAATTTCTCGCTCTATACAAGATTGATTTTCAGTCCCACATTTACTTTTAATTAGAGAAACTGCTTCATAAAATTTAAGACCATTAAAAAGACCAGTCTTGATTTTTCGGTAGTGGTAATTAATCGACTTGATCGCAGTTTTTTGAATAAGTTTTTCAACTTGCAATCTTGATAATGAAGGAATCAATGATTTCACATTAGCAATCATGCCTGACACGAGAGGTGTTGCCCCACTTGTAGCACCAAAGAGAACCTTCTCTCCTTTGCCATCAAGTGATGCCAAATATTCATCAGCAGGGGCCATGATCGTCAACTGTTCAGATTCTTGTGAGTATATTGTTTGCTGTCCAAACGGCGAATATGAACCCACTTTTATAACAGGCGCCTCTCTTTCAAAAACGGCCATTTCATTAGGATAATCATTACCGGCGGCCAATACCCAAATGATTCCCATATCATCAATTTCTGTTGCCAGATCTTTAATTAGATCTCCACTCCAACCTACTGAATTAGAAATAATCATGGGCTTCACTTCAAGACGTTTTAGAGATGATACGGCTCCAAAATAAAATACAGAAGGCGAAACTTTCGCCAGTTGCACATAATCCACAATTTCACTGACACCCATATGACCGTGACCATTAATATTATTGGCCACACTCGTTCCGTGATGGGCGGTAATTCTGCGACGTCCATTCATGCCAAAATCTACAGGAATATCTAATGTTCGATTTACAAATTGTTCTTCAAATCCAACATCAAAGATAGCAAAAGCAATGCGCTTAAGATCATCGCGATTACGCATTTTCTTTTTCACAAGGTCTGCACCAATATATTCTTGCGCCCAAAAAGGAGACAATCTCATACCTTCAACTTCTAATACTTGTCTGTCTTCATTTCTACCATCTGCATATGTCATTGCACTTTGAAGAAGTAAAAAAGAGATTAATAAGTGCTTCATCTGAGCTCCTTTTGCTAGTCTTAAAAAAATACACTTATTAAAGAAAAATCTCTTATAAATGTGAAAAAAATGCACCCGTGTACAGTGAAGTGACAGTCGTAATTACAGATAGTTAAGAATTTTAGCTAAATAAAGTTGCCTCTCACAACTTGGATCTCTAACATTCTAGAATAATGAATCTAATAAGGAGCATAGATGTATCATGACGATTACTTATGGCTTGAGGAAGTCGAAGGAGACAAGGCCTTAAATTGGGTTAAGAGTGAAAATTCAAGAACAATACAGAAGTTTGAAAATCTTGAAGATTTTAAAAATAATTTCAATCAATGTTTAGAGATCTTAAATCGCAAAGATAAAATTTTAGGTGTCAATATTCAAGGAGATTTGGTTTTCAATCTTTGGCAAGATGAGAATAATCCTCAAGGAATTCTTAGATGCCTATCGCTTGAAGATTTCAAAAGCAAAAAGTTAAATTGGAAAATTCTTATTAATCTTGATGAGAAATCAAAACAAGACAAAATCAAATGGGTCTTCCATGGATTCTTACGCTACAAGAATACGAATAAAGCACTATTATATCTTTCAAGAGGTGGCCTCGATGCCCATCATTGCTGGGAATTCGATTTAGAGAAGGCCGCATTAATTGAAGGAGGATTCCAGTTTCCTGAGGCGAAAGGATATGCAGAATGGATCAATGAAGATCTCCTTTATTACAATATGGCCATATCTGAAGATGATAAAAATAATTCAGGTTATGGACGATTTTTAAGAGCATTGGAGCGCGGACAAGAACTTTCGCAGGCCAAAGAGATTTTTTCTATAAGCAAAGAAGATATCAGTTTGTACATCGCCCCCTTTTATTACAAAGATGAGACATACATTATTGCGATGAAAAATCTTACTTTTTTTGAAAGAAGACATTACATAGAAAAAGACCAAAAATTCCAGGAACTAGAGCTTCCGAATCGTTGTAATTTAATGTCAAATCTCAATGAATATGTTTTTTTCAATCTCATGGAAGATTGGAATGAATTTAAAGCAAATGATCTTATCTCCTATAATATTCTTGATCAGAATTATGAACTGGTACTAAGGCCATCTCAAACACAAAGTATCGAGATGACTGCCAACGTAAAAGATTATCTTGTTGTAAACTTACTCGACAATATCAGTTCAACTATCATTAAGTTTAAAAGAGAAAATAAAAAATGGATAAGTGAAAAGTTGTCGCTTCCTGAACTTGGATCAATTACGGGGATTTCAACTTCAGAAGAAACAAATGAAATGTTTTGCAATTACTCAAGTTTCAATTCCCCATCGACCTATTACTACGTCGATGTTGAAAAAAATATTGTAACAATCAATCAACAGCTCGAATCCAAATATCCTTTTGAAAACTATGTCGTCAAACAAGAGTTTTCCACAAGTCTCGATGGTACAAAAGTTCCCTATTTTATAGTTCATAAAAAAGACATCGAGTACAACAGTGAAAATCCGACTATTCTTTATGGTTATGGCGGCTTTAATATTTCTGTTACTCCAGCTTTTAATGAAGTCATCGCCCCCTTATGGCTAGAGCGTGGCGGTGTTCTTGCATTCGCTAATATTAGAGGTGGTGGTGAGTATGGCCCCAAATGGCATCAGGCCGCACTGAAACTTAATCGTCATAAGGCCTATCAAGATTTTTTCAGTATTGCTGAAGATTTGATTAATAAGAAAATTACATCCCGTCATCATCTTGGAGCAAAAGGTGGAAGTAATGGTGGGTTACTAATGGGAGTATGTTACACACAACGACCAGATCTTTTTAAGGCCATCGATTGCTTAGTTCCTCTACTTGATATGTTGCGCTTTCATAAACTTCTCGCCGGAGCAAGTTGGGTTGCTGAGTACGGCAGTGTCGATAATAAAGAAGAGAAAACTTATCTCGAGAGTTATTCACCTTACCAAAACATTGTCCGAGAAAAAATCCAAGATACGACAATACTCCTTTATACATCAACAAAGGATGATCGTGTTCACCCAGGTCACGCCAGAAAAATGGCAGCGAAAATTAAAGAAATGAATCTTCCCTATTACTATTTTGAAAATATGGAAGGGGGACATGGTGGAAGCAGTGACTTTACTGAAAAGGCCCGTCAAATGGCCCTTGAATACACTTTCTTCCACCAACAACTTACTTAGCTAAAAATGCTCTTATAAAAGTAAAAACTATGGCCGTGGCAGTAAAGAAAAATACTGTAACGGCCCCAGTTGGAAGATCCACTTTTAAACTCGTAAAAAGTCCTATCACACTAATAAGTAACCCTAACCCCCAACCAAAAAACAATCTATTTTTAATTGCCTTAAAAAGAACTGAAGAAATCTGAGCTGGTACTATTAAAAGTGAAAAGACCAAAAGAAGACCTGCACTTCCTACTGATGAAGTAATAACAACACCAAAGAGTGCATAGAAAATAAAATCCCAAAAAATGGCATTTTGAATATTCTCTTTCTTCGACAATGAAAAAAAGCGTTGACGATAAAAATAGTGAATAAGCCCTACAATAGAATAGAGAACAACGACTTTAATAACATCGTGCCAATCGACCCAAAGGATTCGACCAACAAGCATATTTTTGACGTGCTCCATTCCATGTCCAACATTATTTAATAGCAAAACCACCATGGAAGCGGCAAATGCATACGTTATACCTATGAGGGATTCTTGGGAGATTTCGTGTTCTACACGCTTACAATAGGCAAATAGCAATGCCCCTCCCATAGTGTGAAGCAGGGCCACCCCATAACTTCCCCACGTTCCTAACTCAAAACCAAGAATGAGAGAAACGACATATCCCATTGCCGCAACTTGGGCCAAAGAGAGATCTATAAAGATAACTTCACGCATGAGGACATGAAGACCTAGGTAGCAATGAATCCCAATAAGACAAAGCAATAGAACAATTGCGGGAAGAAAATATGATAGCTCGCTCATAGTTTTACCTTTCTATTTAAAATACGAAAATAAGTCAGAATATAAGTCAAATAGATTTGAAATACCTTCCTTACCTCCGACAGCGACTGGAACTGAATAAGATTTTATATCTAAGGCCTTTGCCACTTTTTGGCCGGCACTTTGATCAAAATAATTCTCAACCAGAACGATATTTGCTTTTTTTACCTTTGCTTGTTCAATAACACTTAAAACGTGAGTGGCACTAGGAGGAATTCCGGGCTTTGGCTCTAAGTAGATAGAATTATCCAACCCATAGTCATGTAAAAAATAATTTAATGTCTTATGATGAGTAACAACTTCTATCTTCGAAATTTTCTTCTGAACAAAAGGTTCAATTTTTTTCAAGAATTTAATTTTATTAGATTCAAAAAATTCTTTCCCTTCAGGATCAATTTCTGTCAACTTTGCACTAACCACTTCGGCAAGTTTTACGACTCGCTTAGGGCTTAACATAAAATGGGGATTCCCTTCTGGGTGAACATCTCCATCGGCTCGAGAAACTTCACCGTGGGGTTTCTCGATAGCATCCACATAATGACCTAGAACAAGATGCCCACTTTGGCCTTCTCTTATTTTCGGATTTCTGGCCCCTCTAATAATCAAAGGCAGCCATCCTACTTCTAAATCCATTCCAACACTTACTAGAAGATCTGCTTTAGAGGCCTTTAAAGTATATGATGGTTTTGCCTCTAGAAAGTGAGGATCTTGGGGACCAAGGCAGAAGGACTCAACTTCTGCTCTATCACCGGCGATTTCACTGACTAGAGATTTTAAATTTGCTGTTGTTGTCATGATATGAAGCTTTGCAAGGGAATTATCCCCCGCAAAGGCAACAATCAAAACGAGTGCAATCAATCGCAACATAACTCGTCCTAGTAATTATGGGCCGGGTGTGCACCAATAGAAATATTAAATTGAAGAGTCAATTTATTTTCTTTTTCTTCAGAGTTGTCATCAATTCTATCAAACTGCAGTCTGATAGATGAAAATTCCGAAGGCACATAAGCAACAAGTGCAGAATGAGCTGTATTTTTAACATCATCGACTTTCAGATCTTCAAAGCGATATTGAACAAAAGTTCTTTGAGAAGTTTGGTATTTTAAATAAGAACTTACGCCTTTAACTTCACTTGAGCTGTCCTCACCTTTTTTATCTTTTTTGATATACTCAGTTGACCAAGAAAATGAATTATATTTTCCAAGATTTACTGGTTTCCACTTGAACGTAAGATCAGCACCGTAAATATCAGTCTTAGTTTCTTCATGGGCCTTTTGAGTTAAACCAGATAATCCAAATTCAATTGTTGCACTGTCCGATAGTTCAAAAAGATTTGTAAAACGAGCAGCATGACCTAATGAATGCTTATCTTCAGCATTAAAAACATCTTCGTTATCACCTTGGAGAGCAGAGTAAGTTAGTTCACTAAACCATGAAAGTGGAAGTAGTCCAGAAACGCTTGCACCTACTTCTGAAAGACCTTCATCACCAAATACTTTCTCTTGTAAAAGTCCTTTATCAACAAATGGTAGAGCATGAGTGTGAGTTGTGTTTAGCTTACCAAAACTAGTTAAAAACTTTCCGGCCCTAACTGTTAAAACAGGAAGTGCAGTTGTCTCAACAAAGATTTCTTCAGGCTCTACAGCATAGCTTGTGTGATTGTGAGTGTGGCCATCATGTTCTTCTTCTTCAATTTCCTTATGAATAGCAATTGTTGCTTCTGCTCTAAAATAAGCATCCACATCTGAAGAGAATTGCAGTTCTGCTTCATCAAAAGAAAACCCGTCAGTTGAAGAATTTTTATTAGAATTTTTATAGCTAAATAAAGAATTTAAACCAATTTGAGGGTTAAAAGAATTGCCACGAGCTCTTTTTGCAAGGCCTTCGGCATGAATATTTCCAGAAGTTAATAAACCAATAACAGCAATAGATAACATTGAGCGCATATAATAATCTCCATACGAATGTCTTTATAGACAAATTTCTAAATAATTAAAAAATAATGATTCTAGGGATTATGAAATAGGAGGTGCGCGAGCAGATGCTCTATTAAATGAGAAAAAAGAGATGAATATTTGATCTTTGTAAAATGATTGAACTTCAAAAAGATCTGTCGCCGTTAAATCGACAACAGGAGTTGCATCATTTTTAAGAGTGCGAACAATATGTAAAGAGATGGCCAAAGGACACGGATTATCCGCAAATTTTATTTCACTTTGGCCAATATCATTAGAAACTTCGTGGCAATTGTCTACGATATGAACGTGACAATCTTGTTCGTGAGCGTGTGATAGCCTGTGTAGCTCTTCACCAAAAAGAGAAAAGACAAACAATAATAATGTGGCCAAACATACGACAAACTTTTTCACACTAAATTGGTATCACTAACCTTAATGATTTATCAAGTACAATCTAAAAGCGAGTGATCTTGCCCCCACAATTCGGCATTTCTGGAGCGTAGGGATTGTGCACCTTGTTCATTTTCTTTGAATTTTGCACCCACTTCTTTTTTACCATTGGACATTGATAAGCGTTATATCCCTCACCTACATCATAAGTATTCACAACATGGACTAACGCTGCAGAGAATAATCCATATGTATCATTATTCTTTTGACGATCTTCATCCTTAGTCAATGTTGCTAATTTTTCTGATGAAAACTTAAGAAGTTTTGCAACCTCTTCATTTTTAACTTCAGAGATTGCATTTATTAGTTCTTTGGCATTTTTTTCAACTTCTTCCCCTTTATATTCAAAAAATGAGGCATGAAGAGCTTCGTTCTTTTCTAGAACTTTTATTAGCTGAGACTTTGTGGCCTCATCTAAGGCCTTGCGCGGGCCTGCAAAACTAATTAATGAAAGTCCAAGTGTGATAACAGTTAATAATTTTTTCATTACACATTCTCCTTAATTTTCTTGTATTCAAAATATGAAAAGACTACTGGAACTACAAATAACGTGATCAATTCTACGACCATACCTCCTAAAGTTGGAATGGCCATAGGTTTCATAACTTCACTTCCTGTACTCGTTGACCACATCACAGGAACAAGCGCCACAATCGTAGTGGTTGTTGTCATAACAAGTGGTCTAATTCGTCGTGTACCGGCCTCAAGAATTGATTCTTTAAGCTCCGTCCAATTCTTTGGAGCATTTTCTTTGATACTTTCTTGTAAATAGGTCATCATGACAACCCCATCATCAACAGCAATACCAAAGAGTGCAATAAACCCTACCCAAACGGCCACAGAGGCATTAAAGCCACCAATCCATAAAAGGATCAAACCTCCGGCCATGGCAATGGGAATTGCACTAAAAATGATCGTACTATTTCTAAAAGATTTTATACCAAGATAAATGATGAAAAGATTGATCAATAATGAAAAAGGGATCAAAAGCATAAGTCTCTTATTTGCTCTTTCTTGATTTTCAAATTGTCCTGCCCAAATAATACTAGCGCCGTGAGGAAGCTCAACTTCTTTTTCAACTAATGCACGGGCCTCGTCTACGAAACCAATAACATCTCGACCAACGACATTTAATAAAACAAGTGAGCGCAACATTCCATTTTCAGATTGAATCATTGCTGGACCTGTCACAATCTTAATCTGTGCCAATTGCTCAAGTGGAATATGTTGTCCGATTGGGCTTGGAACTAGAACTCTTTTTAGTTCATCAATACGATCGCGTAATTCCTTTTTATAGCGAACTCGAATTGGATAGCGTTGGCGTCCATCGATAAATTCACCAATAGGCATTCCACCAACAGCTGTTTGCAAAATCTTATTCACTGTTGCAGTATTAATTCCAAATCGGCTTGCGGCCACACGATCGATATCAAATTCGATATACGGTTTTCCTGTGATCTGTTCGACATAGACACCACTGGCCCCTTGAACTTTTTCAACAACATTTCCAATTTTTCTGGCAAGGCCTTCTATCTCTTCAAGATTTTTTCCAAAAACTTTGACTCCAACTTGAGTCTTTATCCCAGTTGAAATCATTCCGATTCTTGTTTGAATTGGAAAATCCCAAGAATTAACAAGACCCGGCACTTGGAGTTTTGCATCAAGCTCTTCCATAATGCCATAAATATCCATGCCCTTGGGCCACTTTTCTTTTGGCACTAATTTCACAACTGTTTCAAACATGGCCACAGGAGCAGGGTCAATAGCGGTATTAGCTCGACCAAGCTTTCCAACCGCCATTTCTACAAGTGGATGTTCATTTAGAATTCGGTCTGTATACGACAAGAGTTCTTTAGCTTTTGTCATACTCACATCAGGTGTTGTCACTGGCATATATAAGATATCACCTTCATTTAATGAAGGCATAAACTCGCGACCAATTTGATTGTAGCCAAATAGACCTAACAACACAGTCAAGGTTGGAAAAATAATAAATATTTTTCTATTATCTAAAACCCAATTTAATGCCGGTCTATAGAAGTCGACAATCTTCTTACTTACAGGGTTCTTTTCAATAGGAGTCAACTTTCCATTGAGAAAGAATGTGGAAAGCGCTGGTACAAGAAAAATCGCTACGACTACAGAACCAAACATTGCAAGAGTTTTCGCCCATGCAAGTGGTGTGAATAACTTTCCTTCACTACCTTCTAATGCAAAGACTGGAAGAAAAGTAACAATTGTTGTTGCAACGGCAGTTAAAATTGCTGGTCCAACTTCACGAGCACTTTTAACGACAAGCTCAAATCTCTCATCCTTAGAAAGATCATCGGCCCTTGGATGATTGGCCAAGTTGGAATAGATATTTTCAGTCATGATAATACCCATATCAACCATCGAACCGATAGCAATTACAAGACCAGACAAACTCATGACATTAGAATCAATGCCAAGAACTTTCATAAGGATAAAACTAATTCCTACACCAAAAGGTAGTGTCAACGACACAAGAATAGATGACTTAAAGTGAAGAAGAAATAAAAGGATTACGACAACTGTAATGATAATTTCTTGAAAAAGGGCTTCATGAACAGTTCCAATAGTTTTTTCAATCAACTCTGTTCTGTCATAAAAAGGTACAATCTCCACATCTTTTGGAAGACCAGCTTTTATTTCCTTCAATCGAGACTTTACATTATCAATAACTTCTTTGGGATTTTCTCCAAAACGCATGGTAACAACGCCACCAACAACTTCCTCGCCATTTTTATCAAGGGCACCTCGCCTAAAGCTTGGTCCGATTTGAACTGTAGCAACATCTTTGATACGAACAGGGACATTATTTTTTAAAGTAACAACAACATTATCTATATCTTCAAGTGACTTAAAAAAACCTTTACCTCTAACAATAAACTCTCGATCCCCCTCTTCAACGACTTCGGCACCAACATCTATATTACTCTCCTTAACAGCAGCTAAAATTTGAGAGAAGTGAATATTATATGCAAAAAGTTTATTGGGATCGACATCAATTTGATATTCTTTAACAAAGCCACCAACACTGGCAACTTCACTCACCCCTTTCACTCCTTGCAAGAGATACTTTACATAGAAGTCTTGAATTGATCGAAGTTCTGCAAGTGATTTAGGATTTGAAGAGTTGGCCTTATTTTCTAAAGTGTACCAATATACTTGTCCCAATCCAGTTGCGTCTGGTCCAAGTTTTGGGACAACTGATTCGGGAAGAATACTTCCAATACTTGCCAACTTTTCAAGAACGCGAGAGCGAGACCAATAAAAATCAATATTATCGTCAAAGATAATATATATTGTAGAAAAACCAAAAGCAGAAATCCCGCGAATACGATTAACTCCAGGAATCCCCTGCAAGCTTGTACTCAAGGGATATGTCACCTGTTCTTCAATATCTTTTGGTGATCGACCTGCCCATTCAGTAAAAACAATTTGCTGATTCTCACCGACATCAGGAATGGCATCAATTCTGGCAGTATTTAATGAATAAATTGAAAGGCCTGCAATAAACATAAAAAAGAATACAACATAGTACCTTTTACGTATTGAAAGCTCTATTAAAGTTTGTATCATTAGTGGCCACCGTGGTTAAAGTTTTCGTAACCACCCATGAGCTGGGCCTGAGCATCAAGAAGGAAATTTCCTTCAATGACAACATTCTCATCTTCAGAAAGTCCTGCCGTAACTGCAACATAACCTTCTGACTCCACACCTGTTTCAACAATCTTTGCTTGATAAGAATCATCGTTCTTTTTAACCCAGACGACTTTTCTCTTGCCGGTATCAATGATGGCACTTCTTGGAACAACTAGAGGCATATTAGGTATATCAATTTTAAGATTTGCATTAGCGAGCATTCCTGGTCTTAATTTTCCAGAAGTGTTCTCAATTGTAGTGCGAACTTTTAACGTCCTAGAAGCAGCATCTAAGATAGGATTAATGAAATCAACGACACCCTCATAGACTTCACCAGGTAGTGCAGAGAAACGAAGTTCTACCGCTTGTCCATTTTTAACTAGGGCAGAGTCTTGCTCATAGACATCCATTTCCACCCATACCGCACCAATATCTGTTAGCTCAAAAAGATTTTGACCTTCTTCGAAATATCTTCCAACAACAGCATTCTTCTTTTGAACTATACCTGAAACATCAGAATAGATAATAATTGAACGTGGAACTTTATTTTCTTTGAACCAAGTGTTCATTTGTTTCTCACGAACACCCCATAATTTTAATCTTTCTTCAGATTGTTTTAGAAGTTCTCTCGCCTCTGTTGCCTTTGTTCTTTCAAAAGATTTTCTGGCCAAAAGATACTCCTCCCCACCGGTTATGAGCTTTGGACTATAGATTTCAACAACAGGATCATCTTTAGTAACAAGACTACCTGTTGATTTAATAAAAACTTTCTCCACTCGACCACCAATTCTTGCAGGAATTTTACTCTCACGCTCTTCAGATTGTAATACTGTTCCGAGTAGACGAATTTTTTTAACCATTTTCATCTGTGAAACAGGAAAAACTGTTGCTCTAAAATGTTCTCGCTGAGCTTTTCTAATTTTTACTTCAGAGATGATGTCAGCTGGTTTAGGGCCCATCTTCATCTTTATCATTGGTGTTCCGTCTATGGGACAAGTGTCTTCATGCTCACTTGTAATATCATGATTAGATTCACACACCCACATCTCTTTTGCTTGTTGAGATTCCATGGACTGGCCCTCTCTGCTCTTATCCACTTCTACTTTGACAAGATTCATATGACATATGGGACATTTGCCAGGTTCTTTTTCTTTTACTTGCGGGTGCATCGAGCAAGTATAATATGATTCAATTGTAGAATGCTTATGATCAGCGTGTTCCTCAGTAACCTTATCGCAAGATACAGTAATGAAGGATACTAGTCCTAAGAAACAAAGAGTTTTATAGTTCATATAGAGAATCTCCTCTCAGGTATTTTAATTGAATTTTCTTTGATAATAATTTAGTCGTGAGCATATTCTTTTTCAGTTGAACATCTTGCCATTGAATTTCAGACTTCAGTAATTCGAAGTAAGTAGCACTTCCAAGGCCATAAGATTTTGCAGTTACGTCTCTCGAAGAGCGAGCTTGGTCAAGCGTTCTCTCAACAAGAATTTCAAGTTCTTTTTCCAATTGAAGTATTTCAAAATGGACTCTTTGAATGGCACTTTGCTTTTGAATTTTGTAATTATTTAAATTTGTTTTTGCCTCAATGAACATTTTTGCAGACTGCTCATGAGCACTGCTCGTTTTATCAGAAAATGGGAGAGGAAAGCTGATACTCGCGCCAACAAAATCACCTTTACCATCAAGGTTTTCTCTTTTTGTATATGTTAATCCCACATTGATATCGGGAATATAATTCAAGCGTTTTGCAGAAAGATCATATTCTCTACCTTTGAGTTTGTTCTCAAACTTTTCTAAACGATTATCTTTCTGACTCTTTGATTCTTTTGCTATTTTTTTCCAAGGAACAGATTTCAAATCAATCTCTTTCTCTTCTCCTATGTAATAGGAAATAGCGGCATCAAGTTCTTTATTTTTTAGTTCTAATTTCGCTATAGAAGTTTCAATATCATTCTTACGAATTTGAATATCGAAAAGGGCCGCTTGACCAATTTTTCCATTTGAGTAGAGTTTTTTACTTACGGCCAACATCTTTTGTATCCAATTTTTGTTTTCACCGATGACCTTAAGATCCTCACCCACCTGCTTTTTATCAAGTAATAAATTCCATAAATCCCTTAAAAGAACTTCTTTTGCTTCCATCGAATCTGCAAGAGCACTCTTTGATTCCATTTCAAAGCTTCTTCTAAGATTTCCATATTTTGTGGTGAGTGCAATTTTTTGCGAAAGCCCAATATCAATTCCAGACATTGGTGTCACATCTTGGGCCAAGCTATCTTTAGGAAGATTTTTTATTCCAAGTTTTAAAACAGGATCTCCCCAAGAACCTTCCATTTCGCCCATGGCAGATATTGCGGCGGCCCTATTAATACCACCTTGTACTATTTCATGATTATTCAATGCCTGAGTCGCTTTCTCATAACTAATCACCTCAAGCGCGTTGGCACTTAATGTAACTAATAATAATGAGCAAGTTGCAAGTGCTAATTTCAAAGTTCACTCCTTTAATCAAAACTCATATGCAAATACGATCAGAGTTTTAATTCTGTGACAAAAAAAAATAAAAGAGATAAAATAATGAGATATTAATAGGTTACCTATTTATTTAATTTTTGTCACAAAATGTGATTTCTTGTCGTAAAGAAGGTCAGAGGTGAATCCATTTCATCATCTAGAAGATAAAAAACTGATGAATCTCTACAAAGACGGAGAACAGATGGCCTTTGAAGTCCTCTACATGAGACACAAAGACAAGATCTATTCCTACCTTTATAAGAGAGTCCAGACCGACGTTGTCGAGGACCTCTTCCAGGGAACATTCATCAAGCTCCATAAGAGCAGAGGTCTTTATGATGATAAATATGAAGTTCTTCCTTGGCTTTACACAATTTGCAAAAGTGTTCTGCTCGACTATTTTAAGAAAGAGAAAAAGCAACCCCTCTTTGTTGAAGAAGTAGAAGTTGCTATTACAGATAGTAATGCAGATGAAGAAATTAATTTAGATCAATACAATCTAAGGCCAAAAGAAAAAGAGGCCATAAAAATGCGATTTGTAGATGATCTAGAATATGAAGAGATGGCACAACTCATTGGAACCAGTGAGTCGAATTCGAGAAAGATCATTTCTCGCGCTCTTTTGAAAATTAAAAAGGCCCTAACGGGAGATGAAAATGAATAATAACCACAAAGATTTTAAAAATTTCTTAGATGAAAGTCATAAGACGCCAGAGCATCTTGACTCAAAAGTAATGACTTTAATTTCAAATGAGCTTCAAGTTTCTCATTCGGTTGTTTTTTCAAAAATTCTTGGAGTGCAAGGATTCATTGGAATCCTCACGATGCTTTTTTGTCCACAATTTGAAATGAGCTTAACAAATAACTATGATCTTTTTCACTTCTTTCACAGAACTTTTGGCCACTCTGTTTGTATGATCATTTGTGGTTCAATATTTCTTGGAAGTGGCGCCTTTGTTGCGGGCCTTGTCCTTAATAGTGCAGAAAGAAAACATATTTTAAATTCAAAATATCTCTATGCTCTGTCTCTTTCTGCTGCGGCCTTAAGTGGTATGTACTTAGTTGGTGCTCAGTTCTATTTGAACTCAGTAATATACTGGACAATTGGGGCACTTATTTCTCAGATTGTTCTTTTTATTCTAAGTTCAAAACTTAAATATAGATTACTTGGAGCTTCTTCTTAGAAGCTCCATTATTTCATCCATTTTTTTCTTAGCTTCTTTCCTATCATTACTTTCAATGGCATGCTGAACACAGTGATCAACGTGTCCTTCAAGAATTTCTAATTCGATAGACTTTAAAGCGCTTCTTGCAGCTTTAATTTGAGTCAAAATATCCATGCAATACTTTTCCCCTTCCACCATTTGGACAAGTCCTCTGACTTGTCCTTCAACTCTTTTAAGACGGTTTACAACTTTTTTATGATCTGCATGATGTGCCATTAAATAAACTTCCTAATTCTCAAACTATTTGTAACAACTGAAATACTGCTCAACCCCATGGCCACTGATGCAAGAACAGGTGGCAGGAGCTGTCCATTAATAGGATACAATAGTCCCGCTGCAATTGGTATTAATAACGAATTATAGATCATTGAAAGAAGTAAATTTTCTTTAATTACTCTCATCGTCTTATTACTTAGAATGAGAAAACTCACAACTTTAGATAAGTCTCCACCAATGATTGTGACATCAGAAGCATTCATGGCCACATCCGTCCCTGTTCCCATGGCCATAGAAAGATCCGCAAGACTAAGAGCGGGAGCATCATTAACTCCGTCTCCAAGCATACAAACTTTTTTACCTTGTGCTTGAAGCTTTTTCACATACTCTAATTTATCCATTGGCAATGCATTTGCGACAACGTTGTCGATACCAAGGTTTTTTGCAACATCATGAGCAACAAACTCGTTATCACCTGTAATTAGCCATGTTTCAACTCCTAAACCATGAAGATGAGTCATAACATCTTTGGCCTCAAATTTAATCTCATCTCCAATGGTAAAGCTTGCAATCAATTTTTGGTTTTTTGCGACTAAAACTTTAGTCCCAACTTTATTGGAATGTAGCTCATTATCATCGGCCGAAATATTATTTTCTACTAATAGCTTTTTCGAACCTATTACATAGTCATCATCACCAATACTTGCTTTAATCCCTTTCCCTGCGACTATTTCAAACAGGTCAGGTTCAACAAGATCATGATTCTTATCTTGGGCAAATTTAACTATTGCTTTAGAAATGGGATGTTCTGAGAATGCCTCAATGGAAGCGACATGATTTAGAATCAGTTCATCATCAGCGATCGCTTTAAACTCTATAACACTTGGTTTTCCGACAGTGAGTGTTCCCGTTTTATCAAAAATAATGGCATCTACTTTAGTGGCCTTTTCTATAACTTCCCCTCCACCAATAAGTAATCCTCTTTGACTGGCTTTTCCTGTTGCAACAACAACTGCAGTAGGCGTTGCTAATCCAAGAGCACAAGGACAAGCAATAACAAGAACGGCAATTAAGTTTGAAATGGAAAGACCCCACTTTGGTTCAGGCCCTAAGAAAAACCACAGTACAAAAGTTAAAATTGCAATAATGATAACAATCGGTACAAAGATGGAGCTGATTTTATCGGCATATCTTTGAATTGAAGGTTTAGAATTTTGCGCATTCTCTACGAATTGAACAATGTGAGAAAGAAAAGTATCACTACCAACTTTTGTGGCCCTATACTCCATGACTCCTTCATTATTTATTGTTGCAGCGAAGACACTATCACCTTCATTCTTATATACAGGTAAAGGCTCTCCAGAGATCATAGACTCATCGATAGAACTTGTTCCTTTAGTTACAACTCCATCTACAGCAATTTTCTCACCTGGCCTAACTCTAATAATGTCGCCAATCACAACGTCACTAATATCAACAACAACCTCTTTACCATCTTTAATAAGAGTTGCTTTTTTGGCCCCTAATTTTAAAAGTGCGTCGAGGGCCTCTTTCGCTTTTTTCTTTGCTTTTTTCTCAAAAAATTGTCCTAAGAAAACAAATGAAATAATGAATCCCACGGCCTCAAAATAAACTGTTTGAGTTAAACCATGCTCTATAGAAAAATCGTTAAAGATTGTCACGAATGCACTATATAAAAAGGCCGATGACGTTCCTAATCCGATCAATGTGTTCATATTAGATTGACCAGTTTTAAAGAAATGAAAAACTGATTTTTGAAATGAAACCCCAATCCATAACCAAATTGGAAGAGCGAGAACAAGTTGAATCCACCAATTTGCAAGATGTGAGGGATAATGCATGAGCGGACCCATGGCAAATAAAAAGAGAATAACTGACAATGTAAAGGAGATGATAAATTTTAAAAAGTCATTTTCTTGAACGACCTTATTTTCGCCTCCCTCTTTTAATACGGAATAACCAAGAGAAATGATATTTTCTTCAACTTTTTTAGCGATATCTTCTGATGAGACTTCAATGGCAGCACTTTCAGTGGCGAAATTAACACTGGCCTTTTCAACACCAGCAATGGTCTTAACACTTTTTTCGATATTAGAGGCACAGCTTGCACAGCTCATGCCTCCAATTTTAAGTTGTAATTGAGACATTAAAATTTCTCCATTTTTACAACTTGGAATCCCAGTCCCTCTAGCTCTTTTTTAAGATTCATAGGAGAAACTTCGTCTGATGCCGTTACTTTTACAGTCTTTGCATCGAGTGCAATTTCAACTGTTGTAATTTCCGGCATCGCTTTAAAACGGTTTTCAATTTTAGAGGAACAACCTCCACATTTCATACCTTCTACTGTGTACATTAGATTTTTCATTCATCCTCCATATACCCCCATGGGGTATATGGAAAATATAATCCTAAGTTCAGATCGAAGCAAGGAAAAAATTAGCGCAAGAAAAACTTTAAGATAAACCTTTGAATAAAGGTTCCGTAAGGCGGATAAAGAAGCTTTGTTGTATTGAAATACTTCCCTCTTTTAATAATTGTTTTAGCATGTGAGAAAGTGAGAAAACCTTCTTTACCGTGGTAATGGCCTAGCCCAGAAGGCCCAATTCCACCAAATGGCGCATCATCAGCGGCCACTTGCATAAGGGTCTCATTTAACCCCACCCCACCACTATGAATTTCTTTTAATACGCGCTTTTGTAAGTGGCGGTCCATACTCATTAAGTAGAGGGCCAGTGGTCGAGGTCTGGAATTTACATATTTAATGGCCTCATCAATTGTGTGATAAGGAACGATTGGTAGAAGAGGTCCAAAAATTTCTTCCTTTAAAACTTGATCATCTTCTTGGGCATTGAGAATAAGCTTTGTTGTCATACGACGATTCTGTGATGAATCTGAGTCAATATCGAGAATTAAAGCACCATTATTTTTTGCTTCATCTTTCCACTTACTAATCCTCTCATAATGACCTTCATTTATTATATGAGTGAAGTCATTATCGAGTTTTTTATACATTGATAAAAATTGCTTTTTGTAAGTATCACAGAAATCTGTGACTCTATTTTCAGGAATAAGAATATAATCTGGTGCCACACAAATCTGACCAGCATTTAAGCTCTTTCCAAAAATAACTCTTTCTACGGCCATTTCCATATCGATTTTATCATCAATGATAACTGGCGACTTCCCACCAAGCTCTAGTGTGACAGGAGTTAAGTTTTCACTACAGGCCTTCATCACCATCTTTCCTACGCGAGTCGATCCTGTAAAAAGAATGTGATCAAACGGAAGTCTTGTAAAGGCCTCTGCAATTGCAGCATCTCCACCATAGATCAAAACTTCATTTTCTGAAAAATATTTACGAAATAATTTATCTAAAACGTTAGTTAAGTTCACTGAAAGTTCGGACATTTTTATAATAACTCTATTCCCTGCGGCCAAGGCATTTGCTAAAGGAGCAAGAGAGAGCATAATGGGAAAATTCCAAGGAACAATAATACCCACAACTCCCTTGGGTTGATACATGACTTCTATTTTTGCAGGAAAAAGAGCGAGGCCAGGACTTCTACGCTCTGTCTTCATCCACTTTCCCAGATGCTTAATGCAGTAGTTGATATTATTCACAGTGGGAACAATATCGCCAAACAGAGAATCATATTCACTGCGATATCCAAAATCATCACTCATGGCCTGAATGATTTCTTTTTTATTTTCGAGAATTAATCGTTTTAGTTTTTTTAATTGTTCTTTTCTAAATTCGCGCGTTGGGTATGGGTTATTTCTAAAGACTTGGCGTTGAGTGGAAAAAACATCTTGAAGATTAGTGATCGTATAATTTTTCATATAGGCACCTATTGTTTTTTATTCAGTAGGTGCCATTGTAACATTTAATCTTCTAAGTAAACAACTGACTCATTGATCTTTGGACCATGAGTTAAAAGAAGATAGAACACGATGAACGATAGTGAAGCGATAATACTATATGAGCTAGACACACTCGGATTATAAACGCCCATAAATAGATTAAGAATCAAATGGCCAAAGAAACCAATCATAGAAGCAATCGCTACAATTTGAACTGGAATTTTTCTTTTAATTAGAACACCAAAACAAATTGGGGCCATACTTGCTGCGGCCAATGCATAAACGCCTTTTTGAGCAAATAGACCGACAAGTTGAGGCGGATTCCAGGCCAGTGCGAATGAAACCAATCCAATTCCCACGAGAACAATTCTTGAAAGAAGAAGCCCAGCTTTGCCATCATCTGATTTATTCTTAGCAAAAGGCATATAGATATCATTAACGGCCATACTAGAAAGGGCCACGAGAATTCCATCAAGAGTACTTAAACCAGCTGCCAAAAGTCCAATGGTCACAAAGGTCAGGAAGTATTGACCAAGACCATTTTGACCGAACTCCTTAATGATATAAGAGCTCACAACAAGATCTTGCCTATCCACCACGAGACCTGAAATTTTGGCAAAGAAGCCAATAAAGAGCATTAGTGAGAAAACAACCCCAACAACGATCGTTGTCAGAATAAACTTGTTCACATCTTTATCTTCTTTTAAGTAAAGAACCTTAGTAAAGATATGTGGCTGCATCATTAGAGCAAAACTGATGACGAAACTTGAGCCAAATACTGAGAAGAAATCATAGTAAAGATTACTTTCAGAATTAAAGGCACTCGCGTAGTTGGCACCAAATTGTGTGAGTGTGCCTATAAAATCTCCGTCAAAATACTTCATCCCATTGAAAAAAAGTACAAGACTGATAGCGATCATCATTAGACCTTGAAAGGCATTTGTATAGGCGTGAGCGTAGCTTCCCCCCATCAAAACATAACTAAAAACAAATAATAGTGAAATGACGAGGGCCATCTTCTGGCTTACAGGGAAAATCGAGCTCATTAAAATTGAGCAGCCCACAAGAATGAGTACTACAAAAGTAATGCTCAAAAGATTGATTAGAGCAAAAAATAAAGACAGCTTGCGCGATCCATATCTATGGTAAATCCAATCAGGAATAGTTAGAGCTTGCGTCTTCTCACCAACTTCTCTAAAGCCTCTTGTGAGTAGCATAAAGGCCGTTAGAATCCCTAACGATGCTCCTACACCATAGTGCAGATACGCCGATAGACCGTGGGTATAAACAAACCCAGGATTGATGACAAAAGTTGCTGTTGAAGAAATTGAGGCCGCCATTGTGATACCAATGAGGTAAGGGCCCATATCTTTATTACCAATTGAAAAAGATTTTAATCCGCTGGTCTTCTTCATACCTAAGTAAGAAAACCAAAATGTTGCTGCTACAAAAAGTGTAACCAGCAAATACTTAAAGATTTCAGGTGTCATAGTTCGTGCTCCAAATATTAGGGCAAAACCATATCCTAACAAAAAAATATTAACTAGTTGCAAGGCATAAATTAATTCGGAAATTTAGATTTCAATAAGGTCAAACAGGATTTCAGCAGGTAATTCACCAATAAAGCGTAGCCCCATATGAATTTTCCCATCATTTTCAGCTGAAAAATCACGAATCGGAGTCAAATGAGCAATTTCGCTCGGCATCACATAGTCAAAACCGAAATCACCAATTTTTTTAAGAAAAAGCTTCTGACCAACAAAATATTCATTTTGTCTGCTTAGCAAGAGAAGGCCCAATCCACTTGGACTGATGTCGATGACATCAAATTCAACTTCTTCTTCATAGCTACTAAAAGATACGTCCATTAGGGCCCTTATGATCTGAGGGGCCACAGCAAGTCTTGTCTCAAGCCTTAGCTCAAGCATTCTATAGTTGTCTGGAAGCTTGGCCGTTAATGAGTTATTTTCTTCGCTTGTGATTAAACTGGTTTTAAACAAAAGTCCTGTACGAGGACAGTGAAAATAAAGAAAATCATTGGGATTAAATAATTTTGCATTCTCACTAGTGTGGGTAATAAAAATCTCACGCTTTTCAGGGTCGATACTCTCAATTCTTCCCTCTGCAGTGATTCGTTTTTGACCATTATTTTGCCAAAGCGTAGCAGACTCTCCAATATTAAGAGAGTCCAAAAGCTTACGAACAAGTAAGTCAAAATCGTTATTCCAAATGAGTTTATCAGATAATTTAGTCACCAAAAAAGTATAACCGACATCAAAGTTTGACTCAAGCTATTCAATTCTTTTAATTAAATGAAATCCAAATTGAGTGCGAACAGGTTCCGAAATCTCTCCCACTTCTAATTTAAAAGCAGCAAGAGAAAAAGGTTTAACCATTTGACCAGGACTAAAGCGTCCTAAATTTCCGCCTTGCTTACCAGAAGGACAAAGAGAATAATCACGGGCAAGCTCTTCAAAGCTTACCCCTTCACTTAACTTTCTTTGTAAATCAGAAACCTCATATTCATGGGCCACTAAAATGTGAGAAGCGACGATAGTTTTCACTAATCCACCTTTCCAAGATAGTAACTATAATTTCCTGGGTAAATTCTAACTTCACCCTTATCCACTTCGTATACTTTCTCTGCAAGTGCATGCAAGAAGTGACGGTCGTGACTTACAAAAATAATTGTCCCTTCATATCTTTTAAGAGCATCTAGAAGAACTTCACGAGATTTAATATCAAGGTGGTTGGTAGGCTCATCCAGAACAAGACAATTATTATTTTGAGAAAGTAGAACAGCAAGCACAAGTCTCGACTTCTCCCCTCCAGATAAGTATTTTACTTTTTTCTTAACATCGTCACCGCGAAACAAGAATGCAGCAAGAAGGTTTCTGACATAACCATCACTGGCCGCAGCGAGGCCCTTTCTTACTTCATCAAAAACAGTATTTTCTGGTTCAAGAACTTCAAGTGAGTATTGAGAAAAGTATCCAATCTTCACACTTGGCCCAATTTTTACTTCACCACTTGTTGGTTCAGTAAATCCAGTCAGACACTTTAGAAGAGTCGACTTACCGGCCCCGTTAACACCAACAACAGCAATTTTATCCAAACGCTTAACTAATGTTGTTAGGCCATTAAAAACTTCTTTCACTTCACCATTTGGAGTTTGCCAATTTTTAGAGAGAGACTCAATTCCTACAACGTCATCACCACCTCTTGGAGGAGTTGGGAATTGAAAACTGATTGTCTCTTCTTCAGTTGGAACTTCAATGCGATCAATTTTTTCAAGCTTCTTTACTCGAGACTGAACTTGAGCTGCGTGAGAGGCGCGTGCCTTAAACTTAGCGATGAATTCTTCTTCTTTTGAAAGCATCTCTTGTTGTCTTGCTGCTTCGGCCTTTAACTGTTGCATACGAACTTCTTTATCTTGAAGATAGAAGTCATAGTTCCCAGAGTAAGTAGTCACTTTACCGTGAGAAATTTCAATAATTTTTTTACAAACGTTATTCATGAAGTCACGATCGTGAGTTGTCATGAAGATCGCACCTTTGAAATTCTTCAACCACTCTTCAATCCAAAGAATCGTTTCCATATCAAGGTAGTTAGTAGGCTCATCCATAATGATCAGATCTGGATTCATAACAAGAACTTTCGCGAGGGCAATTCTCATCTTCCATCCACCAGAAAACTCTTGAACTTGTTTTCTATGCTCCTCAGGAGTGATACCAAGACCTGTTAAAATTTCTTCTGCTCTATTTTCTAAATCGTATCCGCCACGCTTTTCAAACTCTGATTGAACGTCCCCCATTTTTGCGAGAAGATCATTCATCTCATCGTCAGACATATTGGCACAATCAACAAGTCTTTCTTCAAATTCTTTGAGTTGCACTTGAAGCTCGGCAATTTTCTTATCACCGTCCATAACTTCTTGAAGTGCTGTCTTTCCGGCCATCTCACCCACTTTTTGTGAGAAATAGGCCCAACGTGTCTGTTGAGGAAGAGAAATTTGTCCCTCATCAGGTCTTTCTTCACCAATAATCATTCTAAAAAGTGTTGTTTTCCCGGCGCCGTTTGGACCAACAAGACCAACTTTTTCCCCAGGATTGATTTGAAATGATGCCCCAGAGTAAAGAACTTCCCCACTTTGGGCCTTAGTGATATTGGCCACGCTTAACATAGATAAACCTCGATTTAATTGAATTCGCAAAATTCTACAAAATTATGCTCTATGTGTCACTGCACGGACCTGTATTTTTGCCAATATAAGCAAAAAATAATGATAAAGACTCTTTGCAATAAACAATTCTTCACGATTTAGGGCGGCGCGAGAGCTTTCCTTTTTTAATGGGAAAGAAGTAGCGGTTAATGAAAAAGAAAATTTTGGCCTGCCATGGAGACAAATTGTCTTTGAGATGGTTGCACCAGGTGTGAGTGATTTGCAGATTATTCCCGTGATCACTTCCCCCTAAGGATTTGGGGACAATGTGATCAACGGAGCAATCTTCATAAGAAACGATTTCTTGGTGGCAAAGGGCACATGTCTTTGTCTTCATCCACATGTGCCATCTTCTTCCAAGGTTGCAATGAGCAAGCTGGGTCATTAGTTATTTTTGCTTTCTTCTATACGACGAATAAATTCACTCACGATAGTCGCATAAATATCTTTTTTGCCCACACGATCTTCCACATCGTGATCGATATTTGGATTGTCATTAACTTCAACAACGTAAGCTATGCCATCAACCTCTTTAATATCCACGCCATAAAGACTATTACCAATTAAGTTTGCAGCATCGAGAGCAGATTTCATTACGTGCTTAGGAACGTCCTCAATGGCCAACGTATCGGCTGCCCCAGAAACCTCGTTGTTCTTTTTAGCATGATTGTAAATCTGCCAATGATCTTTACTCATATAGTATTTACAAGCAAAGAGAGGTTTCCCATTAAGAACACCAATTCTCCAGTCAAATGACGTGTAAAGAAATTTTTGAACAAGAACGAGAGCTGTTTGTTTTAAAATTCTCTTCAAGTTATCTTGCAACTCTTTTCTATCTTTTACTTTTGTTACACCAATAGAAAATGAGCCATCGGGAATTTTCATAACCATTGGAAAGCCAAATTTCTTCTCAAGAAGATCAATGGTTTCATCGTCCGCATCTGATGTAAAATAACTTGGAATACAAGGAACGTTGTGACCTGTAAGCAAGTTGTCTAAGAAAATTTTATTCGTACATTTGATAATTGATCTTGTGTCATCAATAACAACAAGGCCTTCATTCTCTGCACGTTTAGCAAATTTGTAAGTGTGATTATTAATTGCCGTAGTCTCACGAATGAAAAGAGCATCGAATTCTGAAATACGAGGCAGATCTTTTTTCGTAATAAACTCGCAGTAAATCCCCTGAGCTTTACAGGCCTGTTGAAAAAGTTTAAGGGCCTTCGGATCACTCGGAGGAAGTTTTTCTTCTGGATCATGAAGAACAGCAAGATCGTAGCGATAAATTTTTCTAAGTTTTGGCAGTCTCCAAATTTTCGAACTAAAGCGATCAAGTGCTTCTGCAAAAAAATCTTCTTCGACTTCAGTAAGATCACGAATCCCAAAAGGAACCAGAGAATCAATTTGCCAACTTCCTTTATGAACGATCCTTACTTCTAATAAAGGTGCTGGGTAGGCATCAAAAATTTGTTTTGCTAGAGATTTAAATTCTTGATCTTTCGTTTGACCAAAGAAAATTCTAAAACCAATGGCCTTGATATGATTATCATTACCAACTTTTCTCTTAGCAAGATGTTCCGCTGCATGCTGAAGCTCTTCAAGATCATAGAGGTAAAAACGTTTTTTACTAAGGTCATTAATCGTTTTAATATTTGGAAAGATCTTATGTTTTTTAGCCTCTCCTAAAAGTGAACAATAATATCCCAACGAGAGATAACGAACATTGTGGCACAAGTTAATAACTTGAAATTTTTCTTTGATCTGATACTTCGCTTCGAAAAGATATTCTTCGGCCGTTACCACCTGATCAGTCGAATAAAACGGTTGCCAATCTTCTTTTTTGTCTACAATTAAAATTAAGTCCTTCACACCCTTTTCCGGTTAAATATTTTTATAGAAACAATATACCAAAAATCAAAAGTGAGGTAGCCTATATTCTAATTGGAGTGGGAAAAATGGTGATCAAGTTTAGACCTGCAGGTCATGGTGATATCAAGAAGTTAGTCGATATTGAAAACGCATGTTTCAAGTCGGATAAACTAAGCGACAAAAATTTTAAGTATTTCTTAGAGAAGGCCCATGCTTCTCTTATTGTCGCAGAGTACAATAAAGAACTGGCGGGATATGCGCTGCTGCTTTTTCACCGCTCGACTTCCCTGGCCCGACTCTACTCCATTGCTGTTGACCCTAATTTTCGCGACCTAAAAGTTGGGCGCCACCTTATGGAACATCTTGAAAAGGTGGCCCTAGGTGAAGAAAGTACTTACATCAGACTAGAAGTTCGCACCGACAATATTGGCGCCATAAAGTTGTATGAAAAACTGGGTTATCGCAAGTTTGCTCACAAAGTTGACTATTACGAAGATCATAAAGATGCCATTTGTTACGAGAAAAAAATTCGTAAACAAGTTACGAAAAAAATTGTTAAAGTTCCCTACTATATGCAAACCACAGAATTTACTTGTGGCCCTTCATCTTTAATGATGGGAATGAAGGCCTTAAATAAAAAAATCCAATTTTCTAGACTAGAAGAAATTCAAATCTGGCGTGAAGCGACGACAGTTTTTATGACCTCAGGTCACGGGGGCTGTGGTCCCCATGGTTTAGCTCTTTCGGCCCATCATCGCGGCTTTCAAGTAGAGCTCTACCTCAATACGAAATCATATCTCTTTGTAAACAGCGTTCGCGATGAAGAGAAAAAAGATATTATTAAAATTGTTCAAGAAGGCTTTGAAAAAGAAATCAAAAAGAACAAAATCAAAGTGATTTATGACGAGTACGACTGGAAAACCCTAAAACGTATTTTTGCCAATGGCGGAATCCCTCTAGTTCTGATTAGTTCATATCGCCTTACTGAAACCAAGTCTCCCCACTGGATTACAATAACGGGTATTGAAGACGACTTTATTTACTTCCATGACCCAGACCCAGACCTTGCCAAAGACCAAACGGCCTACGATAATATGGACGTTCCCGTAAGACGTGACGAATTTGAAAAGATGGCCAAATTTGGGAGCAAACAAATTAAATCAATCGTGGCCATTTATAAGAAATGACAAACGAAAAAAACTGGTTTCTCTACATCATCAAAACTAAAAACAATAAGCTCTATACCGGTATTACAACCGATGTGGAGCGACGTTTTGAAGAGCATAAATCAGGTAAAAAAGGCGCAAAATTCTTTAGAGGCAACACCCCCGTAAAAATTATGTACACGGAAGTTTGCAAAAATCGCAGCGAGGCCAGTAAAAGAGAGGCCCATATAAAATCGCTCACTCGCCCCCAAAAAGATGCGCTTATTAAGGAATCTAAAAATGAATAAGAGTAAAATCCTCGCGGATCTTCTAGCTTATTTTGAGCATGAAAAAGAAAAAGTAGAAACAACTGTTGCCTTAGCAAGAGACTACATCTCAGAAAAGGATATGCAGCAAGAAGGCAAATACGACACCCGCCGCATTGAAGCCAGTTACTTGGCCGGAGCTCAAGGTCGCCGCCTTGAAATCTTAAAACAAGATGTCCAAATACTTAAAGCTTTTGAACTTCTTGAGTACACTGATGACGATGAAATCGGCCCCGGCGCCCTCGTTCACTGTTGTGAGACCATGGGAAAAAAGAAAAAAGATCATCTCTACTTTATCGTTCCTTCGAATGGTGGCGTAACTCTAGAGTGTGACGGCAAGGAAATTCAGGTCCTCTCAATCCACTCTCCCCTAGGAAGTGAATTGATGAGACTAGAAGTAAATGACATTATTGAACTTGAAACTCCTGGTGGAGTTAAAGAAGTTGAAATACTGGCCCTTTATTAAAAAAGGGCCTTAATTTTTTGAACGAAACGATCTTTTTTCTCATCATCGTACTCATCAGGAACACCCCATAGGGCCCCTGGCCATGCGCGATCTCTTTCAAATCTCGCAATAATATGAATATGAAGCTGAGGAACCATATTTCCAAGTGCTCCTACGTTCATTTTATCAGCATCAAAAGTTGTTTGAAGCTTTTTAGAAACGAGGGCGATTTCCTTAATAAGCTTAACTTGCTCATCAGTAGTAAGTTGAAAAATCTCCCTTACGTTATCTTTCTTTGGAATAAGAACAACCCAAGGGCACTCTGAATCAGGCATAATCCTAAGTTCACAAAGCTCTAGTTGTGTACATTGAATAGTATCGTTTTCTAATCTCTCATGAAGGCTATACATTTTTAGACTCCGCTAAAATTGGTTACACCTAGAGAGTAGTGAATTTTAGAATAGAGTTCAATGACTTTCTTATTCTTCCCATGGAGTATTTTCAAGATAAACCCTAAGCATGGTCGAGTTCTTGAACTTACGACGAATTAACCCTTGCTTTAGGCCTAAGCAAATACTCTTAATAATGGGAGGCTGGCCTGCGTACTTCTTCGGGCCACCTGAAATAAGATGCAATAACTGACACAAATAAATGACATCCGCTTGAACTGAACCTCTACGCTTATGAAAAACATCAATAAGTTTCAATTCGTAGTGAAGCCCCTTCTTTTGCATAATGATATTGTCCTCATGGATATCACCATGGGATTCTTTCTTAAGATGAAGTTCTTCGGTGGCCTTCACAAGGGCATACATCAAGTGTAAGGCCTGATAGAAAGGCATCCCCTTGGGGTGGTATGTCTTAAGATATTCAGTAAGGGTCATACCCTCTACGAATTCAGAAAGGAGGTATGTGATCTCATGATTTTTATATTTCAGGGTTTCCTTAGAAATATATTTAATTAGAGAATTACAAGATCTCAATTTATGGAGTTTTTTAGCATAGGCCTGAATTGTACGAGTATTCCACTGGTGCTTAGGGTAGAAAAACTTCGCTGCGCGCTCAATTCCCGTCCCCATTTCTCTGACGAGGTAAACCTCACCTTCATAACCACCACCGAGTTTTGAGACAACTTCATACTTGCTAGAAAGGATCTTTCCTTCTTCAAAGTCAAAGGCCGCAATCTCATTTTTCATTTACCTAAACCTATACCTTATAATTAACTTTAAACTAATAATCCATGGCATTAAAACGATTTATCACGAACTAAAAAAAGAGCGAAAATAAGTTGATATTGTTATTCATTAACGCGGAGACCTCAATGAATAGAAAAAACTTAATCTCTTCTCTACTTTGTGCCCTAGTTGCTCTTACACTTAACGTTGGTGTAATGGCCATGGATGATTCTACCACAACTACGGACAGTTCAAACTCTCAACAATACAATGAAGAATCATCTTCTTCATCTGAATCTTCACCGTTTTCAGTAACTTCTGAAGAAGAAGAGGAATCAACAGCACCTGCTGATGCCCCTTCTGAAGAAATTTACGAAGTTGAGTAATTAACGTCCTAGAACGTAAGCGAAAATCAGGGGCGCAACAATCGTTGCGTCCGACTCAATAATAAACTTAGGCGAGCTTGTCTCTAGTTTACCCCAAGTAATTTTCTCGTTAGGAACCGCTCCAGAGTAAGACCCGTAACTTGTTGTTGAGTCTGAGATTTGGCAGAAAAAATTCCACTTAGGAACATCTAGCTCAAGATCTTGTTCAATCATTGGTACTACACAAATTGGGAAATCACCTGCGATACCTCCACCGATTTGGAAGAAACCAATTCCTGTTTTTCCACAGTTTTCAGGGTACCACTTCGATAGGAAGATCATATAATCGATTCCCGTCTTCATACACTCTCTTTTAATTTTTCCTTCGATAACTCTACCAGCAAAAATATTACCAAGAGTTGAATCTTCCCAACCCGGAACGATCATTGGAAGATTTTTTTCAGCAGCAGCAAGTAGCCATGAATTCTTTTTATCAATTTGATATTTTTCTTCTAGTTCACCAGAAAGAAGAATTTCGTATAAGTACTCGTGTGGGAATTTTGACGTTCCTGCATCTGAAGCTTTTTGCCACGATTTTAAAACAGCGCGCTCAATTCTTCTGATGGCCTCTTCTTCTGGAATACAAGTATCAGTTACACGGTTTAGGTGACGATTAAGAAGATCTTCTTCTTGCTCTTCTGTTAAGTTTCTATAGTTAGGGATACGCTCATAGTGATTGTGAGCAACAAGGTTGAATACATCTTCTTCCAAGTTTGCACCTGTACAAGAAATCGCTTGAACTTTTCCTTCGCGAATCATGTCTGCTAAGCTTAGACCTAATTCTGCAGTACTCATAGCACCAGCAAGAGTGATAATCATTGGCTTACCATCTTCAATATGCTTCTTGTACGCTCTAGCAGCATCTCTTAATGCAGCAGCGTTAAAGTGTCTGTAATTGTGCTCGATAAAATTAGTAATAGTGCTCATGCAATTCCCGTGGAAAGTGTTTAATTTTAGTCCCATCATTTAGTCCCAAAGTGATTTTTTGACAATCAAATTCGACCAAATGCTGACAAATGAATGTATATTTTGGAGTCTAAACTAATTTTGACGACACGGCCACTTTCCGCTTGAATTACACTATTAATTCGGTGTATTTATCTCGAACATTTTTAGAGAACCACCCATGGCATTGATTGAGAGCTTTTCAA
This sequence comes from Bacteriovorax sp. BSW11_IV, assembly GCF_000447755.1. Taxonomy (GTDB): domain Bacteria; phylum Bdellovibrionota; class Bacteriovoracia; order Bacteriovoracales; family Bacteriovoracaceae; genus BSW11-IV. Next base: position 47,011 of record NZ_AUNE01000058.1, on the reverse strand, counting down.
CAATTTTAGAGTCCCTTGAGACAAAGAAATACTTTGTGGGAAAGAGGCTTATCGACCAAGACTTTTGCCATGAACTCACTGCTTATGCCCAAAAGCAGTGGGAAATGGACCTCTTCAAAAAGGCCGAAACAGGCAGGGCAACAAACCAAAAACAACGCACAAACATTCGAACTGATAATATTATGTGGATAGAGAGCTGGGACGAGATCCCGCAGTTAGGCCTCTACGATGAGTTCCTAACATCGCTCAGAGAGGCCGTTAACTACCACTTCTTCCAATCATTAAAACGACACGAATCCCATTTTTCACTCTATAAAAATGGCTCCTTTTACAAAAAGCATATCGATTTCCACCAAGACTCTAAGAATAGGAAAATAACCTGTATCCTCTACCTCAATACCGCACCAAAGGGTGAAGGCGAGCTCATTATTTACTCCCCCGAAGACAAGATGCAAGTTGAGACCGTCGTGGCCCCTGAATCAGGGACCTTTGTCTGTTTTTTAAGTGAGGATATTTATCATGAAGTGACTGTATCCCATGATGAAAGATGGGCCATTACGTCTTGGGTGCGCGATGATGAGATGATCTTTTAGAATAAAAGAGTTCTCTCACTTGGATACAAAACCCACAACTGGTGCATGGCCCTAGTGGCCGCAAGGTGAAGCCTCTTTCTAGCGCGAGCATTTTCTGGGTAATTCACACGATCACAATCTGGAATAATGACATAATCAAACTCGAGCCCTCTAATTTGATCAACGCTCGTCACATCAATTCCCGGTGTAAACTTGAAATCGGCATTTTCCACAAGTCTTACATTTGGCAAGTCACCAAGGTCGTCAGCAATAGTTCTTGCAGCGTCGAGCTTATTACAAATAATGGCCACAGTCGCTTTTGGCTCCCTCTTAACGAGATCTTCAAGGGCCTTACCAATAACCACAGTTGCATGACCAAGATGTTGAATTTGAGTTTTAACAACAGGTCCAGATGTTTTCTTCGTCTTAGGAAGCTCCCCTGTGCTGAGAGGTCCAAGAACCTGATGTGAAAATTCCACAACTTCTTTTGGCGAGCGGTATGAAACATTAAGCTCTGTTACTCCGACATTTTCAACACCAAGATGATCAAGAACTTTATCCCAAGAATCGAAACTAATCGTTGGATCAATTTGTTGAACAGCATCTCCAGCAACAGTGATATTTCCTTCCTTATGAATAAGGCCACCAACAATTCCCAATTGTACAGGAGAGAGCTCTTGCGCCTCATCGAGGAAAATATGCTTGTATTGTTTTTGTGCCCCAGAGCGATCACTTAAGAACGATCCCCAAACTTGTCTTCTTAATTCCAACAACAATGGATAGTCATCCATATCGAGATGACCATGGCTCTTTTGAACGCCTTCAATTTCTCTTTCAAGATATTCCTTATCACTATCAAAGCTATTAATTTGACGATTGAAGTGATGACTAAATTCACTCATCATGCGCTGACTAATGACATCACCAGAGGCCTCAACAATCTGAGCTTGAAAAACAGAACTAGATAGGAAATTAAAATAAAGCTCTAAAATATTATTGAGATTTTGTCTCATTTCTTTAAGTTTAATCGCTTTAATTCCATCGGCCCTAAAAGAGAGCTCTTCAAGTCTTCTGCCCACAGGACCTTTCATCCTTTGGAAAGTTAGATCCAGATCAATTTTTTTCAAATCGTGGATAAGGTCTCTTTCAATCTTTTGCACATAACGAGATAAGATGTGTAGTGTCGAATGATGTCTTTTAATTATTCCTGATACCAATGGTGCTTCTTCGTAAACCTTAGCAGGAACACCCTTTACGGCCTGTCTTACTAATGTTGAAAAGACTTCATCTAAAGCGCGAACTTTGACTGAGTAGAGTCCCATTTTCTCTAAAAGAGTTTCAGCAAGTCGAATAAGCCCAAGATTTGGAACAATAATCACTGCTTCGCTCTCACCAAAGGCCCTATTTTCAAGCAGCCTTGCCATGCGATAAAGGGCAACTGTCGTTTTTCCACTTCCCGCTCCCCCAACAATAAGTAAAGGGGCCTTAGCGTCGGCCTCAACGATTTTAAACTGCTCTTTATCGAGCATTGAAATAACATCAGGATTTTTGTGATCAGTATTTCCTGTCCCAATGGCAATCTCACCATAAGACTGACCTTGACCACCAGAGAGATGAACTTTTTCTTCATTTGAAGAAGTCCATTTCCCCTCTTTCTTCACATAGGTCTCATCGTTGCGATCAATGCGATACAACTTTCCATTTACAATTGTAATAACGGATTTTTCTAAGATTTGTCCTTCAACTGTTCGATCTTCTACATCAAAGTCAAAGTCATCGCCTTCATCGTATTGATAGAAAACTTTCGCCAGTGGTGCGCGTTTCCAATCGATAATCTTGAATTTCATTTGTTCATGCATCAAAGAAACGTGGCCAAGATAAATATCTTTTTCTTTTTTATCTTGAAAAATTCTCATATGCCCAAAAAACGGTGAAGCGCCATCTGGGAGTTTCAATGGTTTTGAAAACTTCACAATGAGATTATGAAGGTTGTTCATCTGATCCATAATCCCAGGCAAATCATCGGCCTTACAATATTTTGCCTCAAGGCGTAGGGCCTCCATATCTTTTTCTAAACGATAGAGAGTATCGAGATTAAGCGTGGGAATTTTGTTGATAACATTTTGTACTTGGACAAGATGTTCTTCAATTTTTTGAAAATAAGAATTCAAACTTTCTGCGGACAATGGGACTCCTTAGTCTATCCCTTTTATTATAATGAAAATGTGAATAATGAGAACATTTTTAGAACAATTGAATCGAGAGTATAGAAAAGGTCCAACTTTGGACCTTATTTTAATTTAAGAAGTAATTCTCTTACTTTTTTAAGAAGCTCTTGGCACTCGCCTTCTTCCATACCATAAAGCGCGTGACTTGGTTGAAGTGCTTTTGGGTTATTTGGATTATTCTTAAACGTTTCAATTCTGTTATTTAGATTGTTGCGAAGAGTTCTCAATCTCTTTGGGCTCCATTCGCTTAAATCACTAAAATCTTTCATCAATGCTCCTTCCATAAAAGAAATTTAAACACTGATAGCAAATTTCAAGGGATTGGGAAACTACAAAGTCCTACTGTTAAAAAATTTATTCTTATAAACAACCATGGCCCCTAGACCAACAAGGACATTTGCTAGGGCCCCAGCAACAAAAATCCCCTTCTCACTGAAAAAGCTGTCTAGGATATAGGCCAGAGGCACATAAAGAATTCCAATCCTTACAAGGGTCAGAACTAGTGAAACCTTTGGTCGACCAATCGCATTAAATGAAGAATTTATATTGAGCATGATGCCTGCAAAAATGAAGGTCAAAATCATAATTTCTAAATAAAACTTCGCCACATTTTGAACGGCCGCACTTTGAGAGAAAGCGGCCACAATCGGACCTGAGAAAATATAGAAAACACCAAAAGCAAATATAGACCACAAGAAAGCAAAAATATTTGAAGTCAGCATGGCCTTTTCAATACGAGCAAATTCTCTTGCTCCCCAATTTTGGCCAATAAAGGGAGACAAACTCGCTGCCACCCCAATAATACAAATCATAATGAAAGATTCAATTCGTGTGGCCACACCAAAACCTGCCACGGCGTCATTACCATGGGCCGATACAAGTCTTGTGATAAATCCAAGCGAAAGCGGAATAATAGCATTATTTAGGGCCCCTGGAATCCCAAGGTCTAAAATGGCGCGCCAGTTTTTAAGAACACTAGAGAATTGACGAAACGGATTCGTTAACATCTTGAGTTTATAGTGCAAAAAGAAAATAGCTGCACACATAGAAAAAAAGCGTGAAATCACAGTCGCAAGAGCGGCCCCTTGCAACTCCATTCTCGGCATTCCATAAAGTCCAAAAATCATAATCGGATCGAGAATAAAGTTAATCACTCCAGCAGCGATCATAATGATAGCGGGAAATTTTGTATTTCCTGTTGCTCTAATGGCCCCATTGCCTACCATTGGTACGACAACAAAGAGCATCGTGAAAAACCAAATTTCCATGTAGTCGCGAATATAGGGAAGAAGCTCATCACTAGCACCGAGAAGTCTAAAAATAGGATCAATGTTGAAGTAACAAATTACGCTGACAACTGTAATCGTTAAAAAAGCGAGGGACAATCCATCTGTTGCAATCTCTTTTACATACTCGTGATCCCCCCTGCCAATTGCACGGGAAATAAGACTTGTAACACCAAGGCCTAGGCCAAAAGCGATACTTCCTAAAATGGATACGACTGGAAAGGTAAAAGAGATGGCGGCCAGCTCAGTGCTACCAAGCTGACCGACAAAATACGTATCAACCAGGTTAAACCCGAATATTGCGAGGATGCCTACCATCATGGGTAGAGAGAGATTCAAAAGATGTTTCACTTCATTGCCTGTAGTGAGTTTAGCTTTCAAGGTAGGCCTCCATAGCAACATTACTAGTATATTAGTTTCAGATACTGAAATAAATGCTTTAAAATAAAACTCATTGTCCTATAATTAGGACAATGGGAGGGTCTATGGACTTGAATGATGTTTATTTATTTGTGAAGCTCCTTGAGTATGGAAGCTTTACTAAAGCAGCTGAATCATTGAGATTACAAAAGTCTCTTGTCAGTCGTCGCATCGCCAATCTCGAAAAAGCTCTCGAAGTTAAGCTCCTTAACAGAACCACCCGTTCACTTTCTTTGACCGAAGAGGGTCGAGCTTTTTACGAAAGAACACATAATTTAATGGATGGTCTCAATGATGCAAAGATGGCGGTGCAATCACTAAACAGTGCACCCCAAGGAAGACTTAGAATTACGACCGCCATTGCATTAGGACAATTTGTTTCATTTGAAATCATCCCAGGCTTTCTCAAAAAATATCCCGACATCCAAATTGACTTAGACATCTCTACGATTAAAAAAGATATCGTTAAAGAAAGGTTTGATTTGGCCCTAAGGCCAGGGAAAATTCAAAACTCAAATCTTATCTGTAAACAAGTTGGCCTTGGTAAATTTTCAATTGTTGCCAATAACGATTTCGCTAAAAAAATAAAACAAATGAAGCACCCCAAAGAATTAGAGTCTCTGCCATGGGTAACTAATATGAGTCTCCACGCTAAAGATGTGAAATTAAAAAATGGAGAAGAAGAATGTCAGCTCTTGATAAAAAATCCGCGTCTTGGGGCAAACAATCTTCTGATCATTCGTAATGCAATTATTAATGGAGTTGGCATTGGTTTGCTACCAAACTTTATGTTTCAATCTGATTTCAAAAATGGGCCTTTGAATAAAGTTATGACAGACTGGCAAGCGGGAGATGTTCCCCTATATGCAATTTATCCTTCTAGAGAGTTTCTTTCATCGAAAACTAGAGCATTTTTAGAATATTTAGAAGAAAAGAAATATGTATTTGATTAATAAAAAAGGCCACAAAAGTGGCCTTCCTTATTTATTTTGTTACGACTTTAAATTCAAGTGAAACATCATTATAGATCATCTTATCGCCAAGACCTTTGAAGAAGTCTCCCGAACCGTAAACCATATCAAATTTTGTTCTATCAAAAACGAGAGTTCCAGAAAATGCATTTCCATCTTTTTTGTATTTGAAGTTAACTGGGTTTGTTTTCCCTTTGATTGTTAAATCAGCAGTAACATCATTTCCTTTCACAGACTTGATAACAAGTTTTGCTTCAGGAAATTTATCTACAGTAAAAAAGTCCGGGCTTTTCATGTGAGTAAGAAATTTATCTTTCCATTCACCAGATAGGTCTTCAACAGTTACTGTATTTACATCAATAACAAATGATCCGCCTGTTAACTTTTCTTTTTCAACTTCAACACTTCCGCTTTTAAGAAAGATTTTTCCCGTATGTTGTCCAGTTACTTTTTTTCCTGTCCATTGGAAAACACTGTTTTTTACATCAACATCAGCACCAAATGCTGTAAGAGAAGCCATCGCTGCAATTAATACAAATAACCTTTTCATTTTAATCTCCTTAAATAGGTACATTTATAATTAGAATTTCACTTTTTTCATTTGCTTTTATTTTTAGTTCTTGGGTCCCTTCAATCGATAAAGCATCTCTATTGTCGAGTTCTTCCCCAAGAAGTTCAATATTACCACTAATTACAAAAACATAAGTTCCAAGCCCAGAAACGGGTGAACTGTAATTGATTTCAGTTTGAGCATCTAATTCTGTTAAAGAAAAGAAAGTATCTTGGTGAACCATCAAACTGTTGTCACGGCCATCTGGCGAAACAACAAGTTGCCATTTGTTCTTTCTTTGCTCTAAAGAAAACTCCCTTTGATCATAACGGGGCTCAACATTTATGTCTCTAGGCAGAACCCAAATTTGCAATAAATTGACATTTTCTTGATGTGAGTGGTTGTACTCACTGTGAACTATTCCTGTTCCCGCAGACATAACTTGAACCTCACCTTTACGGATAACTTTCTCGTGACCCATACTATCGGCGTGTGCAAGAGAGCCGGCCAAAGGAATTGAAATGATCTCCATATTGCTGTGGGGGTGAAGCCCAAAACCCATTTTAGGAGCTATAATATCGTCATTGAGAACTCTCAGGGCACCAAAGCCCATTCTCTTAGGGTTGTAATAGTTTGCGAAGCTAAAGGTATGTCTGGCCTCTAACCAACCGTGATTGGCGTGACCTCTTGAGTTTGAATCAAATCTTGTTGTCTTCATAAAATCCTCCACTGGACTTATTGTGAACTAAGATTCGATTTATAGATATTATTACTTTTGAAACGAAATGATAGATTTAAGCTATCATTAAAAAAAGGGCCGGACTGGCCGACCCTCTTAGATATTATCTTCTTTCAGAAAAATTTCTTTTTGGACCGTTGAAAGATCTTTTTGGACGATCGTCATCTTTAGCTTCATTAACTTTAAGATTGCGACCGAAAGACTCTTTACCATCTAGTTCAGAAATAGCTTCTTGTGCTTCATCAGCAGAAGACATTTCTACAAACGCGAAACCTTTGGCGCGACCAGTTTCACGATCTTTGATAACCTTTGCAGACTTTACAGTCCCGAATTGAGAGAACAACTCAGTAAGTTGTGCATCGTCAACTGAATAAGAAAGGTTACCTACATAAATTTTTGCGCTCATTGTTGCTCCTTAAAAACAAACTCGTTATTTATCTTTTCCCAATAGGGAAAAAGTTTATATAAAAAATGTAATGGAATTTTTATTAGATTAGTTACTTAAATTTTCAGGTCGGTATGACCTTTTCGCCTCACAGAAAAAGAAACAATACTTAAGTATCATAATCTATTTGATGCGGGTAGAGGATATTTCATCGTAAAAAAAATATTTTTTTATACTATTTCCGATAACCCTATGTTTTTACGAAGGTTCTCTAAAGGCAGGACAAGTCGAAAGGTCGTCCCCTTCCCCCTTTCAGACTCAATTTCCATCTTCCCACGATGCCTTTTGATGACATTTAGGACCAACTTTAGGCCTAAACCCACCCCTTTTTCACCACGTTCACCTTTTTGAGAAATAGTTAATGAACCAGAAAGAATCTTTTCCATAACTTCATGAGAGATGCCGTTACCTTCATCTTGAATCTCAATTATATAGCGGGCCGAATCTTTGGCCATACCACGCACACTTATACAACTTTTTGAGGGAGAAAATTTAATCGCATTTGAAACAATATTGCGCACACAAGTCGCAAGCATTTTTGGATCATGTTCGAAAACACAATCTTCAGCATCAAACTTTAAAACGATTCCTTTATCCATAATGCTTTCATCTAAAAAGTCGATGGCATGTTTGATGGTCGATTTCACTGAGGCACTTTTTAATACCAAACTACCATGTGTTAATTCAGTTAAGGCCCAATCAAGAAGCTCTTTAATGAGCGAATCGATATTGCGAATAGAAACCATAATTGAGTTTTGGTCCTTAATGATCATTTCATCATTAATATTATTTGCACGTTTTAATGACCTCTCAGAGCGCATTTGAATGATTGAAAGAGGATTGCGAATATCGTGAGCAAGAGTCGCAAGAATTTTATCCTTGGCCAAATTGACTTCTTCTAAATTGAGATTTGTCATAAATTCACGACGCAATAAAGAGTCTGATTTAATTTTGAAAAACAATAATAGAACTTCAATCGCAAAAAGCATGAAAATCATATAGCGATGCAGTTGAAATCCAAAAGTTGCCGTTGGTTCTTGGAAAAAGGTAAATGTTAAAAATAAAATGATGGCGCAAAAAACTGTTGAATGAATACGACCGGGTAGAATCATAAAAAATGAACCGACCATCATCATAATTCCTGGAAGAAGAGTTAAGCTTGTCCCCTTAGTCCAAATCGTTAAAATAAGAATAACAAGAGTTGAAGTTATCTTCATTGTGCCTAACCACCACTCAAGAAACTTTGGGCGAGTGACACTATTGCGTTCAACAATGAAGAACACTATCGAAAAAACAAGTAATACAATTCTGATGACAGAAAGATCGTTGGCACTACCAAAGTAAAAGGGGCGCTGATAATCGCCTAGAATCCCTGCGAAAAGAAAGAAGAGGCAGCATAGGAAGTAAGAAAGAAAAGTATAGTGCTTATTCTTCTTCCAGAGTTCATTCTGGAAATAAGATTCACTAACCTTATCTTTGAATTCACCTACTAAATTGAGGTTAATATTCATCTTCCCTTCTTATCTCATTTATAAAAATGGCCATTTGATAACTTAAAATAATAAGCCAATTTATGCTTAAAAACAAAAAGAGTAAAACCTCATATACTTTTTTACATCTTCATCAAGAAATCTAGATAGTAGTATCCTAATCAATTGGTTTCTAGCAGAGCAATTATTAGGAAATCTAATTTATACGCTCTCGCCTTGAACTTGAGGCAATATTGGCCTTTTTATGCCATGATTATTGAGCTCCAAATTACCACGGGAAACCACATCACTTTGGAAGGCCTTTTCATATTTTACATCTAAAACATAGGCCTTTACCCCAACTTTGATGGCAAAAGTATTTGAAATGGCGATCTCTTCAAACGCAATAGAAACATTCTTTTCGAGATAAGCGAATCGACTTGTGATAACGACTTCATAGAGGATGTCTTTGACCTTTGATAAGTCTTCAAAAATGGAAACATAAAAAGTGCTAACAATCATCATATCTAGGGCACCAGTATTTCCACTTGATACACAGTCAGATAAAAATTTTAAATTTGGAATTGTAATCTGATTATCATCTAAGGTCTGTAAACGAACTGTTCGTAGGCCAATACTCTTAATTTCACCGTAATAGCTATCAAATTCAACACGATCTCCCACTTGAAATGGACGATCAAATAATAAAATGAAACCAGCAATAACAGAACCAACGAGATCCTTTAGAGCAAAACCGAAAGCTACGGCCGCAGTACCACCAACTGCCACCATAATTTCTTTTGTGGGCTCAAATATTATATAGAAAAAACCAACTGAGCCAAAAAGATATGCAATGAATGAGATGATAGTTGTAACTTGTAAGATCATTAATCTCTTAGATGAAAACTTCTTCTGCACATATATAGACCAGTGGTTGAGTAGTCTCACAAAGAGCACAATGGCAAAAATGGCCAATGCAAACATGATGATTTTATCAATCTTCAAAATGTCTAAAACATAGAGAACGCTTTTTTCTGAATTAGTTTCCATAGATGAAATTCTTTGACTTTAAAAATTTAATAATACTGTACTGACTCAAGATATCGAGCATAAAACGCCCTCTTGTGTCTTTATAGAGTAGCCCCCCTTCAGAGGCGACTTTAATAGCATTGCGTACAAGACCTATTGGTAAATATGTTGTTAATGTAATTTCCTTCGCTGAGAGGTTTTCATGCTTTAAGACCTCTGCCAAAACAAAGAGCGTATCATCAGAAAGACCCATTAATTCATCACCATCGTAGAGTTTGGGAACATTTACGACAAATGACTTCTCTCCTCTTTTTCTCAGGGCTGAAACCCATAGAGAGATTGCGCATCGAGGGTTTCCGTTAGAGAGCTCCCATAGAAGTTTAAAAAAACGGGATTCAATGGAAGCATAACTATCAATTTCTTCACTTCCATTTGTGGCGCTAATGAGAAAATCAAAAGACAATTTATAATCGGTCTTATTATGACGTTTCATAATAAGCTCTTTAATTCTCTCATCAGACCAACCTGATAAGGCAAAAACATTTCTGAAAAACTGATTTCTTCCAAAGGCCCTATCTAAGTAAATCCAACTATAACGATTGAAAGAAAAGCACCAAAATATATTTTTTGTCCCAAGATTCACAAGATTTATTAGCTCGTTATAGGCCTCAAATCCTCCAGAGCGAGATAAAAAAACATTTTGAACTTCATCTAAAAAGACCACCGTTTTTTTCTCTAATCTATTATCGATACTTAAAATATCAAATCGCTCTTCTTCTTTGAAACCAAGAAGTTCTTTAATATAATTTCGCAGTCCATCTCTCGTCGCTAATTTGGCAGGAACCTTATGATAGATAACATTCACATCATTGTTGTCCTCATAAGTACTCATGACATATTTCATGAGCGTCGTCTTCCCAACACCCTTGTCACCATAGAGAACCAGTGAATGCTCTTCAGCGCGCTCGCCCAGCCATTCATTGATCTCATCACAAATACCTTGGGATAATTGAGGGTCCGGAGCAATGAGTAGATCTGACTCTTCTAGAGAGCGTATCGTGAAAATATCTAAGTAATCTTGGGGTAATTTATCACGACCGACTTCAACTGTTGCGACTTCAATGTTCTCAAGTTGTCTTCTAAATAACTTGGCCGATAATTTCTTAGAAACTTCGAGATTTTCTGTTAATGAAATAAAGACATTAAAGAGCATGACAATAACACTGATAATTAAGAGAACAAAAGAGGCCATCCAGGGAGGGCATTTTTTTTCAATCATCTCAATTAGAGTGTAAACCTTTGTCGAAACTTTCTTTTCAAGAAATCTTAAAATAGTGTCGTGCCAATCTGTCGCAAGAATACTGACTCTATAAAGAGTAAGACCAAAGGCCATTAGAGAAATAATTGAATAAACGTAAACTTTCCCCAAACTTTCTTCCAGTAGAATTAATGAAATAAAGTAGTAAAGGAAAATCTTTCCGAGTGAATTGGCAGAGTGATAGGCCTTAATTCTAAAGGCGTGGATATTGCGAATTTCGAGAATAGCAATTGAACTTAAAAAACCAACAATGGCAATTTTAAAGATTGAATAGACAATAAAGACTTGTACAAATGGGATAATAAAGCGCAAATCTTCAATATGAGTGAAGTAATAATGATTCTCTATAAGATAAGTAATATAGAGCCATAAGAGTAAGCGATAGGCCGGGCGTAACCTTTGCCACCAAATAGAAAACAGTCTTCCTGTAGAACGAAATTTTTCAGAGATTAGAAGCGCACTCTTTACTTTATCAATTTTATGTTCTGAATAATTAACACCCAGAGAAATGACGTAAAGACCAAGTAAAAATACAACAAATCCAAGCCCATCAAAAATAAGGCGACGCACTCCTTTTTTACCTAGAGAAAGTGCATCTTTGACATAAATGACTCGCGAATACAGAAAAGATACAATCTTGTAGGGCACTGACAACAGCTCATATTTTAAATCTTGCCAAAATCTCATGGTAAAGACTTTCTCAAAAATAAAACTCTTTCCTAACCTTTCATAAAGGGCCTGTCTTGTGGAACTAACCTGAAACAACAAATTGTAGTGCATTTGGAGTTCTTGATCACTCTTCAATGAAATAGATGCGAGAGTCTTTTCTTTAAGATTTTCTATTTCAAGAACAACACGGTTTATATTTTCAATTTCTTTTTTTGCCTCATCACTACTTTCAGCAAAATTTGATCTCGATGGCATTTCTGGAAAGTTTAGGGACTTTAACTGTTTTGAAAAAAGATGAAATCCTTTTTTTACAACATCTTCCCAAATCGTCGTAACTTCAAAGAAAGTATCTTCTAAGGCCACCCCTTTAATCTTGTCGATTTCTCCGGAAACGCGGCCAACCACAAGAGACTTGTCTTTATAAAAGCGCAATTCATCTTCAAGGATTTTTGCTTGGGCCAAGTTGATATTTAGTATTTGAACCTTCACTTTTTCCAATTCAACAATGGCCGCTTTTATGTCTTTTAAATTTTGATCTTCTGTGGCCACCATTTGGGCCTGGGTATCACTAATCTTTTCAGTGATCTCTTGCTTTAGTTTTTCATCTTGTTCTTTTTCACGGCTTATTTTATCTGCAAATTCAGGTAGCGCCTGAGCATTGGCCATGGTCTTCTTCAAGAGGCTATCTAAATTGCTGTTTTTTTCAAGAAGCTCAATTTTCTTTAAATAAAGTCTGCGCCAAGAATTGATCAACTCAATATACTTGGTATCTTCTTTAACTTCTCTTAGGCAATTGGCAAGATATTCTAATTCATCAGGGACGTGTGAAATGTCTTCTACTTGTTTTTTATATGTCGTTATTAGAGTTTGAACATCCTCGCCCGCGATTTCAGGACCAAAAATCGTGGTTAAAGGCATCTGAGTTGTGAAATTCCCACTCAGAATCTGATCGATTCCTTCGATGGATTTTGAATAAAAGTCCTTTTTCGTTTCGTACTGATCAATCAACTTACTCTTAACTGGGCAAGTTGAATTTGCAAATGAGATAAAAGGAATGAGGTACAATAAGACAATAAATATTCTTTTCATCTCTTAATCTTAGAGAAGAAAAAAAATAAAGTCATCGGTATTTTTAAAAAACTTTTTCCCTAATTTTCCAATATCTTTCAACTTTTCTAGCTATGACAAATTTAGGAGTTCGAAAGTGATCTTTTAATAAAATCGCTCTGTCTATGTCCAAAGAATCATAAACTCTTCCCGGATATTTCAAATGAGGTCGTACAAAATTATGATAAAACGCTAACTGAGAAGACTTTCCATTTAAAAAATAGAATTCTGCCAAGAATTGGCCATCGTAATCATAATAGCGAATTTCTAATCTTTCTCTGCCTTTGCGATCCGTTGTTTTCATGAAATCCATAAAATCAACTCGTAGCACATGAGCATTCGTTAATTTCATCGCTTCTTGTAGTTTTTTATCTGGATCAACTAAAGTCGCATCACATCCATTGCAGACTCTTGCGGCAATATCATTTTCAGCGCCACAATCTTCACAAATTTTAAAACGAAAACGGAAACCACAAGCTTCAATGTGAAGGGTGACTGGATCTTCGTGAGCACCTCTACACTTTCTTCCAAAGTGCTCAACCACTTCACCTTCATCATCCACTTTTCCCCAGAATAAATTATTATGCCCACATTCTGGACATGGAACTTCAACAGGTACACTTTCTTTATCTGGCGGGATATCGCCTACTTCTGGCGAGAATAAATTATGCCCTTGCCCAGTATAATCAAGAATCAGGCAGTCTTCTTTATTGGCAGCAAGACGCAGCCCCCTGCCCACGATTTGTTGATAGAGACCAACAGATTCGGTGGGTCTTAAAACCGCAATAAGATCAACATGGGGGGCATCGAAGCCCGTTGTTAAAACGGAGACATTCACAAGATATTTAATTTTCTTATCTTTGAAGTTATTGATGATTTCATCTCTTTCTTTTATCGGAGTATCACCTGTAACAATTTCACTTTGACCAAGAGGCAGTAGGCCCAAAATTTCTCGAGCATGGCGAACTGTGGAGGTAAAAATCATCACTCCTTGTCTTTCTTGGGCCGTTTCGATGATATGGCCAATAATCCCAGGAGTAACCCGTTCATTATCCTTTAGAATTTCTTCAATATCTGAAATAGAATAGAGCCCAGTCTTTTTATCAAGTTCTAATTTACTAAAATCATAACAAGCTACAGGTGAATCGATCTTAACAGGTCGAGTGAGATAGCCATTATCGATCATATAACTTAATGGGAGTTCATAGATACAGTCGCGAAAAAAGCAATCACCTTCGCTTTTGAGAGAGCCTTTATAGTGATAGTTATAAATCCACCCCATTCCAAGACGATAGGGAGTGGCGGTAAGTCCCAAGAAGAAAACTTTGTCGTTTTTCTTTTTGAGAATATCAAAGACTTGTTGATATTGAGTTTTTTCATCTAGAGAAATGCGGTGACACTCATCGACAATCACAAGAGAGAAATTCTCAAAGAAATCTTCCGATGCTCTGGCAACGGATTGAATTGAAGAAAAGATAACTTTTTCGCTCTTTTCTTTTCGCCCAAGTCCTGCGGAATAAATGCCCGCAACGAGATCGTAACTTTTGTATTTTAGATAATTTTGTTCAACGAGCTCTTTGACGTGAGTAAGTACAAGAACACGACCTTTGGCTATACGTGCCAACTCAGCAATGACCAAACTTTTCCCCGCTCCAGTTGGTAAAACGACAACCGCAGGTGTTTTATGGCGCCTAAAGTGTTTGACGACACTGGCCACAGCTTCATTTTGATAAGGTCTTAATTTGTACATATTGAAAAAGTGCCAGTACCATATCCAAATAGCAAGAGATAATCTTTTGACAGAGGAAAATATGAGTAAAAAGCATATCGTCATCACAGGCGCGGCCAGTGGAATAGGAAAACTTCTCGCAAAAAAATGTTTAACCCACGGTCTCTATGTAACACTAATTGATTTGAATAAAACTGGCCTTGACAACTTCGCGGACGAAAACATCGCGTTTTCGGACTCTTTTACAACTATTGCTGCCGATCTATGCGATAAGTTTGAAATGGTGAAAGTTCAAAACTATATAGAAAACGGAGAGAGACCTGTTGATATTTTAGTTAATAATGCTGGAGTTGTTTCAGGCAAGAATTTCATTGATTTGGAAAAAAGCGATGTTGAAAAAACTTTCCAAGTAAACGTCTTCGCACCCTTCTTTCTCGCACAATCAGCAGCTAAATCTATGATCAAAAGAAATGAAGGTCATATTATTAATCTTTGCTCGGCCAGCTCTCTTGTTGGAGTGCCGAAACTATCAGACTATGCTGCTAGTAAGGCGGCCATTTTAAGTATGGATGAAAGCCTAAGACTAGAATTGAAAGAAATGAAATCAAGGGTGAGAACAACGGCCATCTGTCCATTTTATATCAACACTGGGATGTTTGATGGTGTAAAAACGAGGTTTCCATTTCTTCTGCCCATTCTAAAACCTGACTACGTTGTGGAGAAAATTTACAGAGCGATTATCCATAAAGACGACAGAGTAGTCCTTCCCATTTTCGTTTACTCGATCTTTTTAATCAAGATATTGCCGCCGCGAGTTTTTGATGCTCTTCTCTCTTTTTTTGGGGTTAACTCATCAATGGAAAAGTTTAAAGGACGCCATTAAAAATGTCGATTAGTGCTCAATGAGAGCACTAATCATTTTTACAATTCTTACCTTTGTTCATAATACATTTGCCAAAAATTGCTTGGATCTTTTATCAACATTTCAAAATAAAGAACGAAATGTTGCTCCTGTTTTGGATGTATCTGCAACTTATAAACGACTCTATGAAATTCAAAAGCAATTTCCTGAACACATAAAGATTCACAAGTTTGGGACTTCTGAAGGTGAAGATCTTTTGGCCCTCAATGTTTTTCATTACAAAGATCAAAGAAAAAAATATCGTATTATGATATCTAGTGGCGTCCATGGCAATGAACCTATGGGTGTCATAACGGCCATGAATTTTCTTGAAACACTTCTAAAAAATAGAGATGAGTTTAAAGATTTTGAATTTACTTTCATACCTATGATAAATCCAACGGGACTTATCGATAGTACAAGAAGAACAAGGGCCGATATCGACTTAAATCGATCATTTAAAGATGGGCATTGGGTTGAAGCTTCAAGTGCTCTAAGAGAGCTTTTAGCAAAAGATAGTGACTTTGATATGGCCATTGACTTACATGGGGCAAATACCAAGAGTGAGTTCTTTGCCATTAAGGCCGATGAAGACAGAGGGCTTGCCAGAGAGGCGCTAAAGTCATTGCAAAAAAAGGACCTCCTTTTTCCCAAAACCGAAGAAGGAGAAAGACTCAATGAATTTCCTGGGCAAAATGGCTCCTATACACTTTTTTCCCCAGGTGAGACTCTTTCCCAATCCTTAGGCACACTAAAAACATATTATAACAATCTAGGTATTCCCTATTCTTATACTCTTGAATATCCAGGTATGTTGAAAACAAATAAAGGTGAAAAGCAAATGCCTCCCCAAAGGCAAATGAAGATGATGACCCACATTGTAAGATCTTTGCTCTACTCTCTTAAGAAAATCGAAAGAACACCTCAAAGTATAAAAAAATTCGGCCCGACAAAGCCTATACAGGTTCCAAATACTACAAGTGCTGCTGTAAAATAGGCCATGGAAAAATTGAAAATTGCCATTGCCGGCGCCACAGGCTTTGTTGGAAAAAATCTCATTGAAAAAATTAAAACTGATTTTGACATCATTGCCCTTTCACGCTCCGATAGAAAGAACGAAGATAATATTGAATGGCGTAAAACTGATTTATTCTCATTAACAAGCACATCAAATTCACTTAAAGATGCTGATGTTGCTATCTATCTCGTTCATTCTATGATGCCATCTACTCGTCTTTTTCAAGGTGATTTCGAAGACACAGACCTTTTGCTTGCAGATAATTTTGCAAGAGCTGCAAAAGAAAATAACATTAAGCAAATCATTTACCTTGGAGGGATTGTTCCCGAAGGCCATATTAGTGAGCACTTAAAAAGTAGAAACGAAGTAGAAGGAGTTCTCAGAAGTAGTGGTGTACCTGTCACTGTCCTAAGGGCAGGAATGGTTGTGGGTAATGGTGGTTCTTCATTTGAAATTTTACGTCATCTTGTGTTGAATCTACCAATAATGGTACTACCACAGTGGACTCAGAATAGAACCCAAGTCATTTACATAAGTGACCTCATTAGAGTTATATCTAATATGATTGATAATGAAGATTTTAAAAACTCAACCTTGAATGTGGTTACGGGTGAGGATTTAAACTACAGAGATTTGATCATTCAGATGGCCAGTAAACTTAATAAGTCACCCCTATTACTTTCTGTACCAGTTACTTCAATTGAATTTTCAAAACTATGGGTCACAATCTTTGGTCAATCCTCTTATGAACTTGTTTCTCCTTTATTAGATAGTCTACTCTGCGATTTACCAGTGAGTAACAGTGATCCAAGAGTATCAAAATTAATTGAACACAAAACGTTCTACTCTATGCTTGGAAAATTCAATCTTTCTGAAGAAAAAATCCCTAGAAAGCAAAGAGCTGTTCAGCAAGAAAATTCTGTACGCTCTGTTCAAAGATTAGGAAATGAAATAAATGCCAATTGTGGTGAAATTGCTGACGAATACTTAAATTGGCTGCCTCATTACATGAAAACGATTGTGCATGTAAAAGAAAATAAACAGGATGAAAATATTATTTCATTCAACCTTCCGATGATAGAGAGTCCACTTCTCATTTTACAATATATTCCAAGTGATATTGAAGAAGATCGCAGAAAATTTCACATAGTAGGTGGAGTTTTAAGTCGCACGACAAATACTGGTTGGTTAGAATTTAGACAAGTGGATCATAAGAAATATACACTGGCGGCCATACACGAATTCATCCCCGCTCTTCCTTGGTACGTCTATCGTTTTTCCCAGGCCTTGGCCCACAAATGGGTTATGAATGCTTTTTCAAAACATCTAAAAGAAAAACTTAATAATAAATAAGATCGCCTTTTAATCATGGCAGCTTTTTAACTTTTTTCAGAGGCTAACCTCCTGTAAGTGTGTTTGCTTGACTCAGATTTTCAAGAATAATTTACAATTACTATATGAATAAATTGGGGAAAAACATTTTATACATTGAAGACGATCCCATGCTTGCCGAGTGTTTGATTGATGAGCTCAGTGAGAACAATATTCATGTCACTCACTGTGCGACTCTGAGTGAAGCACTATTTAAGGCCTCCATGCAAAAATTCGATTGTATTGTGACAGACATGCATTTGAAGACTGGGACGGGCAAAGACTTTATCTATGCCATTCGCTCAAGCTACAAACATGTTAATGTGGCGACTCCAGTAATTATGGTAAGTGCCTTTTTCACGGAGGAGTTGGTTAAATTGATTGGAAAAGAAATTAGCTTTGCACTGGTGAAGCCATATCAACTTCACACTCTAATTTCAAAAATCTTTGATCTTGTCGCTTGAATTTGGATCAAAGACAAACCGTCTTCGCTCAAATGGATAAGAAAGATTGTAATAGAGTATAGGATACTTTTGATTGTCCAATTTTGTTTCATACTTAACCCCCTCGCAAAATAAGCAGGTAAAAAGCCTAGCATCAATTTTTGTGGGATAATGCAAATTTTTAATGAAATATTTTCTTACCTTGTCCCCTTCTTCTTTTAAGCGATAGTCTCCATACCAAATAAAGTAAAATCTAAAGCTCACACCTAAAAGAATAACCATTGGAATTGATAGCGCACTATTTTTTCTTTTTCGCTTCGAAAATAAGACTTCAAAAAAGAGGTAAAGAACAAAGACAAGAACAAAAATTTGAGCGAGTGGCCCTATTATTAAATGTAATAATATAACAAATAGAACACTCGCAGATTTCATTAATTAGCGACAAATGAGTTATAGGCCTTAGTATTTCTCACGTCGCCTTCTTTAATTGTTTTTTCCATTGCTTGAATAAAACGCACTGGCCATTTTTTTTGAATAATATTCGATACAAAATGAGGGATGGCCCCACCCATGTCGCCAATAAATTCAAATTCAATATGAGTCCCAGACTTATTAGGAGTTAGTGTTACAGTTAGCACACGTACATTGGCCTTCACATGATCATTATCTTTAAATGAATCATCAGGAATTTCAATTCCTTCAAAAATAACTTTGCTACCAACTTTTTTAATTTCACCTTGTAGTAAAAATTCGCGATCATAAAACGGCCATGGAGTTGTGTAATATTCACTAAAGATATATTTATTGGCCCCAAGCTCTTTATGAAGTTTTACATTTTTTAACTTAGGTGCCCATTTTGATTTATGTTCATAATCAATCAACAACTTCACAAAGCTTTCAATCGGAAATTCTGATTCTCTTACGGCCTTAAATGGTAGAAGCCCCTGCTCATTGTGTTCCATACTATAAAGCTCTACACCTTCATAGGTGGCCACATGTTGCCAGTTATTGGCCAATGAAGCAGATGTAAAACAAAATACCATCGTAAAAAAAAGTGCTATATATTTCATCATTCAATCCTTCAATTATTTTGAGTTATGATAGACAATTTTCGATAAGATGTCTTCAAATTAACAAAGAAGATAGTTATACTTTATAAAACTACATAAGGATTTGAAATGACTTTAAAACAAGAGGCCTTTAATTTCATCGATACTCAAAAAAGTGCAGTCTTAGGAACACTTATGGACGGTCATCCTTATGGCTCGATAGTCCCCTTTGTTCGCCATGAAAACAAAATTATTATCTATATTTCTACTCTCGCCCAACATTATAAAAATATTGTAAGTAATTCTAAAACTTCATTTACTCTTTACGATAGTTCTAAAGAAAATCCACAAAGTGAAAAAAGAATATGCCTAATGGGAGAAGCAAAAATTCATCAAGGTGATTTCAAATATCAAGATTTATACTTCGAACAATTTCCAAATTCTAAGAATTTTTCAAATACCCACGGTTTCTACTTTTGTGAAATTACAATTTCACAGGCCCACTTCATTCAAGGTTTTGGAAAAATTAATTGGCTTGATTTAAACTGATTGGCAAATCATACGACACAAAGACTCTAGAGATTCTTTGTCGGTTTTATTAAACGAGCCAAAATTAACTGAATCAATATCTAGAACTCCTATCACTTTGTTCTCATCGTTAATCATTGGAACAACAATCTCAGAATTTGAAAGAGAGCTGCAAGCGATATGCCCAGGGAATTGATGAACATCATCAACAACCAACGTTTCCCTTCTTGCCCAAGCAGATCCACACACTCCCTTATCAAAAGGAATCTGGGTGCAGGCAATAGGTCCTTGGAATGGGCCTAAGTAAAGCATATTTTTACTATCATCAACGAGATAAAAACCAACCCAATGGTGATTGAAGTATTTTTGAATAAGAGCACAAGCATTTGCTAAACGAGAAACAAAGTGATCACTTGGCAACAAGAGCGCCTTCGCTTCTTTTAAAAGGAGTTCGTAGTTTTGTTCTTTCGTTTTGTTACTCATATTGACCTTTTCAAAATAAACATCTGTGCTGAACCTATTTTAAATGTGACACTTTTTTTTCACAAATCAATTAAATGTAAATTTTTTGTAGGAATTTCGATAAATTGGCCTCAAACCTTGACATATATGTAAGCAATACCATTTTATGGTTCTACAAATAACAATTGAGGCATTATGTTTTTACCTTTAGTTTTTCTATTTACCCTTTTGCCGGCCTTGGAGATTTATCTACTTTTTTCTATTGGCGGTGAAATTGGGGGAATAAATACATTGATAATCGTTCTAACGACAGGATTTGTTGGTGCTGGACTAGCTCGCTCGCAAGGTCTTAGTATCTTAGCGGAAATCCAACAAAAACTTCAGACTGGCGCAATCCCGGCCCAACAAATCATCCATGGACTTATGATTTTCGCAGGTGGTCTTCTTCTTATGACTCCGGGCTTTGTCACTGATATTATGGGACTTGCCATGGTTGTTCCAGGTTCACGTCACATTCTGGCCGCCTTTGCTCAAAAATACTTTGCCAAGGCCATCCAATCAGGAAATGTCCAATTTTCAACTTTTGGCATGGGGCGTGGTGGTGGTTTTTCATATAACAGCTATGAAAATGGGACAAACTACGCTCGCCCGAATGGTCCAAGACAAGTTGCACCAGATACATTTGAGGCGGAATTTCACGAAAAAAAATAATCGCATTTTCTTCTCTAAAGACATTGTGTGAACTATCATAGGGGAACAAAATAACTTATGAGACCCCTATGATCACATTAAATGATATTGAAAACGCCAAAGAGCGTATCGACTCGCAAATTATCAAAACACCTACCACCTACTCAACGATGTTAAGTGAGCTTGTTGATTGCAAAGTTTACTTAAAATTAGAAAACTTGCAGTTTACAGGGGCCTATAAAGTTCGTGGTGCCTTAAATAGAATTGGCAAACTATCTGAAGAAGAAAGAAGTAAAGGTGTCATTGCCTCTTCGGCAGGAAATCACGCTCAAGGTGTAGCTCTTGCGGCCAAGAAATTTGGAATAAAGGCGACAATCGTAATGCCTGAAACAACTCCACTTTCCAAAATCCAAGGGACAAAAAAATTTGGTGCCCAAGTAATACTTCATGGAAATTTTTATGATGATGCTTACCAAAAAGCATTAGAAATTCAAAAACAAACCGGTCAAACATTTATTCACCCTTTTAATGATTTTGATATTATTGCTGGCCAAGGAACGATTGGTCTAGAAATGTATGAGGCCAATAAAGATTTAGATGTTGTTATTGTTCCGATCGGTGGTGGCGGTCTTATTTCAGGAGTGGCCACTGCATTAAAAGAACAAAATCCGAATATTCGCATCGTTGGTGTTGAGGCAGAACAAATGCCGGCCATGAAAAAATCGGTTGAAGAAGGAAAGATTGTTACAATCGATAAGAAAAAAACAATTGCTGACGGCATTGCCGTTACAACAGTAAAAGAGAATACTTTTTCGATTGTTAAAAAATACGTTGATGAAATTGTCACCGTTACAGAGCTTGAAATGGCCCATGCTATTATGAAACTTCTAGAAATTGAAAAGGTTTTAGTTGAGGGTGCTGGAAGTGTTGGGTTTGCAGCTCTTATGGCCGGAAAAATTGATAATATAAAAAATAAAAAAGTTGGAATTGTTATCTCAGGTGGAAATATTGATTTGAATTTCCTTTCAAAAGTTCTTGAAAGAGGACTTTCTGAGGATGGAAGACTTTGTAGTCTTAAAATTATAGTTCCTGACTCTCCTGGAATCATTGCGGAAATTGCAACAATTGTGGCAAGCTTTGGCGCTAATATTGTTGATATCTATCACAACAGAACATTCTCAAATACGCATCTCGGTCAAACGGCCGTTCACTTCACTCTTGAGACGAAGGGCCAAGAACACATTGAAACTGTGATTAAGGCCATCAAAGATAAAGGGCTTGAGGTGACTCGCTCTTAAACGTGAATTGAACTTATGACAAAGAATTGACATTGCACTTAGGACACTAAGTGCAGTTTCGGGTTAAAATAATTGCTTACAAGGATTGAACAATGAATATGAAACCCCTTCTAATTGTAAGTTTAGTTTTACTAAATACAATTACTTTTGCGCAAACCAATGTCCTCTTCATCGGGGATTCTCTTACAGCAGGTTACGGAGTTCAAAAAGAACACTCCTACCCTTCACTGGTAGAAAAAGAGTTAAAAGAAACTCATAAAATTGATGCCAAAATAATCAATGGCAGTATCTCCGGTTCAACTTCAGCAAGTGGGCCTTCAAGACTTAAATGGTATTTGAAAGCAAAACCACAAGTCTTAGTGCTTGCTCTTGGGGCCAATGATGGTCTACGCGGATTTAAAGTAGAAGACACTAAAAAGAATCTTGAACAAACAATCAGTATTGCCAAAGAAAATAATATCCAAGTGATCTTAGTCGGTATGCAAATGCCTCCAAATTATGGAGAACAATATACGAGTTCATTTAAAAAAATGTTTAGCGATCTTCTCACAAAACACCATCTAAAGTCTGTTCCCTTTCTTCTGGAAAAAGTGGCCGGAGAAAAAGACTACAACCAAGAAGATGGAATTCACCCTAATGAGAAAGGTCATGTGCAAATGGCCAAGAATGTTATGCCAACTCTACTTTCGGTTTTAAAGGAAAAGAAATGATTATTGAAGCAGTAGGAATAGAAAGAAAATACAAACAAGGTCAAAATATCATTGAAGTACTTAGAGGCCTAGATCTCGCAGTAGAAAGAGGAGAATCCATCGCTATTCTCGGAAAATCAGGTAGTGGAAAATCAACACTTCTTTCACTTTTATGTGGAATTGATAGAGCTGACTTTGGTCAAATCTTTTACGATGGCACAGAGATCACTCACTTAAGCGAAAACAAAATCACAGAGCTTCGCTCAAAAAAAATTGGCGTTATCTTTCAACAATTCCATCTGATTGAACATTTAAGTGCACTAGAAAATGTAATGCTTCCTCTTGAAATTAATAATGTCGAAGCAGCAGAAGAAAAGGCCATCGAGGCCCTAAAAAAAGTTGGAATAGATCAAAGAGCGTCTCACTTTCCTTCTGAACTAAGTGGTGGTGAAAAACAAAGAGTTGCTATCGCCAGATCAATTGTCAACACACCCAATGTTCTCCTTGCCGATGAGCCTAGTGGAAGCTTAGATGAAAAGACTGGTGACGAAGTGATGGGACTTATTTTTGATCTTGTTAAAAACACAGATATGGCGCTTATCCTAGTGACTCACAACCAAGAGCTAGCTCACAAATGTGATCGAATTCTAATCCTAGAAAATGGAACTCTTCATGATCTTGAAAATAATTCATAGAGAACTCAAGAGCTCTCCAAAGTTTATACTCTTATTTGTTCTAAACCTAGCGATTGGTCTTATGGGTCTTGCGGCCATTGAATTTTTAAAACAAGGTTTTAATGAAGAGCTTGCCTCAAAGTCCAAAGCGATTTTAGGTGCAGATTTGGCCCTAAGCTCACGCATTAAAATTCATTCAGACAAAGAAGAACTCATCCGCCAAAGACTTCCTGTAGAAGCAAGCACTAAGGTCGTCTCACTCTTTTCCATGGGTCTTTATAATGGACAGTCAAAACTAATCAATATCAAGGCCATGGGTGAAGGCTTTCCCTATTACGGAAAGATCACTCTTTTAAGTGGTAATGAACTAAAAGATATGAAAGACGACGAGATCTATTTGTATCAGGAGCTCATTCCACAAATGGGTTTGAAAGTTGGAGAGCTTCTTAAAATTGGTGAGGCCCAATTCAAGGTAAAAGATTTTATTGCCGATGATCCAGGTCAAAATATGCAATTTGGTGCTCTGGCGCCACGTGGATATATTTCACTTGAAGGATTAGAAAGAGCAAAACTTCTTCAAAAAGGCTCAACCGCATTTTATTCATATTACTTTAAACTTGGAAACAAAGTTAAAGACCTCGATAAAGTTAAAGAAGAAATAACAAAAGAGATCGATGACAATGCTATACGTGTAGAAATTCCTGCGACAACAAGCCAGCAAGTGTCGAGAGTTCTTACTTATCTCAATGATTTTTTAGGTCTCGTTAGCCTATGTGGGCTCTTTCTAAGTTCTTTTGGTCTCATCTATCTATTTAGAAGCTTTCTTCACGAAAGAAGAAAGGAATTTGCCATATTTAAATTCCTTGGACTCAAAAAAAGTAAAATCTTCTTCATTTATTTCGGAGAACTTCTCATTTTAGGATTAGTCGGAAGTGTTATTGGAACACTTCTTGGACTTGGAGCTTCTCCACTTATTTCAACGATACTGACTAGCGTATCTGGTCAAGAAGTTAGCTTTTCACTAAATATGAAAAGCATCTTTGTAGTACTGGCAATTGGAATTGGTTCGACTCTAATACTTGCTCCAGCACTCTTACTGCCATATCTTGGAATTGATTATAAGATTCTCTTTTCTTTTACAGATGAAGTTCAAAAGAAATGGCGCGATTATTTTCTCTTTTTGCCAATGGTACTTTTTTACTGGGTAGTCAGTGTCTATCTTTCTAATTCATTTATCATTGGATCAATTTTTGTAGGAACATTTAGCGTTCTGACTATTATTGGCTTTCCTTTGGGAAATATCTTACTTCAAAAAATCAGTGTCCCTCGCTCTAAAAGGCCACTCGAAAGAAAGCTTGCTCTTACTTATATTGTACGCCACAGAGTAACGACACTTTTTGTCTTTAGTTCGATCTTTCTTTCTACATTCTTGATGATTCTTATCCCAACAATTAAAAGCTCACTTGAAAAAGAGCTGGAAATGCCAACCAAAGGGAATGGCCCATCTTTATTTCTTTTTGACATTCAAGAAGAACAAATTGGCAGTCTAACTTCTTTGGCAAAAAAATATGAAATGGGAGAATTAAGCCTCTCACCAATGGTAAGTGCCAGACTTATTTCAATTAATGGAGAAATCCTCAAAACAGATACAAAAGAGGCCCTCACTCGTGAAGAACAGCGTGAAGTTCGAATGAGAAACAGAGGAGTCAATCTGACTTTTAGAAATACAATTGGACCAAGTGAAATATTAATTGAAGGAAGGCTTCCTCATTCTTATTCACCAGAAGATCCATTTGCAGAGGTCACGCTAGAACAAAACTATGCGTCAAGAATTGGAGCAAAATTAAATGATATGCTTCTCTTCGATATTCTAGACATACCCATTAAGGCCAAGGTCGTTGGACTTAGACAAGTTCGTTGGACGAGCTTTCTTCCCAACTTTTTTATCAACTTTGGACCAGGTGTTCTTGAAGATGCTCCAAAAACTTATCTTATGGCCCTCTCAAACCCCAAAGATAGTGACATTAATGCCTTTCAAAGTGAAACGGCAAAAGATCTCTCTAACGTCTCTGTTATTGATGTTAAGAGAGTTGTCGATAAGATTTCTGGCATCATAGAGAGCATGAGTATAATTCTACTTATCATGGCCGCAGTGACTTTTGTCGCGGGTCTTTTAGTCGTATTCTCTTTGATCTCCCATCAGGCAAGAACAAGGGCCGTAGACATATCTTTATACAAAATTCTGGGTCTAAAAGGAGAAAGAATTTCTCGCATTCTCAATGAAGAAATTCTGATCCAATCATTCTTGGGAGTTTTAGCGGGAGTCACAATGAGCCTAGTGATGGCCTTTACATTATCAAGAGTCATCTTTAAGAGCACATTCTCATTCAATACTTTAGAAATAAGTATTATCTCTCTTACAATCTTGGCAGTAATTTACTTTATCAACTCTACGGTTGTATCAAGAATCGTTACAAAAAAAGTACACGACGTTTTTTCTGATCTATAAAATGAGTATGCCTCGTAAGAGGCATACTTTATTGAAACAAAGATGTTGTTAAGGCCATAAAATCGTCGAACACAACAATATAGAAGGCCAACGAAAAGATCACAACAATGACACCTTGAAGGGTGTATTTCAAACCAACATTAGAGAACTTTCTTCCAACAAAGACAAATGAAGAAACGGTTCCAAAAAGGGCCAATACACCTAGAGCAATTGAACTAAGGTAGTACAGTGGACCGTTTTTATTAAACTGTTGATAATTTTCTTTATGAGACTGAGCTTCTGCAATAATGGCCTTAGGTTTATCGTTTTCTTTTAGTAATTCAACTTCTTTAACAGGCTTATCTTCTGTGTCTACAATCACCTCATAGGCCGTTTTCTCACCTGATAATTCTTTATATTTCTCTAATGAGATTTCACCACGAGCATATTGTTCACGCAGACGTATCGTTTTTGTATCTGGAATCTTATGCTTGCTAAAAGGAGTCATTCGAGCGAGAGGTTGAATTTGAAAAGTAACATTAACTTTGACAGTCTTTCCTACAAGATAACCACTGGCCTCTAATGTCTTATTCCAAACAAGTCCAAAATCTTCTCTTTGAAGATCTGTTTGCAGGCCAACAAAAATATTTTCGTAACCCCATGTATCTCTTTCTAATGGCGTTTTCTTTCCAGTAAAGACCACCTCTTTTGTGACTCCATGAATTGTCATATCTCCGATCACTTTCAACTCACCCTTATTTTCAACAATGCTCTTTGATTTGAAAGTAATTGTAGGATAAGTCCCAACAGCGAAAAAATCATTTTCTCGTAAATGCTCATCACGCATTTTATTGCCAGTGAAAATTGAAGAGACGTCAATATCAATTGAGACATTATTAAACTCGTCTCTATTTCTATCGTAGTCCATACTCCCTCTAAACATCTGGAAACGACCAGAGACTTCTGAAAGACTCATATAGGGAACTTTAAAAACAATTTCTGAATGGTGGCGGTTGATGGCCCATTTTTCACTAGCAAAGGCATTAAATGCCAATAGAAACAGCATATTAGCTATTAAAAACTTCATATGAACTCCTTTAAGTAAACACCGCCATTCTACTGAAAAAAAGACAGGTGGGACACCTATTTCGAACGATTTTTCTTGCCAAAATTTTATTTCTAAATAGAATTCGTCTCGGCTTTTACGTGTGTAGGTTTTGCAATGAATTGGCATAGAGAAATCGCGGGGCATATTGAGTCGATCTATAGAGAGTCCAATGAGACTTTCTCCAACTATCAACAACAAATGGGACTTCCTTGTTTAAGTGGGTGCGGGGCATGCTGCCTTAGTCCTGAAATCAGTGCAAGTATTTTAGAAATGCTTCCAACGGCGTTTTCAGTTGTAGATAAAAACGGCGTAGAGTTCGCAGAACAATTTCTACAACAATTAGAAAATTCACAAGACTTTGTCTGTGTCTTCTACAAACGCCTTTCGCTGGACGGTAAAAAAGGACATTGCACGAATTACGAGTTTCGACCATCTGTTTGCCGATCTTTTGGGGCCGCCGCCCTGAGAGATAAAAACGGCAACAAAAGCATGAGTATCTGTAAATATATTAAGGAAGCCTTTCCTGAAACAATAAAAAACCTAGACCCCATTGACGCTCCTGTCATTGGGGATTTCGCAAAAAAAATCACACTCCTCGACCCCTATTTAGGCAATAAGCTTTACCCTATAAATGAGGCCCTAAAATTGGCCCTTATAAAGGTTCTGTCCATTACATATTTTGAAGGAAATCGTAGCGCCTAGAGTCATTGCGTATGTTAAAGACTACCACTAGAATTAATACATGCGCGAAAACCTATACAATATAAAGAAAAAGAATGCCCCTCTTTCATTAAAAGATGATCTTTACTTTCACCTGATGAAACTAAGTTGGGCTAAGTTCATTCTCTTCTTTCTTTTAGTGTACTTTTCATTAAATATTATTTTCGCCACCCTGTACTTTGTAATGCCAAATTCAATAAGTGGCGAACACACATTTCTTAATAGCTTTTTCTTTAGCGTCCAAACGCTCTCGACTGTTGGCTATGGCTCAATACACCCCATTAGCTTTTACGGAAACCTTATCTCTGTCATAGAAATGTTTAGCGGTATGCTCTCAATTGCCTTAATGACGGGCCTTATTTTTTCCAAGTTCTCTTTGCCAAAAGTCCATATCATGTTCACTAAAAATATGATTATCACAAATTTTGAAGGACAAAGGGCCCTAATGTTTCGCTTGGCCAATGCTCGCAGCAACCGTATCATGAATGCTGAAATTGGTCTTACAATGCTCTATGATACAGTTTCTAAAGAAGGGATTCATCTTAGAAAATTTGAAGAGTTAAAATTAAGAAAATCTAAAACACCATTTTTCTCATTAAGTTTAACAGGTGTTCACATCATAGATGAGAATAGCCCATTATTTGAAATGTCAGATGAAAAAATTTCTTCTTCGACAATTGAACTTGTTGTTTCACTTTTAGGTCTTGACGATACTTATGGTCAAACAATTCACGCTGTGAAAATGTATCAATCTAACGACATCATCTGTGGTGCTCGCTTCGCTGATATTTTAAATCGTGAAGAAGATGGATCACGCACAATTGATTTTGCAAATTTTAATAAAGTATACGAGGAGTAACTTATGTTCCGATCATCAAATCCAATGCTTCAAACAAAAAACTATAATATGGCAGGAGCTTCAAGTGATAATATGACAATCACTGGAACTGTTAATAAAACGCTCATTCTCTTTGCACTTCTTCTTTGTACTTTTATTTATACATGGAACCAAATAATGACAGAAGGACTCGTTGGCAATGTTATGCCAATGATTATTGGAAGTGCTATCTTTGGTTTCGTACTTTACTTAGTGACGATCTTCAAAAAGAATTGGGCCCCAATCACGGCACCTGTATACGCACTAGTTGAAGGTGTTATTCTTGGTACAATTTCTTCAATGTATGAACTGCGTATGCCTGGAATTGTCTTCAATGCTGTAACTCTGACTTTTGCTGTTTTTGCCGTAATGCTACTGAGTTATCGTTGGGGCTTTCTAAAGGCCACTCCAATGTTTAAAAAATGTGTTTTCTTTGGGACTGCGGCCATTGGTATTGTCTATCTCGTAGGCTTTATCATGTCATTTTTTGGAACATCAATTCCAATGATTCACTCAGCTGGCCCAATTGGAATTGGCTTTAGTTTATTTGTAGTTGGTCTTGCGGCCTTGAATTTAATTATGGATTTTGATTTTATCGAGCAATCGGCCAGAATGAGATCTCCAAAATATATGGAATGGTTCTCGGCCTTTGGTCTACTGATTACACTTATTTGGTTATATCTTGAAATTCTAAGACTTCTATCAAAATTAAATAAGAGAAGGTAATTACCTTCTCTTATTTGTCTTCTTAACAGGGCCACCTTTTTGTTGTGGCCTTTTTTTATTGTGCTTTGTTCTTTTGATGACATTATTTCCACCAAGATAAGGCAGATTTTCATCAACAGGGATTGAAAACTCTAAATAATCTTCAATAGCTGTAAGATATTCTTCTTCTTCATCCATATCACAAAAGCTAATAGCGCGACCATTCTTACCTGCTCTCGCTGTTCTTCCGATTCTATGGACATAGTTTTCAACTTCATTTGGAAGTTCAAAATTAAAAACACATTCAACATCAGGAACATCAATTCCTCGGGCCGCAATATCGGTAGCTATAAGAACTTCAATTTCCCCTTTTTTGAAATCATTAAGTGATTTCATGCGGGCACCATTTGTTTTATTGCCATGAATAGCAAGCGCCTTAAATCCATGCCTTGCTATATCGATAACGAGTTGATTAGCGGCTTCTTTTGTTCTAGTGAAGACAAGGGCCTTTTTAATATTCTCTTTATCAAGAAGAACGGCCAAGAGTCGCTCTTTTTTCTCTGTACGAACAAAATAAATTTTCTGCTCAATTCTATCAATTGGAACATTTTGAATTCCAACTTCAACTCGAATTGGATCAGTAAGAATTTTCTCACACAACTCATCTACACGATCAGGCATTGTTGCCGAATAGATGGCCGTTTGTCTTTTTTTAGGGAGTTTTTTTACAATTCTCTCAACGTCTGCACTAAATCCAAGATCAAGCATTTTATCAGCTTCATCTAAAACAAAATATTCTACGAGAGAAAGATCGACTTCATCTGTGCGTAAAAAATCAACTAAGCGGCCAGTTGTTGCAACGAGAATATCAACACCTAATTTAATCTCTTTAAGCTGTGGATTGGGACCAACACCACCGATGATAACTGTCGACTTAAGCCCAAGACCTTTCCCATAACGAGAGATACTATCATTGATTTGATGAGCAAGCTCTCTTGTAGGGGCCAAAATAAGAGCTTTAATCTTGCGCTTTTCATTCAATTCGCGAGGATTCAAATGAAAATATTGAAGAAGCGGTAATAAAAACGAAGCTGTTTTTCCTGAACCTGTTTCAGCTACTCCAATAAGATCTTTTCCTAATAATAGATGAGGAATAGATTTTTCTTGAATAGGTGTTGGACTCTTATAGTGAAGCTTTTCTACATTTTTCAGCAAAGTTTCACAAAGGGCCATATCACTGAATTTCATTAAATATACTCTCCTATGACCTTTAAAAATTGGTCACCATATTTTTCATGCTTACTTTGCCCTACGCCATTAACCATCAACATCTCATCTTTTGATCTTGGCATGATATTGCACATATCATGAAGAGTTTTGTCGTTAAAAATCACATAAGGTGGGACTTTCATTTCTTTAGCAATATCCATTCGAAGGCCTCTTAGTTTTTCAAACAGATCCTCGCGCCCATGACTTGTATGAGCACTTCCCGATAGGATTTTTTGAATAATTTTAACTTGGCCTTCTTCTTTTTTCTTACGAAGTTTAAGAGACACTTCACCTCTTAGAAGTTCTTTACTACGAGAAGTTAGAGCGAGTGTTCTATATTCGAAATTTTTAATGGCAATATAATTAGTCATGAGAAGCTGTCTCAATAAAGCATCCCAAACTTTTTTATCGACATCTTTACCTATGCCATAAACACTTAGAGTATCGTGACCTCTATCGAGAACTTTGGCATTTTTGCTGCCTCTTAGAACTTCGATGAGATAGCTAGAACCATAAAGCTGACCTGTACGATAAACACATGAGAGCATCATCTGCGCTTCTTTTGTGGCATCCCACATTTCTTGAGGTTCTAGGCAACAATCACAGTTGCCGCAATCATCAATATGTTCATCAAAGTAACTTAGAAGCATTTTTCTGCGACAACTAGTTGTTTCACATAATGACAACATGAAATCTAA
Organism: Bacteriovorax sp. BSW11_IV; assembly: GCF_000447755.1. Taxonomy (GTDB): domain Bacteria; phylum Bdellovibrionota; class Bacteriovoracia; order Bacteriovoracales; family Bacteriovoracaceae; genus BSW11-IV. Next base: position 15,491 of record NZ_AUNE01000058.1, on the reverse strand, counting down.
TTTAAAGCGGGCATACTGTTTGTATTCTTCACTGGCCTCTGTCATCTCAAGCATACGAGAAAGCTTTACCACATCTGATAGGCCATAAAGCATCCAAGCGCTGGCCTCTTTTCCATCACGTCCAGCACGACCCGTTTCTTGATAGTAACTCTCTAAGCTCTTGGGCAAATCTAAATGGGCAACAAAGCGCACATCAGGACGATCAATCCCCATTCCAAAAGCAATTGTTGCAACGACGATTACTTGATCTGCACTTGAGAAAATTTCTTGATTGCGATTTCTCTCTTCAGACGAAAGACCTGCATGGTAGGAAATGGCGTGATAACCAAGATCTTTTAACTTCTCTGTAATCGTTTCAACTTTTTTCCGCGAAAGACAGTACACAATACCAGTGTCATTTTTATGAAATTTTTGAATGAATTCATCAAGCTGTTCAATTTCATTTTCTCTTTCACAAATCGTATATTGAATATTTGGTCTATCAAAAGAACAAATATAGGTATTGAAGTTTTTCAATCGCAACTGATGGGCCATATCCTCACGGGTACGCTTATCAGCAGTTGCAGTAAGGGCCAGGATCGGCACACTTGGAAAAGTATCTTTCAAAATTGAGAGTTTTGTATAATCTTTTCTAAACTCATGGCCCCATTGTGATACACAATGAGCCTCATCAATAGCAAAGAGATTCAACTTCACTTCACTTAAAAGATTTAAAATATACTGAGATAAAATTCCTTCGGGAGCGATATAGAGGATTTTAACTTCCCCTCTTCTCAATTTTCTCTCAACTTCCCTTCTTTCGTCGCTGGAAAGGGAGCTATTTAAAAAATGGCCTTCGACACCATTTTGTTTCAAGTTGATAACTTGATCTTTCATCAAAGAAATCAATGGTGAGATTACAACACAAAGCCCATCGCCAAAAAGTGCTGGTATCTGATAGCACAAAGACTTCCCACCACCTGTAGGCATAATGGCCATGGTATCATTGCCATCTAGAACTGAATTTATGATATTAGATTGCTCAAGACGAAAGTCCTTGTAGCCAAAGACTTCTTTGAGCAATTTTTTGAGTTGTTTCTGTCTGTCCATTATTCCCAACTTGATTTAACGAAAACTACCACAGCTTATGCGTCTAGCCAATACGATGGGGCCTCCAGATATGCTAGTTAACTGAAATTACAAGTCGAGCTTGAATGCATCTGAGATATTTTCTACTTTTTTGGAAATGTTTTTGTAAATGCGGCTACGCCCAAAAACCTTAGACAAGATAAAATCAGCAAATTTCACGATCGGAAAACCGATAATGAAAAACAAGAAGACCCCAGCCAATATCATAAGCACATAATTAGTTCCAAAAGGATTTTCTTTGAAAAAAAGATTCTCAGTATTCATACCGAAAAAACCTACAATAAGATTTAGCGGTAAGAAAATCCCCGAAATGATTGTGAGCAGATAAATATTTTTATTTAATCGGTCATTCTTGATTGAAATAAAATAATTATATAGCGATTCGAGTTTATTCATTTGCGACTGACACTGGGCAATTTGAGAAGCAATTTTCTCACGAATAGATCTAAACTCAGAAAGACCTGTGAAATCAAACTTCTCCACCCACTCTAAAAACTCATCAATGACATCGATATTTCGAGAATAGTAGCGCTCAATGCGCGACACATCTTTTTTCAAATTAAACCACGTCTCCATAAAGTGGGCAGGAGCTCTCATCGCATAAAGTTCATCTTCAACTTTATCAATCTCCTCGATATAACTTCCCAAAATTTTATGGTTTCGATCATAGTAAGGCCTAATGCGCTCATAAAGACCGAGGTAAGAATTATCTATTTCATACAAACATTGATCCTTGCGATTATAAGCGTAGATATTGTGCTCTTTAATCAAAAAGCCGTAGGAATGGATATGTAATCCCTCTGCGTCAAATTTCAATCCACGCAAGATTAGTAGCTGAAAGTCATCTTCAATGAAAAAACCAGAATGTTGCTCAGGGTTATTTAAATACTGCTCATAAACAGGATTTATCCCTTGTACAATTTCCTCTAGATTTTTCATGATTCCTCCGCAGCTTCATACTTTTAAAGTAATTATAACTAACAGTTAGGGCACATTGGAATCAAAAATGCCTTAATCAAGTTTTTTTTAGGGTTTTACGAACAATATTTAGTCAGAAGGATAAAATTCGGGTATAAAGGGCCATGGATAAAAAATTAGCATTTACAGAATTTCAGTTAGACTCAACTCTTATTAACGCACTTGAAAAAATTGGTTTTACACACGCCTCTGGTATTCAAGAAATGACGCTTGAACCAGTTCTTGCAGGTGATGATATTTTCGCCCTAGCAGAAACAGGTAGCGGTAAGACGGGATCATTTGCCATTCCCATCACACAAAAGCTTATTCAAAATAATATGGAAGGTCTCTACTTTGTCATCAGCCCGACAAGAGAGCTCGCCCAACAAACGGATAAAGTATTCAGCCAAATTGGAGCAGACTTAGGTCTACGTACAGTTTGCGTTATTGGTGGCGAGAGCATTGATAAGCAAAAAGAGATTCTTGAAGGTAACCCTCAAGTCATCGTTGCCACTCCAGGTCGTTTAGTTGACCTCGTTAAACAAAAAATGATCGACTGTACAAAATGTCAGGGTGTTGTTTTTGATGAGGCCGATAGACTTTTCGACATGGGTTTCAAAAAAGATATCGAATTTGTTTTAAATAAAGTTCCAAGAGAGAGACAACTTGTCATGGTTTCGGCCACAACAAATATGGACGTTTTGTCGACGGCCTACAAATTCCACTCTCACCCAAAAGAGCTAAGACTTAACGAAGATAAAATTCTTGTGGATCATATTGATCATAAGATTGCGATGATTGAAAGTGATGAGAAGATGCCACTTCTTGTAAATCTCCTTCGTCGTCATGAAGATGCTTACGCAATTATTTTCTGTAATACACAATACCAGACTCACCTTCTTGCTGAATGGCTGATTCAAATGGGATTTAAGGCCAAGCCAATCTCTGGTCGTTTGCAACAACAAAAAAGAACTAAACTGATGGAAGATTTCCGCTCTAAGGAAGTTACTATTCTTGTTTGTACTGATGTTGCGGCAAGAGGTCTTGATATTAAAGACGTTAACTTTGTGGTGAACTTTGATCTGCCTATTGAAGCTGCGAACTATGTTCATAGAATTGGTAGAACTGGACGTGCTGGTAAATCGGGAGAGGCCATCAGCTTCTGTTCATTTGAAGATTGCCAATGCCTTGATGCGATTTATGAATATATTAATTCAAAAATCCCTCTGCTTGATCTAGATGAATCTTCTTTTGCTGAAGATATTTGTCCTAAACCAAAAATTGATTACAAGACACTTAGACTTGTCGATAAAGATAGTGAGAAATCATCTGATCGTCGTGGTGGTAAAAAAGACAAAAGAGGATTTGACGACAAACCTGTTAACCTTAAGCCAATTGTTGCCGCAGAATATCCTAGTTTTGTTCCATCAATTGCTGAAGAAAAATCATCTCGACGTTTTGAAATCATGGCCTCTAGTGAAGATGATATTATCACAAGTGCTCTAGGGTATTTTCAGATTAATGACAAAGACCTTTTAAATATTGCTATTAAAAAACTTGGACGTAAGAAATTCTTCTTCTTTGGACCAAGAACTAATACTTATGAAGTAACTTTAAAACCAATCTATAAGAAATTAGTGACTCCTTTTTTAATCGAAATTATTAAGTACTTAAGACTGAAAATTTTTGTAAAAGTTAGTTTTGAAAAGAATACTGTTTTCTTAAATTTTACAGGTGCAGATGAAAAAGTTCTGATTAAAAATAACGGCGAGCTTTTAAGTGCTTTTGAACAATTGGCAAGGGCCTACCTTATCAATAAAACTCAAATGCCAAGAAACTTAAAGGTGATCGCACGCTCGACTGACTCTAAGAAAGTAGAAAAGTCTCTTACTGACATCGTAGATGGTCTTAAGAGTAAAGTACTAAAAGGTAAAAAACCAATTCTAATGAAGCCGCTTAATCCGGCCGAGAGAAGAGTTGTTCACGAGTACCTAAGCAAAGATACGCATGTTCAAACAAATTCAATTGGAGATGGAAGACTTAAGCGAATTGAAATTAGCTTAAAGTCTGAAAATGCATGATAAGAACTGTTCTGTTACTTACTCTCTCGAATATCTTCATGACCTTCGCATGGTATGGTCATCTCAAAAATCATAAATCTGGCCCTCTATTTACAGTTATTGTAATTAGCTGGGCCATTGCTTTTTTTGAATATTGTTTTCAAATCCCTGCTAACCGAATTGGGTCAAATTACTTCACTCTGGCGCAGTTAAAAATCATTCAAGAAGTCATTACGATGATTGTATTTGTGGTTTTTAGTATTCTTTATATGAAGGCCCCCATTACAAAAAATTATTTGTATGCGGGCCTGTGTTTGATGATGGCCGTCTTCTTTATTTTTAGAGACTCGCCTCAATAATCGTCTGATAATATATTAGATCATAGTATGTATTTAAAAAGAGCTCAGGAACTTCTTGGGCCATTTTCTTGTAGTGATCTCCCGCATCTTCAAATCCATCTTGGTAGGCCATAAAAAGAGCGTGAAAACTTCTTGAGTTAATGGCGTGGTGATCGACAATTTCTCGCGATAACTCAAGTGTTTGCTGGAGATTGTAATCAACAACATCTCTATTAAAATTCTCAAGTTGTCTCTGAGCGGCCAAGATCGCTGGCGTTAGGAAGTAGATCACACCTCCTTGTTTAACAAGCTGACCGCCAAAAATGGGAGTGTCACTATCTGCAAAATAAGGGCCCATGTATTTTGAATAAGTCGTACGTATAAGACTTCTTTTTGCTCCCAGCCTCTTCATGCCTTTTCTTTGTGCTAGCAAGAAAAGTGCATTAACTTCAGCAAATGATTCCGACTTATGGACTCCGTGCCCACTTGGCTCACCTTCATAATTTTTTGGTAAAAAGTAAGTATCTAAACAATGAGAAAGTTCATGATAAAGTGAAAAAAGATAAAGCTCTTCTAGTGTGAAATTCTCTTCAAAATAAGAAAAATCAAAACCGTCATAAACGTTTGTTCTTGAATCGTGACCTAAGATACGTCTCACTTCAGATTTTAGATCATTATCATTTCCATTAGGTAATACCGCACAAAAATGAACTCGCTTATCTCTCCACGTTCCTTGAAAAAAAGGAAGAGCAACTGCGGAGCCATTCATGACTGTGAAATAAGGAACTAAATTATACGCTTCATTATCGGTCGCCTGAATTTCATATTTATCTAAGAGATATTTTTTAATAATATCTGAGCTCTCACTCTCCGATTTTCCTGCCACCAGGGGTACAACTTCCTTCTTATCAAAGATAACAATGGGATAATCCATGACTCTACCGTAGTCACGATTTAAGAGCTTTATCTCTTCAGTTAAATCAATAGCAAAGCAATTAACGAGAATAAGGTTTGATATTAGGGCCAGTAGGATGAATTTCATATGTGCTCCATTGTGTGGAGTTCACCCTACCTCAAACCCTAAAAATTTACCTTAAGATAGAAAAATCTATAAGGTAATACTATTTAATAGACACTTTTCTAATGGAGGATTTTTGCCAGAAATTGTTGTGTTCTCGGCTCCTTAGGGTGTGAAAAGACATCCTCAGGCTTCCCTTTTTCAACTATTTGGCCATGATCCATAAAAACCACTTCGGTGCCCACTTCCTTCGCAAAGCCCATCTCATGGGTTACCACCATCATGGTCATGCCCTCTCTTGCGAGATCTTTCATAACTTCAAGAACTTCGCCCACAAGCTCAGGATCCAAGGCCGAAGTCGGTTCATCAAAGAGCATAACAGTTGGCTCCATGGCCAAGGCACGAGCAATGGCCACACGCTGTTGTTGGCCTCCAGATAGAGAGCGCGGATAAGCATCGGCCTTTTCATCCAGGCCAACTTTGGCCAAAAGCTCCTTTGCAAGAGCAATGGCCTTATCCTTATCCATTTTCTTTGCCCTAATTGGCGCTTCAATAATATTTTGCAAAACAGTCATATGTGGAAATAAATTGAACGATTGAAAAACCATTCCGATATGTGAGCGCTGCTTATCTAGTTCACTTTCTTTTCTCTTAACGTGCTTACCATTTTTTTCGATAACGCCAATAGATTCACCATTGAAATAAACGACACCAGAAGTTGGAACCTCTAAGTGATTTACGCATCTAAGAAGTGTTGATTTCCCTGAACCACTTGGGCCGATGACAACCAGAACTTCACCTTTGTTAATTGAGAGATCAATTCCTTTTAAAATTTCTTGGTGGCCAAAACTTTTTCTCAAATTTTTAACTTGAATGATTTCTTTCATATTAAACTCCACCCTTACTCTCTAATCGTCTCTCAGCATATGTTGAGATGAGTGTGAACATCAAAACAATACATAAGTAACCAACTGCTGCCCAAAAATAGACTTCCCAAGGTCTTAAATACTTTGCCCCTAATCTCTGAGTTGTATAGAGAAGTTCAGCAAGAGAGATAACAGAGACAAGTGATGTATCTTTTGATAGGGCCGCAAGCTCATTTACAATAGGTGGAATAAGTCTCTTAAAAGTTTGTGGGATAATGATTCTAATCATTGATTGCCAGTAACCAAGACCAAGTGCTCTGGCCGCTTCGAGTTGTCCTTTATGCACAGACTCGATGGCCGAGCGAAAGATCTCAGCAAAATAAGCACCACAATTCAAACTCAACCCCAGAACACCTGCGGGAAATGAATCCAGCGTGATATCAAAGATAGTGGGAACTGCGAAATAGATGAAAAGAATTTGTAAAAGAAGCGGCGTCCCTCTAAAGAAAGTAATATAGCTTATAGAGAAAGCACCTAGTATTGGATTTTTACTAATTCTAAAAAGAGCGAGTAATAATCCAATAAAAAGCCCACAGGCCGCACTAATAAGAGTTAATTGAAGCGTTATCCCCATCCCCTGAATGAGTCTTGGGATAACGACTTGAAAAGAAAAATCTAAAAATCCTAACTGTTCCAAACTATCCTACTTTTAATTTTTTGGTTCAGTCCCAAACCATTTTTTATAAATTGTATTAAATGAACCATCTTTTTTCATCGCCGCCATTACTTTTGAAATCTCAGCATAAACTTCGCTGTCAGATTTACGAATTGCAATACCAATAGGCTCAGGAGCAATGGCCTGTCCAGTAACAACAAATGTTTTAGAATCAAGGGCCACATAATAATTTCCAACAGGCTCATCAATTACGATGACATCAGCTTGACGTGATTTCAATGCTGAGAATGTATCCGTTGCAGCGACAAAAGTTTTAATATCTTTAATTTTGACATCTTTTTTGAAACCATCTACAGCTTCACTCGAAGTTGTATCTCGTTGAACTGCAACAACTTTTCCTGCAAGATCTTTCACGGTCTTTACAGGTTCATCTTTTTGTCTTGAGATGAAGATCTGTCCCATTTTTGCGTACTCAACAAAGTTAACAACTTTTAATCTGTCCTGAGTAATATTCATACTCGATATAATGACATCGTATCTCTTCCCCGTTAGTCCGGCCAAAATACCATCCCATGGCATAACAACAAATTCGGCCTTAACACCCATGCGTTTAGCCAGCTCTGTTGCCATATCAACATCAAAGCCAATCGTTTTCCCATTTTCATCTTCGTATTCCATTGGGGGATACGTCGTATCAACAGCGACCTTTAGAACTCCTCTTTTTTGAAGAGCAGCAAGATCACCTTTTGCAAATGTAAGTTGAGAAGTTAAAAAGAGAGAACATAGACAAATAAGAATGTGTTTCATAATAATCTCCTAAAATTTATTTAATTTTAGGAGCATTTTGTCTAGATATCCAGAATAAAAAATATCCGCCGAAAACGATCGGTCACTATTTATCTAAAGATTGTACCAATTTAATGAAACGATTCTGTTTAGAATTTTTTTCTAGGCCCAGTAAATAGTTCTTTCCATCAAGATTGGTTTCCAATGAAAATACCTGAGACATTAATTTATAGACCAATGACTCTGATCTTACTTTTGAAAAGATTTCCATAAAATCAGATTCAGATTCACTGTAGAGTGGACCACTATATTTTTTTGCGGCAATTTTTAAACGAGCAATGTCATCGTACCAAAGTTCACTAAAACGCAAGAGTTCAGAAGAGTCTTTATCTTGGAGATAACTATCTACTGTGTCTTGCCCACTTTTTTCAAGATTTAATACTATTTCGCGGATGGCCTGAATATCTCTTAAAACAAGATATCGATCCACACGTGTCAGTTTATTTTTATTTTCATGTCTGTAACCAAAGCCCAAAAGTGAGGCCTCTTTCATAGTCTTGAGATCAATATCCATCGTTTCATAGATGAGGCGGTATGCATAATTTGCCATTCTAAGATCGAGAATTTTTTGAAATCTCTCGTTTGAATTTCTCTCCAGACACAGTCTTGCAAAATCTGATAACAAATGGATTTTTAGAAATGTTCCAGTGGCCAAAAAAGTATAACGATCATTAATTGTCGTCATCAAATGCTTAGCGCACTCTATTTCAGGATTATTTTCATTAGCAAAAAACTTACATGTATTTTTGATATGCTCTGGATCTAAAAGAATTTTCATTTCTTCATAAAGAGAAAACTCAACGAGATGTTCTCTCATATAATCCATCATCTCCTTATCAATGCTGCGAAAAGAAAGAGCATCAACTGCGCCATATATGGCCAGATAAACTCTTGTAGACGGAAGTTTGGCCATTTTGAACGGACCAATATGGTTGAATTTCTCATCTTCCATTTTAAAAGTATAATTGTACTTGTTCACATATGAATTCTGAAAAAGAAAATTCAATCCTAAAATGACCAAAGTAATAAAGTAATACTTAACAGGGCTGCATTGAGCGTGGAAGTGCTTTGCGATCATCTTAATAAAGAAGTAGACCAGCACCATAAAGACTAACGTATATTTTAAAGAACCTAGGTTCTCAATATTGAATCCAACAGCTGCATGGAGAACGAATACCGCAAGAAGTATGATGAAATAAATAACACAGAATATCCACCAAACAGCTTTTGCTTCTTTTTGACTCATTTCAAATCCTAATAAAAAACCTTTCCCTGTTTATCGGACTTAGATTGAGATTCTTTAAGTTAAGTAATTAGAAAAACAGAATTTAAGAATTCTCAAATAACCAACTAAAACAGTCTTCTACATTTCTAATATTTTCTTTCAACAAGAAACAAGTACTAAAAAGTACTTCATAAAAAGATTGATATCACTGATAATGAAACCTCGAACAAAATTACAAGGATGATTTATGAAATTATGGACGATTTTTACAGCATCTGTTTTACTTCTTAACGTGAACGTAAACGCCATGGATAAGGTAGTTTATGGAGAAGATAATAGATTAGACATTTTCGAAGTAACTAACCCACTACACCTTAAACTAGCAAAATCAACAGCTGGTATGGTTAGTACTGGCAACCTACAAGAAATTTCAAGCGATACATACAAACTAACTGGATCAAAACTTAAAGTTTGCTCTGATGAGAAATTTAATGGTCAGGTAACTTCTGCAAGCTGTTCTGGTTTCTTAGTTGAGCACAATGATAAGCAATATATGGTAACTGCTGGTCACTGTGTTACTTCTCAATCTGCATGTAAGAGAACTGCTTGGGTTTTCGACTTTGCTAAAACTTCTGAAAACCAAACTGAATATACTGTTCCTAAGAGCAGTGTATACACTTGTTCTAAACTAGTTGAAAGAAAACTAATTTCTTCAACTCAAGATGACTACGCTGTTATTGAACTTGATAGAGTTGTTACTGACAGAGAGGCCCTTACTTTCAGAAAGTCTGGGGATATTCAAGTTGGAGAGGAAATTCTTGTTATTGGTCACCCAACAGGTCTTCCAACAAAAGTTGCTGACGATGCATTCGTAAGAACAAGTAGCAATGATGTTTACTTCGTAGCAAACCTTGATACATTTGCTGGTAACTCAGGTTCAGCTGTATTCAATGCTACAAGTGGTGAAGTTGAAGGTATCCTTGTAAGAGGTCACACTGACTATACTTGGAGAAGAGGGGAAGACGGTAAGTCATGTCAAGCTCCTGTTTACTGTGGAATGGAAGAGTGCCGCGGTGAAGACGTTACAAAAATCACAAGTATCGACTTCTTTAGAAACTAATATCTAAAAAAGAAGGGTGTCTTAGACACCCTTTTTTTTTACCTAAAAAAACATATTGATAGCAGGCACTATTAAGATCCCCGATAAAAATTGATATTTAGAAAAAGTTCGATACTCTTTAATCCCCTCTTGAAATTCAATAAGCACTGACATCAACATTGCCCCACCGGCCACTGATAAAAGAGCTGGCAACCACATTAATGAGAAATTTAATGCGATTCCTGCGATAATGGCACCTAATAATTCGACGAGACCTGATCCAATACTAAACGCTATGGCCTTCTTAGTAGAAAGACCAAAAGATATAAAACACAATGCTAAAACAAGTCCTTCAACGATATTTTGAACAGCAATGACAACTTGAATAGGAAGAGCTTTTGCAAAGTCCATGGCCGCAAGACTAGCTCCGGCCCCCATACCTTCTGGCAAATTGTGTAAAATAAGTGCCAACGCCAAAACAATCTTTGATGAATTAAAAACTTTGCTTTGTCCTTTATTGTGATCCATCTTGAAATTTACAAACTTATTTAGAAGACCAATGAAAAGAATCCCCACAAAGAAAGATGCTAATACTAATCTCAGCTTGCTTTGTTCATTAAAAGAAGCAACAAGTTCAGGGCCGACAAGGGAAAAGGCCACTGCTGAAAGCATAACCCCTAAAGTAAAATCCATCGATATACTCAGCTTTTTTACCTTAGAATTTGATGATGTGAAAAATGTGGTTAATGCAGCTCCGAGCGATGTACTTAATAAGCTCACCACCCCACCTATCACTGCTAATCCAAAAATTGTATTCATAGAAACTCCCCCACCCCAAAGTGGTCATGTATCTATGATCGCAAGAAAGGCGATTGAAATAAATTATATAATAGTGATGGACCAATAAGCTAAATCTATTAAAGATCGATGTAAACCGTTAAAAACAGGTACTTATCTCTAATATGTGAGTCAGTTATAGGGTTTCTATAAAATTGATAAGCATAGGTCAGCCCTAACTTATCTAAAAACATCAATGAAGCATAAAACTGCTTCACGCTGGTGGAGCATTCTACAATGCTTCTAGAATCATTTTGGCACTCTCCTTTTCCTGAATCATCTCCTGTTGAAAATTGATAACCATATTTAAGGCCCAATGAAAATTGATAGGCCAGAGAACTTAAATAAGGTACTTGATATGAAAGACCGGCCATTGGAATGAGTGACTGTTCAACACGATCCGAGTTTATTGATGGAAATGTACTTTGATACATCAATGAAAGACTCAAGTTGAAATCATCTAAAAAAATTGAATCCGATGGATTTAACTTGTAGCCAATTTCAAGTGATTTTCCAAAATTTACAAACCAATAATTCTTTTTAGTCGTGTATGCAATTAAATCAACAACATTCTTCCCAAGAGATTCACGCTTGAAAAAGAAATCGTCTTTTTGCTTACTGATAAAAATTGAAAGCATATGATTAATTTTGCTCTTAATATCTTTTAATACAACTCTGCGATCATCACTTTTAATAATTTCATCGAATTTAAAATCGAGGGCGGTAAGAAGTCTTATTGAATAACTAAGAGGTCCTTCATCATCAAATTTACGCCAATCTTTCAGTTTGTGCTTATAAACAATGGGAACACTATTACCTTTCAATGCAAGATTACATTCATGACTAAAGACCTTAACTTCATTGTCCTTTAAAATCTTGGGGTCACAATATGAATAAAGTTTATAAAGAGAGATTTGAAAAAGCTGTAAGAATTTTTGGTCATTAACTTTAGAGCAATGCACCTTGTTTTCCAAACACGATAGTTTCAACTGATCTCTAGCTGTAAGCTCTTTTAGAAGAGTGTCTTCAAGTTTTAACTGGTGTTGAATGAATTGACGGGCATCATTCATTCCCAAGTAGAAGTCGAACTCTCTGAAACTTGTTTCAAAAAAGCCAAAGAAATGAAATAAAGGAGTACTAATTAATGAATACTCATTTCGTGTGCCGAGAACTTTCTTTAACTTTTCTGGGTTATTATTAACAAAATCTAAAAGCTCATAATTTTGTGAAGCATTAACAAAACGTGAAAATAAAGAGTATGTCAGTTCTGTAATATCGACATCAGAGAGGGCCTCTTTTTTATCGTTATTTTCCACAGTGAGAATATGTGAACTCGAATCCATAACAATATGTTCATATCGCTGATCCTTTTTCAAATATTTTAAAATTTTATTAGCAAAATTTAGAGGAGTATTATCGAAAATTCCTCCGTCTACAAATAAGCTATCTCTAATTTCTTTTCCTTCACAACTTCTTTCACCTGCTTTGACTAAGCAGTATTGAACCTCAACAGGAGAAAAGGCCAAAGGAAAAGCAGAAGAAGCATAAAGAATATTTTCAAGTAAATCATAATTTTTTAAATCATCATTTTTTGAAAATGGTAGGGCCATATTTCCACTGTGATTAATTGGAAAATTTTCGACTTTCGGTGCAATCCCTGGTCCTTGACCAGTGATTTTGAAAGATAGATTCTCTTTAAGCTTGGCCAAAGTTAAGTTCTCATTTAAATGAACAATCTCTTCTTTTAAACGAGTGACTGAAAGACCTAGGTATACAGTACATCCCTTTTTGAGTCCTCTAAACCATTTCAGTCTTAATGCCTGCAATGAAGGAAGAGAGTTTGGTCTATTAAAAATACTATAGGACTTAACATCTTTGTCCTTAAAAATAGAATTTAATCCAATTCCCTCCCAAAATTTCCAATGCGTAGAATCCATAGGATTCGAGAAATCTTCAGAGCATGTTTCCATCAATGTGATAAGTGAATTAATTCCCCCTGCAGATGCACCAGTGAAAACATCAGTGGTAACGTGTGCGCCATTTTCTTTTTTTATAAAATTAGACAGATAGTACAAATACCCAGATTGGTAAGCTCCAAGGGAAACGCCTCCACTTGTTGTTTGCGAAAAATTTCTCGCCGCAATTGTGCTTGTACTTAGAAGTAAAAAAAAGAAAAGTGTAATTAATTTCATAAAAAATATTGTAATGAAAGGATTTGATAGTGGAAAGAAACAAATCAATTTAAGAAAAATCTTGCGGCGCTGATTAATATCTTTAAAATATTCCTATGAAAGAATATTTTATAAAATCTCTACCCGTTGCTACAGGTTATCTTACCCTTGGATTGACCTACGGAATTTTATTTCAGGCCAAAGGTGGTAGTCCATTTGAAGCACTTTTGATTGCGACATTTTGTTTTGCAGGGGCAGCGCAATTTATCGCTCTAGAATTTTATAAAGCAGATTATAGTTGGACATTTCTCTTCATAACAATTTTCACTTTAAATTTACGCCATATTTTCTATGTTTTAAATAAAATAGGACTCTTTCAAAAGAATTGGAAACGAACCTATTTGCTAATGGCACTTACAGATGAAAACTATGGGATGATGAGTTTTTATGATGAAGTTAACTTTACTAATAATGAATGGTTTAAAGTTTTTGCCTTAAATCACTTCTACTGGATATTGGGTTGTGTCGCTGGAAGTATGGCACCAGCAACAGTAATTGAAATGAGTAAAGGTGCCGAGTTTTCTTTGATCGCTCTTTTTATTGTTATCTTTGCCGCTAATATGAAGAGAAAGAAAATATGACGATAACTGAAAAAATTGCATTCACTCTAATTCTCATCGTCTCAACTCAACTTACGAGACTGCTTCCTTTAATTTTTCAAAAAAGTTTTTCGAAATTTTTTGCTCATAAATTTTTCAAAAAGAATTTAACAGACTTAATCATTTTCTTTCTAATCGTCTATTGCTACCGCGATTTTTCAACTAATCCAGAATACATTATCCGTGTTGCTGTAGGCGTTTATGCCTTCGCGATTCACTATCTCTTTGAAAGAACTCTCTTGAGTATTTTCTCTGCCACGGCCATTTATATGACCTTATTGAAATTTATTGCATCGTAATTCTCAACACTTAGAGAGGCAGAGTCTTTTAAAATTGAATATCCTACATTTTTGGTTAAAATATGAAGAGATAACAAAGGACGTGTTAATGAAGAAGTTAATTGGCCTATTACCCCTCTTTGTTTTTCTTTTGGCGTTCAATGTGCCGTCAATGGCGCAGGATTACGAAAGTGAACCAGAGATGATGGAACAAGAACCAACAATTGATTCTATGGATTCAATGGTAAATCCCATGGAAGGCGAAATGAAAAAGCCTAATATGAAAATGAATGAAGAAGAATATGATGAAGAAGAATCTGGAGAAGCTCCCATGACAGAGCCTCAGAGCGAAGAAGTCTATGATTCTTCTGAAGACTACGAATCATATTAATTTTTAAGAGAATCTTTTAAGTTTTTGTACAAAAGATATGGGGCACTTTCTTGGTGCCCTTTTTTTTGATAGTGAGAAAGAGTTTTATCTAAATAGCGTATATGATGGAGATTTGAAAAATCCCACATTTTACTGCCAATAAGAGGAATTTCCTCACTTCCCATATGTGAAACATAGAGAAGCTCATACATTCTCCCCTGATCCTCAATTAATTTCTCCGAAATTAATTTCAAATGATTATCTCTTAAAAACAAACGCAAATCATACATATGATAATGAGCACAGATAAGATAAGTCGATTCACTTTCTTTTAATTTCTTTAAAAAAGCATTCATCAAAGAAATCGCGAGCTGTCCCCCTACGCCACAAATTGTAATGACATCATTAGGTGTAGGATCAATTTCATGAGCATCAAGAGTCTGACATTCAAACCTTTCTTTAGAAAAAGAGTGATTAAGAATTTTCTCTAATGAATCCATAATTTTTGGAACTCTATCCACAAAGAAAACTTTTCGAACATTTTTATTTTCGAGTAAATAGGAACCGAGCTGTCCGTGATCACAACATAAATCCCAGACATTTTTATCTTCTGCCTCAAGGATATTTGCGATGATCTCAATACGTTTAGAAACTTTTTTCATAGATAAGAAGGCATATTAAAATATTGAGTAAGAAAATAATTTCTATGATTTGCGATATAAAAGTGACCTAACTCTTTCAACCTCAACTCTATCATTTCTTGGATACTTTTCTTTTCTTTATATTTAATAAGAAGTTTATTGAAGTACTCAACATTCTCTTTTTTACCCGCTAACATTAGTGGCAAAACTTTTAGGGAATTAGGTAAAACTTTTAATTGGTGCTTGGGATCAAGATAGAAAAGATTGTACTGATCGATAATAATCGCATCGATTCTTTTTTTCTTAAGTTTTTCGACATTCA
>NZ_AUNE01000057.1 GCF_000447755.1 Bacteriovorax sp. BSW11_IV | reverse complement strand
TGAATCATCTTCTGATAATAAACATAAATAACCGACATCCCGACAATAATAAGGGCCAACAAAATAGAAAGTGTTAAAATAATAACCCATGAATTTGTATCGATGGGGTGCTTATCCTCCAACTTATATTTAAGGACAAACTGAGTCATGGCATCTTGAAAACGTAGATAACTATCAAGATAAAGATAGTAACTAACTCCAAGGGCCACAATAGTAAGAATAAGAATAAATAACGGTCGGTTAAACCACTTTAATTTTTGCATGAAACCTCTTTCATTAAGCTATCACTAAATGGCCCTTTTCACAAAATTTGAACTTTGATATGGTTTTAGGCAGTTGGAGGAACAATGCAACAAATTAATAAAATGATCGACCATACTCTTTTAAAACCGGAAGCTTCGACAGAGCAAATTATTAAATTATGCGAAGAAGCAAAAAAATATGACTTTGCCTCTGTTTGTATCAACCCAGGACAGGTCAAGCTAGCAAAAGAACAACTTCAAGGCTCAACGGTTATGGTCTGTACAGTAATTGGTTTTCCTCTCGGCGCCAATACCTCTTCAGTAAAAGCATTTGAAACAACTGAGGCCATAAAAGATGGGGCCGATGAAATTGATATGGTCATCAATATTGGTGCATTGAAAGAAGGACTTGATGAGTTAGTCTTCAACGATATTTTGGCCGTTACAAAGGCCGCCGAGGGAAAAACAGTTAAAGTTATTTTTGAAACTTGCCTTTTAACAAAAGAAGAAATTGTCAAAGCGTGCCAGTTAAGTGAAAAAGCTGGTGCCCATTTTGTTAAAACATCAACAGGCTTCTCAACAGGTGGAGCAACTGTAGAAGATGTAAAGCTGATGAAAGAAAGTGTGAGTCGTCACATTGAAGTAAAGGCCTCTGGTGGAGTTCGTTCACTAAATGACGCTCAACAGATGATCAGTGTTGGGGCCACACGTCTTGGAACAAGTAGTGGTGTGGCCATTATGAATGGTCTCGTCTCTAATAGCTCTTATTAATTACTAAAAAATGCTAAGGGCAGACCACCAGCTTTATGGAGTCTGTCCATTTTCTGAGGAGAAAGTCCTGTCATCGCAAGCTTACCATCTTCGTAGCGTCCTATGACTTGGCTTGTGATATTTTCTCCTTCCATCCCAGTGATTTCTCTAATTTCGCCAACAACTCGATTGCCTTCGCGATCACGAGTAAGCTGAATAACAAAATCAACTGCGCTAACAAGCTGTCTTCTGATTACGGGAATAGGAACTTCAAATCCGGCCATTAGAAATAGTGTTTCTACTCGTTGAAAGCATTCAGCAGGAGAGCTTGCGTGAATAGAAGTCATAGAACCGTCGTGACCAGTATTCATGGCCTGCATAAGATCGAATAATTCGCCACCGCGAACCTCTCCGATAATGACGCGATCAGGGCGCATTCTCAAAGTGTTTTTAACGAGATCTCGTGTGGAGATATTAGCAGAAGAGCCGACTCTTGAGCCCGCTTCTAAACGGACAACATTAGGCCTATTAATCGATAACTCTAATGTATCTTCAATTGTTACCACACGCTCGGCCGTATTCAACTCACCCAGAAGAAGATTCATAAATGTTGTCTTTCCAACCCCTGTTCCTCCAGAGATAAGAAGATTCATTTTTGAAGAAATAATGGCCTTCATAAACTCAACCCATTTTGGACCTAGGCCAAAAACATTGGGATCATTTTGAAATGAAGCGATATGCTTTAAATACTTTCTAATAGAAATCGCAGGAGCACCATAGCTAAAAGGTTCAACAATGGCATTTATCCTACTTCCATCAGGTAGGTTTCCATCGAGAATAGGATTGTCTTGATTGCATTGTCTTTTGTTAAATCTTGCGACTTCGTCAATGAAGTCGTACATGTCTTTCTTGGTTAAGCGAACATTTAATTGAATAAACTGCCCTGCTCTTTCGACAAAAACAGTAGAGGGTCCGTTGATGACAATCTCTGTGATTCCTTTTTTATTTTCTAAATCTTTAACCAACTGCCACACAGAGTTTTGCGCTTCCATAATGCCTCATACATTAAGTGGAGATAGAAAATCCACTTCGTTAATTGAAGAACTATAAGACAATAAACTGTCTACCAGATTCTTTCTTTGATTAAGTTCTAAATGTGTGTAAATCTCGATGAGATCATGACCTTGATCGAGAAGAAACCCAAGTTTGTCTGATCCGATAAATGAAATCAGATGTTGCAATGTAATGAATAAATAATCTATTTGTAGTACGCGTGAGCGCACCTTTTTAATTAAAACCAATGTTTCATCTAAATTAGTAAGAGCATTACCATTCATCGAAATATGTGATCTCGCGGCCTCAATACTCCACATTTTATAATAAAACCCCAGCAAGAAAGCACGACCATGACCAGCTATAAAAAAGCTGCTTAAATGATCTTCAAAAGCTTGAATTTCTCCAGTTAACTTAACATCACCATTAAGCGGATACTCTCCCCTAAGAGCTCTTTCTATATACATTGAAGCAAGTTTTGAAATATAGACTTTCCATCCTTGGGCCTTAATCTCACGCTCTAAAATAAATTGATTATCATCTTTACCACTCATTCTCTTTGCAAGGGCCAAGAGTCCTGGTCTGTCATAAAAAAACTTTTGAACTATTCCCAAGTCTTTTTGTGACATTTGAAAATTTAGCTTTAAAAGATAACTAAATTCATCGGGTAAATTTATAAACGGATAAGATATCACGACTGTCCTTGGTTTTTAAAACTTCTTTAATTTTAATGAATTTCGCCACTAGGAACAAGTAGATAGAATTGGTGCTACAGGAAAA
The DNA here is from genome assembly GCF_000447755.1 of Bacteriovorax sp. BSW11_IV. GTDB lineage: Bacteria > Bdellovibrionota > Bacteriovoracia > Bacteriovoracales > Bacteriovoracaceae > BSW11-IV. The sequence goes on along the minus strand of NZ_AUNE01000057.1, from coordinate 46,978 downwards.
TCGTATTATAATTAAGCTATGAAAGTACCAAGTATAGAAGAACTGAAAATTGAAAAATTTGAACTAACTGACCTTATAGCTCAACTAAAAAAGAAAGTGGGGACAGGTCCTTTATTCATCAAGCTCGATAGAAAAACTTATAATGAAGCGACTAAGATTGTAGATCAACTCTCAAAGGCCTTAAGTGCCCTGCGAGTAGACCCACACTTTCCTTATCCAATATACATCATTACGGAACATGATATTATCATGAGCCCTTTTTCAATTTTCTCTGATGAAGAGCAATTACCCAATCACTTTAAGATCAAAAGTAATCGCCTAAAAAATAAAGAAATTTCACTGCTTCAAAAAAGTACGATTCTTGCAAAAAGAGTGAGTAATCACAATATTGAAGACATAACAAATGATCTCAATATCGCCGTAAATAATCAAAGGGCATTAAGAGATCTGGTAAAAGAAAATCTCTACTATGAAAAGATGTTAAAGAACCTCGAAAAAGAGAAAAGAAAATGAATAAAAAAGTTGTTAAAAGACTTGATTCAGACAAAATGGCAGAACTCAAAGGCTTTGAAGATGTAATGGATCTCATTCTTGATGAAAATGAAAAAGTCGAAGAGAAAAAAAGAAAAAGAGAAAGCGACAAACTTGGCGAAGACCATGAGATTTTCAACTTTCTCGAATTTGAAGTAGAAAGACAAAAAAGAATTGATCGCTTTTATGCAGTCAAGGCCCCCAATAAAATTAAACATGATCAAAGTGATAAGATGGTAGAAAAGGAAGTGGAGCATCGCTTTCACTTAAAAAATAAACTCGTACTTGCCATGATGGAAACAGACTCAAATCTTATCCAAAATTTATCTCTACTTTTCAAGCACGGGTTTGGGCTAAAAAAATAATATTAGTCCCATCCAATAACATCTAGCCCTTTTTCTCTTAAACACCTATTCACATAGGCCTGTTTTAGACGATCAGGGGCCACAGCTCCAGAAGCAGCACCAGCTGCACCACCAATGGCAGCACCACTTAATAAACCTTCTAACCAATCTCCCCTAATAATCCCAGAAACGACACCAACGGCGCCTCCAACAGCAGCTCCTTTGGAAGCAGTTCCTAAAATCTTTTTAGCTTTAGGGGATTCCATAAAGTCATCTCCTTCTTTCATACAATTTTCAATTTGCTGATTCGCACTCTCTTTGCCCATGGCCTTGTAGCGTGCATTTGGATAGAGCACTGGTTTTGAAGAACAGCCACTCAAATGGAAAAGTGTCATCAATAAAAGAAGTTTTTTCATTCTTTTATTATGATGACACTTTGAATTTTAATCAATCTTAAAGGACATTCAATATAATTGGACCACCTACGTGACGGTACTCATTTTGGTCAAGTTCATGATAATCATAGCCCTCTAAGTGATCCTTAAGGATATCTTTTAGATAAAGATCAAATCCCTCAACAGTATCAAGGCCATATGTTTTTGAGAAAGTCACTATAGTCTGCCCAAGCTTATCAGTAAGCATCAGCTCACCTTCTTTAGAGATAACTTCATTAACAAATTTTTTGAATTCATCAATAGTCAGCCCCATTTTTTGACCTGAAGTTTTTTCGTAAGTACCTAAAAGGTGATTTGCAAAACTTGAAATAATCACGGCCTCAAAGTCGATACTATCAACAGTGTAATTTAGATAGAACCCATCTGATAACTTCCCTTCGTTTACGAGAATTTTGAAGGCCTCATTAAATTTGGAGATAAAAGGTGCCATTGCGCAGAATAACTTTGCCGTATGATGCCATTTATCAAAACTATCATAAGTTGTTAGGGCCACAGGTTTTTCATTTCTTCCGTATTTTGAAAAAAGAATTTGTTCCCCAAAAGTATTGTCAAGGAAATCAGAAAAAAATGGTCCAACGAAATTTTCATTATCGTTTTCAAGATTATTTCTATGAAGGGACTTTTTAATTTCTTTTAGGACAAGAGATTGAAGTGAATTACCAATTTTATAGATATCTGTGAATTCAAAATAATCAAATAAAGACTCTTCACCTGAAACACTTAAAAGGCCATTAGGCTTGGCAAAGTCTTGAAGATAAGAAAATCCAAGAAGAATCTTATTGCGAGTTTTAGTTCCAACCTTTGACATGGCCACAGAACCATTTTTGAGAGCATTATCAAGAGTTGTCGTAGCATTCACTAGTTTTACAAAGTTGAAGTGTAAAAATTGAAATCTCTTATCTGAAACAACTTTATTAAGCTCACTTTGTAAGCTCTCCATACCTTTTTCAAAGGCCACAATTGAAGTGCTGTGAAGAGTTTGCTCTTTTGCAACTGAGTCAACTTCACCAGTAAATGATTTTTTTGATTTTACGTAATGTTCAATGTGAGAATAGCTTGGAAAGGCGTTTTCAACTTCTAGAGCATCGTAGTAATCGACAAAACCATAATCAATGAGAAATTGTTTTTTGAAGTTGTACTCTTCTTCTTGCAATACAAGATAATCTTCTGAAATAAATTTCAGAAGATGCGCATAGGCCTTCTCTACTCCATAATCAGTATAAAGGTCGCGTACGAGTTTTCTCACTTCATTTACATAAGTGCACTCATCATCAAATTCAAACAATAGAAGATTATCTTCAGTTAAAAAGTAATTATCGTGATCAGGATATTGAGGGTCTTCAGTATCAAAAGTCCAAACATTGAACCTTGCCTTTAGAAAAAGTCCAAACTCCATGCTTTTTGCGAATTCAAAACGAATCTCATCATCTTCACTAAGCGCGTGCGCCACAACCCATTGGGGAAAGTGTGCAAGATCGATATCATCTTTTTGCCACAGATCGATGTCGCAAAAGACTTTGCGCTGCTCACTTGAGAGTAGAGATAAACTCGTTGAAACTTTATCGAGGGGAAGTCCCTTCATAACAAGATACAGAGGCTGTAAAGGAAAGTGCTTCAGATCTTGACCTGTCGTAAGCGCATTCTCGATTAGCTCAATAGAGGTATACGCCTTAGACTCAGCGAGTATATTTTCAATAACATTTAATGCTTTCTTATTCATTATATCCCTTTTGCAGAAACCGATTATTTATCACTTTTTACTAGGTAATAAAATGGGGTCATTTTTTGAAATGACAACCCTAAAGTAATTTCAAACACTTAAAAACACACACAAGATTCATTTACTTCACGGTGCAGCAATGATAAATACCCCGCACAACACAAACAGGAAACAATTCATGAAACTTTCAACTCTTGCGGCCGTAGCAATGATCTACGCTTCACAATCCTTAGCTTTTTGGAATTCGCATAAAGTTAAACTCTCTTGCGAACAACTGGCCCTAAGTGCCCAATGCATTATCGAAAATTTAGTGGAAAAAGAAGTCCAGTGCGAAATTCAATTGAGGGTAACGACAGTCCTTGGTCATAAACTCGTTAAGAAAAAAACTATGCAGCTTGAGTCATTAGGATCGCAGTCGATATCAATTCTCTCTGATCATGCAGATCCCATTCTCACTATAAGAACTAAAGTGAACTGCCAATAGAATTTCTCAAAAATTAGTTTTGACCCATTTTCTTTGCGAATGAGTCCGAATATCATAGAGAAATCTTAATAATTATAATAATCTTCATAAGAAGGTGACATAGGTCATGTTTTATTCAATGACCTATGTTACATTGATAGTACGTAAAATTTAGAATATCTTGGGCCAATTGCCCTTATATTTAGGAACAAAAGAGTATGAAACATTCTAGAGAGAGTAATGCTTGTCAAAATTGTCCTTCTCGTGGAGAGGGGATCTTCTGTGATCTTGAGAATATGGAACTTCAAGATATTTCAGAGCACAAAGTAACGAACCTTTATAAAAAAGGACAAACTCTCTTCGTGCAAGGTAACCACCCATTTGGTCTTTATTGCATCAGTAGTGGGAATATCAAAGTCACAAAAACAGGACCTGATGGAAAAGAATCAATCGTTCGTATTGTTACGGGCGGAGATGTGCTTGGGCACAGAAGTCTTTTCACAAATGAATACTACACTGCAACTGCGACTGCTTTAGAAGACAGTAGAGTTTGCTTTATCGACAAGAAGTATATTCTTAAAGTCATTCAAGATAAGCCTTCAGTTGCTTTAAACGTCATCAACAAACTAAGCCGAGACATGGGTGCTGCTGAATCAAAGTTAACTTCACTACACCAAAAAAATGTTCGTGAAAGACTGGCCGAACTTCTCCTTCTTCTTAAAGAAAGCCATGGCATCGATCTTGGTGGTGGACGCTTTAAGCTAGATATCAAACTAACTCGTGAAGAAATGGCCACAATGATCGGAACGGCCAACGAGACTCTCATTCGCTTTATTTCAGAGTTCAAAGATGAGCAAATGATTGAACAAGATGGTAAAACTATTATCATTTCAGACGAAGAAAAGCTTATCGAATGGGCCAATCTCAACTACTAATATCTAAGAAAAAATTTTAAAAAAGCTTACTTAGATCATATTTGTATTAGAACATTTCCATTAAATTGAAAGCATGAGAAAGCTTGAAAATGGAAATGTTCTTACCCTTGATAAAAACACCGTTGATGAAATTTCATCACATGCGGATGTTCATACCTACCCTCTTCAATCGAACCTCTACTATGAAGGCCAGATTCCAGTTGTAGGATATCTCTTACTAGAGGGTCACATTCAACTTCTAAAAAATAAAAAAGTTAAATCAGTTCTAAGCAAAGGAACATTGCTAGGTGTTCACGAGCTTATGACAAATTCACCTGCACAGTATAGCGCTCAGATTCTTCCAAATACTAAAGTTTGCTTCCTAGACAAGTCGACTATTCTTGAGTTTATCCACGAACATGACACTGAAGACGTAGGAGACCTCTTTAAGAAATTAATGATATCTTAAGAGCTTCTTAACCAATATCTCTGAGAAAATTGATCTAAGTCATGTTTTTTCGACTCCCGAAATTCTAAAATAAACACATATTTATTAACAAAGGAATGTGCCATGAAAAACATTGTAATCTGTGCCTCTTTGAACGATGACAGTTTAAATTTATTAAAACTATTAAAAGGAAATGATCTCTTAAAAGATGCGAAACTCCATTTCGTACATTGCTTTGAAATTCAAATTTATACTTCAGACTTTTCTCCCTATATTTTTCCAACAGAAGATACTTACCCTGAAATTGAAAAATCAACTGAAGCTATTTTGAAAAATGTTGCAAAAGAAGTTTGTACTGAAACTCAGTTTAAAAATGCTGACTTCAAGTGCTTTTTCTCTCACTCTCCAAAAGAAAAAATTAGAGAATATTTAAAAGAAGAAAAGGCCGATCTTGTCGTTGTTGCGACAAGAGGAAAACATGGAATCGAAGGACTTTTCTCAAGCTCTTTCGCAGAACATTTACTAAAATATTCTCCATGTGACATTCACGTTCTAAGACCTGTGGAGAAGTAATTGGAAAAGACAATGGCCTTGCAAAAAATTCACTGTACTCACTGTGATGAATTGACTGCTAACCCTATCTTCAATGTTGAAGATTCCGAGCGAGGCACACCATTTTGCTGTAATGGGTGCAAGGCCGTGTATAATCTTTTGAACGAAAAAGGATTAGAAGAGTATTATGAAATAAAAGATAATTCTGATTCTAAAAAACGCTCATCTCCGGTCAAAGAAGTAGATGATAAGTTTACTTACTTAGATGATCCGGAATTTCAAAAAGATTTTTGTAAAAATGAAAATGGCCAAGTCAGTGCTTCTTTCTACCTAGAAGGAGTTCACTGCTTGGCCTGTCTTTGGCTCGTAGAAAAAACACCAGAATTTATTGATGGAGTAAATAAGGCCCGACTCGATCTAGGAAAAAGTGTTGCCGACTTTGTTGTAAGCGACAAAGTTAAACTCTCTCAAGTGGCCAGTGAAATTTCACGTTTTGGCTATACTCCTCACCCACTAAAAAAAGGTGAAGAAGTCGAAAAACTAAAACAAAAAGAAGAAAGAACAAATCTATTAAAAATTGGGATTGCAGGAGCGTGTGCAGGGAACACGATGCTCTACTCAGTAGGCTTATATGCTGGTGCAGATGGACTTTTCGCAAAATCTTTCGAATATATTGCCTTTATTTTTACTATCCCTGTGATGTTTTATAGTGCATCTCCATTTTATAAAGGAACAATCCACTCTTTAAAACGTAAACTCTTATCAATTGATGTCCCCATTGCATTTGCCTTGTGGGTTGCATTTGTTGCAAGTGTTTATCACCTCATTATTGGCTCGGGAAAAGTATATTTTGATCTCATCAATACTCTTGTATTTCTAATGCTCCTTTCACGCTATTTTATGAAAAAAGCATCTGAGAGTGGTTTGTCATCTGATGGACTTTCACACTTTTTTCAAAGCACTAATGTCCTTAGAAAAAAAGAAAGCGGTGAATTTGAAACTATTCATGCCAAGTATATTAAAAAAGGCGACATTCTAAAAATTATGCCTGGTGAAACATTCTGTGTTGATGGAGAAATTATTGAAGGCTCTAGCTATATCAACACATCTGTCTTAACTGGTGAGTCCCACCCCGTAAAGGCCAATATTTCACATAAAGTCTACTCAGGCTCTGTAAATCAAGAGCACCCCCTTCTGATAAAAGTCGAAAAAATGGGCAATGAAACTCGTATGGGAGAAATTCTTAATAATGTAGAAAAATCTCGCAATGAGCGTGCCCCTATCGTGACAAAAGTCGATTTACTTACTAAGTACTTTGTTGGAATCGTACTAGTCCTTGCCATTGCAGTACTTGTCTATTTTGCCATTGCAGGTGAGCTGACTACGGGCTTTAATCGTGCTCTTGCTCTAATTATTATCAGTTGCCCTTGTGCCCTAGGACTAGCCACTCCTTTGGCCATGACAAGATCACTTTCTAAGGCCACAAAGCTTGGGGTAATTGTTAAAAACGAAGCAATTCTAGAGAGCATGTCGCATTTGAACAACCTCGTTATAGATAAAACAGGGACTTTGACTCATGGTCAATTTGAAGTGATTGATGCCAAAGAACTCTCTCAGAAGAGGGCCAGTATTGTTCACTCTCTTGAAAAGAAATCCCACCATCCCATTGCCCAGGCCCTGTGCCGCTATTTGGAAGGTCAATACAATCTCGTAGAAATCGCTTTTGATGATTTCAAAGAACAATTAGGAAAAGGCGTTGTAGGTCAAGTAAACGGCTTTAAATACGAAGTTTGCACAATCAAAGATGAAGATCGCAACAGTAACCAAAAAGTTTTCACCCAAATAGGTCTGTATGAAAATGATGAACTCATTGGCCATTTTATCCTAAGAGATACTCTCAGAGAAGATGCTAAGGCTTCATTAACTGCCCTTCAAAAAATGGGTCTAAGAACAATTATGGCCTCAGGTGACAATCAAGATGTTGTGGCCTATGTGGCCCAAGAATTATCACTTTCGCACGATAATGCTCTAAGTAATATGACTCCAGAAAAAAAGGCCGAACTCATTAATTCATTGGATTCAACAATAATGATTGGTGATGGAGCAAATGATGCCTTGGCCATCAGTCGTGCAGATCTTGGAATTGCTGTAAAAGGAAGCGTTACAGTGAGCCTTAGAGCGGCGGAAGCCTATCTTACGATTTCTGGACTAAAACCTGTTGTTAATCTTGTTGAACTTTCGAAAGAGACCATTAAACTAGTACACAGAAATCTCTTCTTTTCATTGTTGTACAACTTAATCGGAGCTTACGCTGCGGTATTTGGTTACGTCACTCCACTATGGGCGGCGATCTTTATGCCAGCGAGTTCCGTGACGGTATTAATATCGACATTAATTGCAACTAGAAAGATGAGAAAAATGGGTGGAGAGAACTGATGGAGATCATATATTTATTGCTCCCAATTGCATTAATCTTAGGGTGTGTTTTCATAGGGATGTTTGTTTGGGCGACCAAAGAAGGACAGTATGATGACCTTGAAACTCCTGCTCACAGAATGTTGTTAGAAGATAAAAAGTTAGTTGTTAATAAGAACGTAAAATCAGTTAACCGCAAAAAGGAAGATCTATGAGTACTGATGCCTTAGAACAAACAAAGATGGAGAAATTCTCTTACGATGACTCCCTTGTTAAAATGTTTCTAGGTGCGACTGTATTGTGGGGAATCGTTGCACTACTTCTTGGTGTAACTATTGCTTTTCAATTAGCGTACTGGAAACTGAACCTCGACTTGCCGTGGACGACATTCGGTCGACTTCGCCCACTGCACACAAACGCCGCAATTTTCGCCTTTGTTGGGAACGCGATCTTTGCTGGTATTTACTACTCGACTCAAAGACTATGTAAAGCACGTCTTTGGAGTCACATCCTTGGTCGTTTCCATTTTTGGGGATGGCAATTAATTATCGTGGCCGCAGCGCTTACACTTCCATTGGGTTTCACTCAAGGTAAAGAGTATGCCGAACTAATCTGGCCAATTGACGTAGCGATTGCTCTAGTATGGGTTGCCTTTGGTGCAAACTTTCTAGGAACAGTGCTTAAGAGAAGAGAGAAGCATATTTATGTTGCTCTTTGGTTCTACATTGCAACTATCGTTACAGTAGCTGTTCTACACATTGTGAACTCAATTTCACTTCCAGTAGACTTTATGCAATCTTACCCAGTTTATGCTGGTGTTCAAGATGCTCTAGTTCAGTGGTGGTATGGTCACAACGCAGTAGCCTTTTTCCTAACAACTCCATTTCTTGGAATTATGTATTACTTCATTCCAAAAGCGGCCAATAGACCAGTATATTCATATAGACTATCTATCATCCACTTTTGGTCACTAGTATTCATCTATATCTGGGCCGGACCTCACCACTTATTATACTCAGCAGTGCCTGAATGGGTTCAAACAACAGGGATGGTTTTCTCTGTAATGCTTTGGATGCCTTCTTGGGGTGGTATGATCAACGGTCTTCTAACTCTTCGTGGAGTTTGGGATAAAGTTAGAAAAGATCCAGTTCTTAAATTCTTTGCTACTTCTGTAACTTTCTACGGGATGGCAACTTTTGAAGGTCCGCTTCTATCTGTTAAATCAGTAAACTATCTTGGTCACTTCACAGACTGGATTGTTGGACACGTTCACGCAGGAACTATCGGTTGGAACTATATGATGATCGCCGGTATGCTTTATTACCTAGTTCCAAAAATGTACAAGACTGAACTTTACTCGAACAAACTTGCCAATATGCAATTTTGGTCAGCAACAATCGGTCTTCTTCTTTATATGATGTCAATGTGGGTTGCAGGGATCACTCAAGGTCTTATGTGGCGTGCAATTGATGAGACAGGAAAGCTAGTTTACCCGAATTTCATTGAAACAGTTATCAGAATTGTTCCTATGTACTGGGTAAGAGCGATCGGTGGTACATTTGTTCTACTTGGTTTCTTTATCATGGTTTATAACCTTTATAAGACAATCAAGAATGCACCTAAAAATGTAGAAGAAGATGTTTATTTAGCTCCTGTTGCAAATCACGCAGAAGAGCCAAATGCAACAGCTCACAGAAAACTAGAAGGACTACCAGTTCTTTTCACAATCCTAACTACACTTGCAATTCTTGTTGGTGGTGCTGTAGAGATTATCCCTTCACTTGTTTCTAACAAGTTTGTTGAGGCGAATCCTGACATTAAACCATACACTTCTCTAGAAATTGCTGGTCGTGATATTTATATCAAAGAAGGATGTTATGTATGTCACTCACAACATATTCGTCCAACTCCTGAAGAATATCTACGTTATGGTAAACCATCTGAAGCAGCTGATTCAGTTTACGACCGTCCATTCCAGTGGGGTTCAAGAAGAATTGGTCCAGATTTAGCTCGCGTAGGTGGAAAATATAATAATATGTGGCACTACCGTCACATGATTAATCCGCGCGACGTAACTGCTGGCTCAATTATGCCTAACTACCCATGGTTAGTAGCTAATAAAACTCAGTACGACACTCTGACTCGTAAACTTAAAGTAATGAAGGCCCTAGGTGTTCCTTACTCTGAAGAAGAAATTAACAACGCTGCTGAAAACGCAATGAAACAGGCCAATGTTATCGCAAAAGACCTGTCAGCATCTGGTGTTGATATGAGTGTTGAGAATAAAGAAATCGTAGCATTGATTGCTTATCTCCAACGTCTTGGTGTTGATTCTGCACAGAAAAAAGACGACAGCGTTGCTAAGGAGTAATTATGTTTAAGGAAATAATGGGAAATATCGGGGCCATCTGGCCAACACTTGGACTCTTTCTTTTCTTTGGCGTCTTTTTAGGCGCCCTCTTCTGGACTCTTAGAAAAGGAAGCTCTGAGATTTACTCCGAGGCCCAGGCTTTACCTTTAGAAGATGGAAAAACTGAAAAAGTAAGTAGCAAGGGAGCATAGTTTTATGAGTGACAGCAAAAAAGATCTTCATCTTCTTGAAGATGAAAAACATCTGGTTCTTGACCACGATTACGATGGTATCCATGAACTAAACCACCCCCTACCAAGCTGGTGGGTTGGTATTTGGATCATCTCAATCGTTTTTAGTATTCCTTATTTCATGTACTACCACATTGCTGGTGGAGATGGATTAAGAGCAACTTATGTAAAAGATATGGATAAACTAAGTGTCATTAAAGCTGAACAGGCCAAACTTCTTGGAGTTTTTGATGTGGAAGACTACAAGACTTGGCTATCAAACAATGATGGTGTGAAGCTAGGTGCAACAGTTTATGAAGAAAACTGTCTATCATGCCACGCTGAAGGCGGAGGTGGTGATATTGGTCCAAACTTAACAGATAAATTCTGGATCAATGCTAAAGACAGAACTCCAGAAGAGATTTACCCAGTAATCAACAAAGGTGTTGAAGAAAATGGTATGCCTGCCTGGGGAGAGGTTCTTTCGAAAGAAGATATGTACGCTGCCATGGCATATGTTATTTCACTTAAGGGGTCTACTCCTCCTAAGGCCAAAGAACCACAAGGTGAAAATATAGAACACGAGTAGAAGTTAAAGCCAAAAAAAAGGGAAGATTAAAAATGGCCAGTAATAAATTTGAACTACACGAATCCAGACTTGCAACGACTGGAGAACACGGAGAGAGGGTTTATATACACCCTGAAGATGTAAAAGGTGTATGGAGAAATCGCAGAACTGTTTTTTACTGGTTTTTAATCTTCCTCTATATGGTACTGCCATGGATTAATATCGGGGGGAAACAATCAATTCTCCTCGATATACCAGGAAGAGAATTCACTTTCTTTGGAAATACATTCCTTGCCCACAATGCCCCACTACTTATCTTTGTCTTCTTGGGCTTTGTTTTCACAATTGGATTTATCACTAGTATCTGGGGTCGAGTATGGTGTGGTTGGGCCTGCCCGCAAACTGTATTCATCGATACTATTTACAGAAAAATTGAGAGCTTCATCGAAGGGAATGCCAGACAAAGACAAAAGTTGTCTGCAGCTCCAATGTCATTTGAAAAACTCTGGAAAAAATCTATTAAATGGGTTCTTTTCCTAATTGTTTCCCTTCATATTACACACTCATTCTTAGGATATTTTGTAGGGGCCAGAAAATTATTTTGGATCACAATGGGTCCTCCTACTGAACATATGACACTCTTTATTTTCATGTGTCTAATCACTCTCCTATTCCTTCTTGATTTTGGATGGTTTAGAGAACAATTTTGTATCATTGCTTGTCCTTATGGCAGAATCCAATCAGTTATGATGGATGAACACTCTAAGGCCATTATTTATGATGAAAAACGTGGTGAACCTCGTCGTCAGCCAGGTATGAAAAAAGACGAGCACGGGGCCTGTATTAATTGTTATGCATGTGTTAAGGCCTGTCCAACAGGAATTGACATTAGACGTGGTGTTCAACTTGAATGTATTGCTTGTACAAATTGTATTGATGCTTGTGATGAAATAATGGATCACGTTGGTAGCCCACGCGGACTTATCCGCTACGACACTCAATCAAACCTTGAGGGAAAACCAACAAAATACTTGCGTCCACGCAACCTCATTTACTTAGCAGCAATGATTGGTATTTTCGTTACATTCATCTTCTCTCTAAAACTTTCGCAAGAATTTAGAGCAACACTAGTGCGTGGGTCTAACACAACTTTTAGTGAAGCTGTAAAAAGTGATGGTTCTATTGAAGTCGTTAACCACTACAAAGTTAACATGGAAAATGAATCGTTAACAAATTACAACATCAGCTTAAGATTTAAAGACAAGTCACTTGAAGATAAGATCACTATCGTTATGCCAAGAAATCCTGTAACTGTGGATAAGGCGTATTTTAAAACGAATGTCTTCTTCAAATTTGAACCTTCTGTTTTAACAAATGGTTCTAAATCAATAATCATTGAATTTTTTGATACTAATTCAAATAATGTAGTACTTGAAAAGGAGGTTAAGCTTGCAGGACCTCTCAAATAGCATTGCTACAACATCGATCTATCTTCTCCCATGGGTTGCCCTACTTGCAGGGCTTGGGGGCTCCGTTCACTGTGTGGGTATGTGTGGTGGCCTAGTCACAGCATGTGCCCCAACTAAAAAAAGTGTTTTCACTTATCAGTTAGGACGCCTTGGGGGTTATTCTCTTCTTGCTCTACTTGGCGGATTCATTGGTGAGTTTTTACGACTGCGCTTAAGCACAGGGGCCTTATCTATTGTTCCGGCCTTGATGATTGGAACTATTCTGATTTTCTTTGGACTACAATCCCTTAGAGGAAAATCGGCCCATGTCAAATTGCCGAATTTTGTAGAATCAACTCACAGAAGTTTATGGAAAAAGGCCATGGTTGTTTTCAAAGATCAATATTCTGCCAAATCATTCACAGTGGGTCTTCTTTCAATCATGCTACCTTGTGGTCTTTTATATGGTGTGGTGATTAGCTTGAGTGCCCTTCAAAACCCTCTTCTGAGTGTTTTGATGATGTTCTTTTTCTGGTTAGGTACATTGCCGGCCATGGGCGTAGCACCAACCCTATTTAAAAAATTAATTTCTCCAATGCTACAGAAAATGCCAAAAGCTGGCGCCATTTTATTAATTTGCATAGGACTTATGACTATTTCATATCGTGTCTATGCCCTCTATCAAGTGCATAGTTGCCATTAGGATTGAACATGAGTGAAAAGAAAAAAGAAGAACGTGATCTCGATGGTTTTATGTTTGATGCATTATTAGTAACTGTAATCATCATCTTTCCTGCACTACTATTTTTTCTAACTTGGAAATTTTGGTAAAAAAAAGGCCACTATAAAGTGGCCATTTTTTTATTATCTCAAAGTCAGAAGATTTGCGGCCGAAAATTTATTCAAAAAACTAGTAAATGATCCTTCGAATACACCCTTAAGACCTTCTCTTTCTTTAGCAGCAGCAACAATCAATTCAACACCCTTATCCTCAGAGTACTGTAGGAAATCTTGCTTTGCATTTGGAGAGATCATACATTTAAGCTTAACGTTTTTGAAATCACCCAATCCGATATCTTTTTGAAGTTTAGCTAACTCATCTTGTACATTTTTTTCAATTTGTGAAATCTCATCAGCTGAAGGACGAAGAGAAGGTACAAAGTGCTCGGCCAAACTCATTTCAACAACATGAACTAAATGAATTTCAGTATCTGTTGGAAGAGAAAGTTTGCTTATTTTAGATAGAAGCGGCAGGGCCTTTTTATCAAAATCCACTGCAATCATAACCTTTTTAAAACTCATAAAAACCTCACTGGTGTTAAATACATTGTGATTATAGGCCGTAAATATTAAAAATGACATGATCTGCATCATTTTCCTGTGGATTTTCATCCAGAATTTCAATCACTTAGCACTGCACAATGACTAGACGGTCCACGTATTTATTTCACGCCAAGGGGCGCTCTCTTAAGAAATCTAATAAAATTGCCTGAAATGAAAATAATTAAATCCCTGCTCTTCATTCTCGCGCTCTCGTTTAATTCGCTCACATTTGCCAATGAGTGCTTTACCCTTATTAGTAAGGTCTTCAAAGAAACTGAACAAATGACCAAAGTTCTCACATTTAAACCAGGCCAAACTCTTGGAATGGAGTTTGAGGGTACGGTTAGCGAAGGACTATCAAATTTCGATATCGCAATCATCATCAAAGACCTTTATAGAAACTCAGGTTTAGATGCCATTGTTGTTAAAGATACAGAAGAAGAATCAGCTTACAAAGTAGTCTTCACTCAAAATAATAGGGAAAGAAGTTTAACTGTTTTAGATGATGTCTCACTAAATAACACGAAGTCTGGAAAAGGCATTGAGATCACTTCCCCCGTCATGACAAGTGAAGAAGATGTTCTTTTGTATACCTCTACACTACAGCAATTGAAACACGCTAATATTTTAAAAACAGAAGATGAGCTCGGCGGTATTCATCTGCACTATGGTGTTCCGAATTTAACAATAGGCCAATTAAAAACAGTGATGAAATTCTTCTATCTCAACTCACAAACAGTGAAGAGTGCCTTTAAAATGAAACCATCTAGAATGCAAATCGATGCGATGAGTATGGTGGCGCCAATTGATAATTTAGAAAATTATCAATCGAAAAATCTTGTAAGCGAAACAGATTTAAAAGTCTTTTTCCCAAAAAGTATTATTCGCTATAAAGAAGAAATTGGCACACTTGAACTTCGTGTGTTCAATAGTTCTCTCGATCTAAATGAGCAGTTAAAAGATATTAATTTTACCTTAAGAGTCTTTGATACAATACTTGCTGCCGATGAAGAATTGTCGCAAAAAATCACTGAAGTTTATAAGTATGCGCGCCTTAGAATGGACCCAGAGCAAGTAAAGTTCTATTCAGGACTTCATGATAATGAAATTGATAGTGAGGGCGATCCCTACTTACAATCACTCTTTGCGTTAATTTCAGAACAATGACAAAGAGCAAATAACAAGTTATGATTTTCATGTTGGAGATAACATGAGACATGACTTTACTTACACAACAGAAAGTAACCCCCATGGCATTCGTTCAAAGGCCATATTAAAAAAGTACCCGCATATTAGGGACCTCATTCGGCCATACCCTCTTTCTGCTCTTTATATCATTCTTATCACCTTAGGGCAGATTACCATTGCTTATTATGTTAATGATAAAAGTATTTGGGTCATGCTTAGTTTCGCATTTATTGTTGGCGCTATTGCAAACCACGCTCTTTTTGTCATGATTCACGAGGCCTGTCACAATGCAATTTTCAAGGGAAATACCGCAAATAAAGTCATTGGTATCGTATGCAATTTAGCACAAGGATTTCCAAGTGCTATTGGTTTTAGAACATTCCATCTTGTTCATCATTCCAATTTAAATGAACTTGATTATGATGCCGATCTTGCTTTTCATTTTGAGGCCAAGCTCGTTAAAAATATTTGGTGGCGTAAAGTTATTTGGTATCTCCTTTTTATGTTCATTGAGGCAGTAAGGCCTATGAAACTTAAAAACACGAAACTTTTTGATGGCTGGGTGTTTTTAAATATTGTCATCGTCATTGCTTTTAATATTCTGATTTATCTAATGATTGGACCCATGGCGCTTTATTACATTCTAATTTCGACCTTCTTCAGTGTTGGTCTTCATCCTGTTGGTGCAAGATGGATACAAGAACACTACACATACAAAGAAGGACAAGAGACCTACAGCTACTATGGACCTTTAAATAAACTTAGCTTTAATATTGGCTACCATAATGAACACCATGATTTCTTAAAAATACCATGGGTCTACTTACCAAAGGTTCGTGCTATTGCACCTGAGTACTACAACGACCTCTACTATCATACATCATGGACAAAAGTTCTTTTTGACTTTATCTTTAATAAGAATATTGATTTATACATGAGAATTGTAAGAAAAAAGAGAAGTCACGCGTAATATGGATACTAAATTAACTCTAGAAAATTTTGATGCTCAAATAAGCTCCCAACGAAAACCCTTTGCCATAAAATTTGGTTCAACAACATGTGGACCATGTAATACAATGGCGCCAGTTCTCGACAAAGTCAGAACTGAAAATCCTCATTTCATGGTTTTTGAAGTTGATACCGATGAAGAACCAGAGCTTGCTTCTCACTTTGGAATCAGGGCAGTTCCAACGATTCATATTTGTGAGGACAGAGAGATTCTCTATAGTTTCCATGGAATTACGCCGTATCGTGATATTCAATACCTAATAGATAATATCAATGATCCACATTTCAGAACTCATGGATCATTTAAAACTAGCGATCAAAAAAAGAGTTATACATTCGAACTTATTGTTCTTGTACTTATTGCTCTTTTTGCATCTTTATTTATTTTCCTATGATTTAGGCCACGAGGCGCTCAATTCTATTGCGATAGAAAAGAGCGACATTTTTCATTTTCAATTTATTATAGGCAAATTCTAAAACTTCATAATAAGCACGTGGAGCACTCGTAACTTTTGATGCACGGCTTATGTGCCATATGGCCTTCTCAACCTCTCCTAGGGCCGCTTGATAAAGTGTGTGGTATAAATCCGTAATTTCTTTTGCATCAAAATATAAAGAAGCTTCGTGTAAATAATGTTCTGCAATTTTTAATTCTTTTCTTTGTTTTGAAATATCTCCCGACTCAAGAGAGCTTTCAAAATGGCAAATAGAAAGGCCTAAATAGGCCAAGTAGATCTGATCTTGCTTATCTTTTTTATGTTCATTTTGAACAATACAATTGTAAAAATACTTAGAAATTTTTTTAGTATTTTCAATCTGAGAAAAGTCATTTTTTCGTCCTAGCGAAATGGCAACGGCCAGACATTCGAGGCCAGAGAGAAATTCTATATTTGTATGAACCCAAAGTTCGCAATCACGTGCAGAGAATTTTTCGAGTAGATTAAATGCTTCTATGTCAAAAAGACTAAAAGCAGGTAGTTTTGATAAATAACGATGAAGATTCTTAGTGTAAAAACTTAAAAAAACATTAACTGGTTTTTTTGTCATAGACAACCCTCTTATATTCTTCCCCTTTTAGATCCTTGCCTATTATCTCTATCTGAAGAGTAGGATCAAATTCAAAGAAATAAGAAAAAATTAAAACGAATCTTTAAGTACTTAAAGAATTCACGCCAACAAAAAACGCCAATTTTGAATAATTACTTCGGGCAATCGCGCATTAAGCGCAAAAGCTCAGGATCTTCTTTTTCGATAAGTGGTCGCAAAAAACGCACAACGGACCCATTTTGACTAATGATACTTACCAAACGACATAGGCCCTGATTATCATCACCTACGGGGTTAACAATCTTTGCACTAAGAATATCGAATTTAGTATTATAAAAGAATTTGAATAAAATCTCTCTATACTCTACTGAGACATATTTTCCAGACATGGATTCAACCTGATTTCCTAGCTCATCATCATGAATTGAAAATTCCCAAGTCAAATTTTCACCACTACCAAGATCAAGGATCCCTTCGTAAGTTTTGAATAGATAACCTTTTCTCTTAAGCTCGACAATCTTACCTGAGCGCATTCCACTAGAGATAGGATAATGAAGAACGCCGTATCCTAGTCCCACGAAAATAACGACAAGAATGAGTAAGTAAAAAAAGATTTTCTTTTTCATGAATTCCCCAATGTATTGATCAAGTTAAGTCTAATGAACTTCACATGAAATGAGTATAAAAAAGATGACTCACAGGGCATTTTTGGTAAAATAATGGCAACCAAGGTGAAAACATGACAGTAACTCCCAGGCAACTTGACTTAATTGTTCCAGCATTAGGTGTGGCACTTTTTCTGTGTCTCGTCGGTAGAAATTTTGCAAAGCAATTTCATATTCCAAAAGTATCTGTTTTCATACTTATTGGCCTACTCTTAGGCCCAACTGGTCTCAATCTTATAAAAGAAGAAATGGTCTCCTCGTTGAATATCTTCTCAGAGGCCGCACTGGGGATGATTTTATTCAATATTGGTGGAGCATTTAATAAAGATTTAGTTGCAAAAATAGATCGCCATAGACTGACCTATACAGTGCTTATGGCCCACCTTGTTTTCTTCTTTGTCTTTATCTTCTTCTTTTTATTAAGTTCATTCGTTCCAAGCTTGGCGCTTGTTGATAGACTTATTATAGGCGTATTTCTCTCAGTCATCTCAATTGAAGCAGCACCTCCGACAACACTGTTAGTGATGAAAGAATTTAATGCCAAAGGGCCTGTAACAGAGATTATTATGTCCTACCTGGCCATTGGAACCTTCATGGCCATCATTGGAGCAAAGGTCCTCACATTTATACTTGAAGCTTCGGGCCTTTGGGCAAGTACTGGGAATGATCTTTGGTTGCAATTTATATCTGTTGTTTGGAGTATCTTTGGGTCACTAATTTCTGGTGTAATCATGGGAATTGCTATTAGCTATTGGGAAAGAAAAGAAAACAACTTTGGTGATATCTTTTTTGTAATTGTGACTGCCATTGTCTTTGGTCAAAGCTTGGCGCATTTTCTAAAATTTGACCCCCTACTGATTTCTTTAACTCTTGGATTCACTCTCGTAAACACAAGTAATGTTGGCCAAAAGATACATGCTTCTTTCCAAAATATGGGACTATCCATTTATGCGCTTTTTTTCGTAATTGCTGGTGCCCATATTCATTTACAAGAACAAATCCCGCAGATGGGAATCATTGGAGTCAGCTACATTATTGCAAGAGTACTTGCAGTACAAATTTCAGCAAGATTAAGTAATAAAATAGCCTTGAAAGAATTGAATATAGGAAAATATGTTGGAACAAGTGTACTCTCCCATGCAGGGGCGGCCATTGCCATTGTAACAGCACTGGCGCCAAGAGAAGAGAAAACGGCAAATTCAATTGTTCTCATAATTATGACATCAATCTTTGTTTTTGAAATCATTGGTCCCCTTCTATTAAGGAAATCACTGTTTGAGGCAAAAGAAGCTATTCCAGAAAATACAGGAGACAATAAACAAACTCTTAAAACAAGTATTTCAGTACGTGGACTCATTAAAAATCTTCTTACAAACACGGGTTTGATTACACAGGCGCAAAAAGAAGAAACATTCAATACCATAAAATCTCTTGTGGCCACAGATGTCGTGGCCATCAAAAAAAATGCTCCTCTCCAAACAGTAAAGAAATACGTCGATCAAAACTATAACTTCTATCCAGTCGTCGATGATGACCAACGCTTTATAGGGCTCATTAGTATTGATGTTTTAAAAAGCTATTTGAATGAAGAAAACACAAGTTTTATTTTGGCCGAAACACTTGTAAAGGAAACTTTCGCATTGAACGATAATACAACCTTCAATGAGGCCCTTCAGGCCTTTGAAAATGAGAAGGCCTCTCGCTTACCTGTTATTCATAATGCGACGAAAAAGTTTCTCGGAATCCTTTACTATAAAGACTTATTACTCCATATTGATAAAATGAAAAAAGACCCTAAACTCATAGGAAATTAAAATGGATGAAGGAAAAAAAGTAGTTGCCACAAGAAGCGACCTCCATCTGCCAAGACGCATGTTTCACCTTACGATGGGTGTATCGTGTGGGACAATATATGCCCTTTTTCTGACACATAATCAGGCCGTTTATATTCTAGGTATCTGCGCCTCTTTACTTTATATCTTTGAACAAGTTCGATTGAATTACCCAGAATATAGTGGTCAATTTGCAAAAGTAACTCACTACTTTTTAAGAGCAGAAGAACAACTAAAAGAATCTGCCAGCGTTCCCTTTGTTATGGGTATGCTTCTTACAATCCTTACTTTTCCTAAGGCCGTATCACTAATTGCGATTTACACCTTGGCCATCTCTGATCCTTTATCAGCAATTGTGGGAATTAAGTATGGGCGAACAAAAATAGTCCCCCACAAGTCTCTTGAAGGTTCTGCCGCCTTTTTCATTTCATGTTTTATAATTATTTGTGCCGTCTATAGCGAAGAGTTCAACAATGGCCCTATCACAGTATTATTTGTGGCCTTTGCTGTATCATTTTGTGTGACCGTTTTTGAGATGCTACCTATCAAGCTAGATGATAATTTAACAATTCCTATTTTCACAGCAATAGCAACTTGGATTGCCTCTGCACTATTTGTTATATGAGTAGAGAAATTGATCAAAAAATAACAATGGAAATCCCTATGAAAATACAACTTCATGGGAATGAAAAGAATCCAAAGAGAGTCTATCTCCTGTTGCATGGTTTTTCTTTAACTGGAAAATTCATGTTGGATTTTTTCAAATCAATTGCCCATGAAGACGATTTAATCATTTCTCCCAATGCTCCCTTTCCTTCTCCCGTTCGATCAAAAGGTGAATTCCTAGAGGGCTACTCTTGGTTTTTCTATGATGTAAAAAAAGATCAATTCTTTATTGAATACGAAACAGCTGCGAAGGCCGTTGTTGATGGCGTTGAAAAATACATACCAAAAAATAGCGAAGTCATTATTGTTGGCTACTCACAAGGTGGATACCTTAGTCCATTTGTTGCTAACAAATTAGCACAGACCAAAGCGATAATCTGCGTGGCGTCCTCATCACGTGTAGAGCTTCTTGAGAAAAAACTGAATTTTGAGATTTATACGATAAATGGAAGTTTAGATACCATTGTCGATTTTGAAAAGGCCATTAAACGTATGGAAGAACTCGTTTCCAGAGGTACTAAAGGCCAAAGTTACATCATCGAAAATAATCATCGCCTAGACCCTGAATACTTAAGAACTGTCAAAAACATCCTGAAAGAGCATCTTTCATAGGAAATTTCATTGCTCATATTAGGCAGTTACAAAGCTGTGCCACTGCATTTGGGCGGAAATTAAAAACACCCCCTCTCTAAACAAATTCACAATTACCTGACATTTTAGGGTATTTAACTAGCGAAAAATAAAAAGATTGTTAGAGATTTTTAAAAAACAATTTTGCCAATTCGTTTACTTAAATTACAGATTTGCTAATCTTGCCTTGAAGTAGAAAAGGATTTCAAACTGCTCTGATTTTGTTGTTGTCCGTAAGTGGTAATTGTACGTCCGTCGTTCACAAAATCTGAGAGTTGCCGGAAAGTGTGAATTAAATTTCACCAAGCCGCGTAAAGAGGAAGATCCTCATGAACGGCAATAAAGTAAACTCTCTTGTCTTAGGCCTATGTGCCACTTTTGTATTAGCTTCTTGTAATCAACAAGAGTTTTATGAAAAAGAAATTTTAAATGGTGCTGCTGTTGAAAAACCATCAGTAAATCTTCCAACAGACAATGGAAACATTGATGTGCCGGAAACTAATGGTTCAACTGGAGACAATGGCACAATTGATAACGGTGGTACTAACGGTGACGGTAGTATCAACGGAGATGGTGGAACTAACGGAGACGGTAGTACAAACGGTAGCGGTGGGACTAACGGCGATGGTAGTTCAAATGGTGATGGTGGCTCTAATGGCGACGGTAGTTCTAACGGTGACGGTGGAACAAACGGCGATGGTAGTACAAACGGCAACGGTGGTACTAACGGCGACGGTGGTTCAATTGGTGACAGTGGTTCTAACGGTGGCAACGGATCGATTGGAGACAATGGCTCTAATGGTGACGATGGAGGCAGCAATGGTGGTACTGATGGTGGTTCTGAAACTGATCCAGATGAAGGCGAAGAAAACCCAACAACACCAACTGTTGAGTACAAAACGCTTACAGACAGATTCGTTCAAAATGTAGAAGAACAAAACAAAGTTGATATCTTATGGGTTATCGATGATTCAGGTTCTATGGCAGATGAACAAGCGAGTCTGGGACGTAATTTCAACTCTTTTATTAGCGATTTCATCCAAAAAGATGTTGATTTCCAAATGGGAATCACAACTACAGATGCGACTTCTCGTCAAAACGGGAAATGGGTTTGTAATGATAAATTACTAGACTCACAATCAGCTAAAAAAGATGAAACTAAATTCTTACGTGACTTCGAAAGATGTGTAAATGTTGGAATTAAAGGAAGTGGATACGAAAAAGGTCTACATACTTCAGAATCATTTTTCAAAAAGTATGAGCTTCCTTCAAATAAAAAATTCTTGAGAGATGATGCATACCTTGTAATCGTTTACTTAAGTGATGAAGAAGACCAATCTTCTAAGTCAGTAGATGAATACCTGTCATTCTATAGAAGTCTTAAAAAGGATGAAGGTAAAGTAAAAATTTACAGTATCGTAACTAAAGAGAAAAACAGAAGTAATGAATCTCTAGGTCTACGCTACGTTGAGGCCTCTGAAAAAACAGGTGGTATGTCAGCAGATATCGAAGATGACTTCTACACTATCCTTGGAGACATGGGTGGGAAAATCGTAGACCTTCTTTCGAAATTTGCACTAGCACGTGTTCCTGCAACACAAGACATTAAAGTAAAAGTAAATGGAGAACTAGTTACATCAGGTTATGAACTTGATGCGCAAAGTGGTGCCGTGTCTTTCCTTGAAGGATATGTACCAGCTCCAGGATCGAATATTGAGATTGAGTATAAAGTATTAAAGGACAACTAACCATGAGCAAGCTTTTATCGACCTTCCTTCTTCTCACCATAATAAATGCCATGGTTATTGGCGAGGCCAGAGCTGAAGAAAAAGACCTGTATAAGTTTCTTTGGCTCGACCCCGACAAGTCGGTATATGTCTTACAAAATAAGGCATATCCTAAGAGAGGAACCACTTACATGGAGTTGGGGTTCCTCTCTCATTTATCTAATGAATATCAAGATACTATTGGTGGGCAAGCGAAGATTGGGCACTTTCTAAATGAAGAATGGGCCCTAGAAATCGATTATAAGTTGTACTCAAACAGTGACAATGATGCTGTAAAAAATATTAGACAAATTAACCAAACTGAACCGTTTATAAGAAAACCATTATCTACAACTTCTTTGTATGTAACATGGTCACCTTTCTACGGGAAGATTAATACTTTTAATAAAATTTTCTACTTTGATTGGCATTTCTCAGGTGGTTTATCACTAATCAACACTGAAAGTAATGCTGAAACAGTTGCTGATCCAAATAGACCTTCAGAATTTAAAAAAGAAAATTATGTAGGTCCATCAGCAAAAACAGGAGTGAGATTTCACTTAAAAAAGGGATTACATATCAACATTGATTACTCAAAAGACTTCTATAGAGCAAAAGGACCTATCGTCAATGGTCGTGAAGCAACACAGAAGTGGCGTAATCAATCAGATATCGTATTTTCAATTGGTTTCTCATTCTAATTAAGGCGGAAAGTGTGAAAGTATTGTTAACATTTCTTTTCATCATGGGTTCACAATCATTTGCTTCGTACAACAAAGCAAAAATGATTTATATCCAAGATCAATCAGTTGAAAAGAATTTGAAAATATTCAAAGAGCTCTTTCAATCTAAGTATTACTTAGCAAGTGCAACTTTTTTGAGAGAGTACATTGAAGCTGGAAATAATATTCCAGAAG
Source organism: Bacteriovorax sp. BSW11_IV (assembly GCF_000447755.1). Classification (GTDB taxonomy): domain Bacteria; phylum Bdellovibrionota; class Bacteriovoracia; order Bacteriovoracales; family Bacteriovoracaceae; genus BSW11-IV. The sequence goes on along the minus strand of NZ_AUNE01000057.1, from coordinate 23,498 downwards.
AATTAACTGAATGGGTAGATACACTTGTTATTAAAACAGGACATGAAGTATTCGATTCAGTTAAAGCAGAGAGATTAATGGCACAACAAAGTTGGGCCCTTAAATTCGTTGCTTCAGAAAGACTATTTAAGGCCAATAGATTTAAAGAAGTGGTTCATTTACTCGCTCCATTTCCTGAAAATCATAAATTTGCACCTGAGGCAATTTTAACAAGAGGAATTGCTCAAAGTGCAATGAACAATATGACTGAAGGTAATAAATCTCTAGAAAGATGTGAAATCCTTGCTAAAGATCTTGCAAAAGATAATAAAAAAGAAAAGCTAGAAAGATACTACACAATTATCGCAGAAAAATGTTTGATCAATCGTGCTAGAAATTACTTTCAAGAAAAAAGTTACCAAAAGGCGATCTCACTTTACCATGAGATCCCAAAGACATCCTACACATGGCCATACACACTTATGGAAATGGCCTGGTCTCATTTTTACCTAGAAGACTACAACAGAGTTTTAGGACTTCTCGTAACTTACAAGGCCCCTCTCCTATCAAGCTACTTCTTTCCAGAAGCAGAATATTTGAGCGCCTTGAGTTATTTAAAAATGTGTCTTTATGATGATGCTGGTGTTGTTGTGGATAAATATGATTCATACTACCGCGAACAAACCAATGAACTTAAAAAGATATTAGCTGCAAATAAAAATTCGGATACTTACTTTTTAAAATTAACACTCGGTGAACTAAAAGAAAAAGAAGAAATGAATCCGTACATTAGAAACCTTGTGACTCAAGTACGTAAAAGAATTCGTTATTCACTTGATCTTATTAACTTAAAAAGATCAATTCTTGAAGAAATGGCTATCAAAAAACTAAAGCAAGATGCCTTTTCAAAAGAATTAGATGAAAGAATGTCGGCCGTAATCAACTGGAAGAGAAGAAAAATCAACCACTTCATCAAAAAAGAAATGTTTGATTTTATAAATGAAGTACACAGATTTAGCTATGAGCTCTTTAACGTATCACTTGAAGTTATAAGTAACAAAAAAGATCTTCTTTATAAGGGGCAATCATTAGCAAAAGAAAGAACAAGAGGTAGTGAGAAGAATATAAAAAGAAATGAATTACAACATTTCTGGACATTCCAAGGGTCATTTTGGGCAGACGAACTTGGAGACTACTCATTTGGACTTGAATCTAACTGTAAGTTACAAAAAGTCACAAGAGTAAGAAGGTAAAAAATGAAATACGCACTAATTGCAGCAATTTTATTCGTCACTTTTAAAATTGCCCTCGTTGAAGCTAAAGACAACGTCATCATTAAATATAAAAAATATGATGAGATTGACTTAGGAAACTTAGAAATTAAAGGAAATCTTCTAGCACCGGGAGATCTCTCAGTGCAAGAAAGAGAAAGAGTGAGATTTTCGAGAAAGCTTTATTTAAGAACAACATATAAAGATGAACAAGACAGGGATGTTTACTATCTAAGATAGAAGGAGAAGAAGTATGGAAAACGAAATTGCACAAGTCGCAACAGATAAATCATTCTTACAATCCCTTGCCCTTTTTATGGATGAGGGTGGAATATTCATGTGGATCATTTTTGTAGTATGGGCATTAGGTATTGCTGTAGCAGTAGAAAGACTAAAAAGCCTTATTTCATATGATCTAGATGGAAATAAGTTAATGGGATTAATTAAGAAAAATGTTCTAAGTAATAACGTGAAAGAGGCCATTCAAGTATGTTCAAACTCTAATGCCCTACTACCACAAGTTCTTAGATCAGGACTTAAAAGAGCAAACCAGGATAAAGACCAAATTCGTGATGCTATCGATGCCACAATTATGGAAATGGCCCCAAAAGTAGAAAAAAGAATGAACTATTTATCTTTAGCGGCAAACGTATCAACCCTAATAGGTCTTCTAGGTACGATTCAAGGTCTAATCGAATCATTTGCTGCGGTTGCTGGTGCAGATCCGTCAATGAAAGCAAAACTACTTGCACTAGGGATTTCGAAGGCCATGAATACAACAGCACTTGGTCTTATTTCAGCGATTAGTATCCTTGTTATTCACTCTTTTTTAACTAGTAAGGGTGAAAAGATTCTTAATGATATGGAACAGTATTCAATCAAGATCGTAGATCTTCTTGGTACTCAGAAAAAAGCATCTTAAGAGTTTTTGGGCGGGGTAAATATGAAAAGACAAATGAAGAAGGCCGAAAAATTGAACTTGATTCCCATCCTTGATGCGGTATTCATTTTCATTTTCTTCCTTCTTATGTCTGCCCAGTTCGTTGAAATCCATGAAATCAGAACAGACAGACCATTAGTGAAAGATGTGTCTGAAAAGAAAGATGATAAGCCACCATTGAATTTAACACTTAAAGTGACTAAGAATAATATCGATGTCATTACAGGTTTAGACGAAAAAGTGGTTAAAACAATCAAAATTGCTGAAGACGATAAATCACTGGAAGAACTAGGACAGACGTTAGGAAAAATTAAAGAGAAACACCCTGATGAGAAAACGATCATAATTAAACCGGCAAAAACCGTTAAATATGCTCAGATTATCAAGGTTGTAGATCATAGCAAATGGATTATTGCTGAAAATGGTATGGCCAAAGAGCTCTTTGAAAATGTCATTTTTGAATCAAATTAATTGAGGCAATAATTATGAGAAAGAGTAAAAAGAAATTTAACAAGAAAATGGCCGAAGCAGAGATTGATATTACATCACTCTTAGATATTCTTGTTATATTACTAGTATTCCTACTTAAAAATTATAATCCAAGTGATTTAAAGCTTGATCTTGTAAAGGATCTAAGTCTTGCAAGATCAAATTCAAAAGAACTTGGTGTGAAAACTCTTATTTTACAAGTCGATAAGAAGAACAATGTTTTTATTAACAACGAGATGGCCACAAATATCGTCTCTGAAGGAAATTGGAGAGGTATTTTAAGCTCAAAGCTAGCGAAATTATCAGAAGATAGCAAAAGAGAAATTGCTCAAATAAAAGGTGGAGACACTTCGAATATTCTAGGTAAAGAGCTATTGGCCAAAAAAGAAGAAAACTTAGAGAGAGTGAACATCGTATTACATGAGGAACTACCTTATGAAACGTTGGATAAAGTTATGCAAGTGGCTGCCACGTCAGGTTACCACAAGTTTAGCTTCATCGTTCAATCTAAGGCAAACTAAGAGTATTTATGAAAAGCATAACAACTACACTACTATTGATTTTTTGTGTTAGTAGCTTTTCACTGGATGAAAAAACTAAGAGAATTTGGAATCTCCTACTAAAAGAAGAAAAAACGATAAAGTCGCTTGGTCGTCTTGATACAGGACTTCGTTACCGTCTCCTTGAAATTGAGTCGGAAAAGCTTGCTATCATCAGAGAAGATGAAAATGCGAGAGTTTTAAAAACGGGAAAAAGATCAAAAGACTACTATGCTAAAACAAAACTAAGAGCGGCAAAAATTGAAAAAGAAGCAAAGTACTTAATTAGTAAAAATCCTTACTTTGTTGGTATCCCTAATATCTATTATACAATAGGAATGAATGCACGTGATCTTGGTCAGGAAAAGAAAAGTGCATTCTATCTTGAAAAAGCTCTTTCTTTATCAAAAGAAAAAGGTGACCTTTTATACAAAATTCACGTAGCACTTGCAGAACATTACTATAACGGAAAGAAATATAAGAAAGCGATCTTCCATTACACATATGTTATCAACAATATGGCCGATGAATGGACATCTAAAAACTTCTATAACTATGCATGGTGCTTACTCTTAGAGAAAAGATTTGATGAGGCAATTACTGCTCTTGTGAAGTCATATGAACTGTCAAATGATAAAAGATTCGTTGATGTTACCGGTCAAATACTTGATAGTGCAGCTTCGTTTTTTGTGAAGGGAAAAAGAGTTGCTGAAGGTGCTGAATTCTACGCCAAAGCGGCGCCTAAAGAACCAGACTATTTTACAAAATTAGCAAGAAGAGCAAACACTCATAATGGTGTTGACGATGCTCTTTTTACTTATAATTTTGCAATTAAGCACTTTTTGGAACAAAAACTTGATAAAGAACAAATTATTGTAGAAGTTGATCTTTTCAACTTTTATCTTGAAGCAAAGATTTTCGACAAATTCGAAGGACTAGGACATGACCTGGTTGCAAAAAGAGAAAAACTAAATGAGGATCAAAAGAAGAATATTATTGATCTATTAACTCAAAGAGTTGGTTTCTTACAAGCAACTGTATCAAAAGACGGTATTGAAAAGTACAGCGAAGCTAACCTAACAAGTATTGTAAATATCTTTGATGAACTAGCTCTGATCAACCCAACTCTTAATTACAAATACGAATTCTTAGAAGGTGAAACATTCTTCGGTCTTGCGATGTTCGACAAAGCACTTAAGAATTACCTTTCATCACTTGAATTCTCTAAAAAAGAAATGGGAATCGATGATTTTAAGAAAAAACTATATAATTCGATTCTAGCGACAATTTCAGAAGGTCAATTTACAAAGAAGGTAAAAGAAAACAATCTTATCTTTGTATATTCAAGCTATATTGTAGATTTTCCAAAATCAGAAGAAGCTCCGATCATTTACAAAGATCTATTCCGTATTTTTCTTGATAACAATGAAACAGCTAAGGCATTTGATACTCTTGTAACATACAACAAGAATATTAACAAAGACCTTGGGACTCAAAAAGAGTTGTATAAAAATCTTTTAGATAATCTATTTAAGAGAAATCAAATTAATGATCTAACTTTACATGTTAATAAAATTAATGCTGGTCAATTCTCACTTCAAATGGAGTACAGAAACAAAGTTACAATGGCACTTGGGGAGTTGTTGTTTAAGCAATACGATACAAATCAAAAGAATGGTCTATTTAAAGACGCTGAAGAAGGTTATGCAAAAATCTACAAAGATGAAACTCTTCCAAAAGTTCTTCGCGGGATTTCTGCACACAACCTGGCCATCATGAAAATCAAACTCAATGACACGAACTCAACATGGGCATGGAACTCTAATTCAATGCCACTTTTAACAATGAAAGAGATCAAAGAGCGTGAAAATAACTATATTTCATTAGTTAAGGCCTTTTATGACAGAGAAGAATATATCAAGGCCCAAAAACTTGGTCTTTGGTATATGAGAAAATTCTGCAAAATAGGTAAAGGCCTTGATGATGCTTACTTCCAAACAACGACAGCGCTCTATTTTAATAAGAAAACACATCTAACAGCTAAATTAGTTGATATGGGTGAAAAATGTGGTGTTTCAGCAAAAATGAGATCTGAATCAATTGTATTTATTGCTAGAAATCTCTACCTATTTGATAAAGATGCTTTTATCACTTTTTATCAAAAAAATAAGTTAAATCATCTAGTAGAACTAGCTCCATTTATCAATGATCTAGTGACATTTGCGATTGATAACTACGACAACCCTCTTTTGTCAAAAGTAATGCCTTTAACAAATAGTATTCAAAGAGAAAAAATCACAGTTTTTCAAAAGAAGATGAATGAATTTGAACTAAGTAAACAAAATGTACAAGCATTCACAATCCAAGCATGGAATAATCGTGAGTTTAAAGAAGATATATTCAATAACTGGCTTGAAACCTCACTTGCATCATTGGATAAGTTCTTTAATGAAAATACTGCTTATATGAAGACTCTATCACCTTCAATGGCCCTAGAGTTCAATATTAACTTTCAGAAGAAATTTGCCAACGAAAATGCAAAACTAACAGCACTAAACTTTCCAAATCTTAAAGAAGAAGAAATCAAAATGGTTGTTAGTGAAATTGCAAAGATCCAAAAGAAACTTGGTCAAAAGAGTCAAAAAGTCTCTTTTAATATCGAAAAAACTTTGGATGAACGTAAACCTCTTGATTTCCACAACTTTGCTAATTCGAAGCTTCAAAATGAAATCGAATTTTCTAAATTCCCTATTTACTCTCACCACCTAGCTGGTGCAATCGACATGCCTTGGGAAGAGTTAGCAAAAGGAGAAAAATAATGAAAGTACTACAAACCCTTCTATTTCTTATTTTTACTTCTTGTGCAAATTCTCCACTAAGAATTTATACAAGTACAAACAAAGAGTCTGTGTTCCATAAAGATGGTCTTTGGAAGTTATCAGATGAAAAAATAGAAGTTATGCTTGAATCAGATCGCGATTTAATTACAAGAGCATTACTTAAATGTCACCAAAAAGAAAGTAAAGTTGGTCTTGGTATTATCAATGACAATTACACAAAACTTTCTAAAGATGATCAAGTTTGGAATATTCGTACAGTTTGTCATATCTTAGCAAAAAACTATGATGAGGCCTTACTCTCTGTCGACAGAGGTCTACTCACAGTTAAAAATAATGAATCCTTGAAGATTAAACTTCTTCATAACAAGGCGCTAATTTTTCATAAGATTGAACATTTTACTGAAGCTGAAATTTTGTACAAAGAAGTCCTTAAACTATCTCCAACCCTTTATAGTACTCAGTACAATTTAGGATTACTCTATCTTCAGTACAATTTGCTATCAGAAGCGAAGTCTTACTTAATCCCTCTACTAAAAGTAGCACCAAACGACATTGATCTACTGAGTTCTATTGGAATTACATTTGCCCTTGAAGGTCAATATATTAAAGGGATTCAATATTTCGAACAAATCCCATCAGTGAATAGAAAGCGTGAAGATATCGCTCTTTACTATTCATTGGCCTTAATTGGAGCAAAAAGATTTGATGAAGCAAAAATAGTATTAAAGGATCAGGACGTTCCTTTTATTTCTGGAATTCGCCAAATGAGCAGAAGCCTTCAAAAGATGGTTGAAGAACATTTGAAGACGATCGCAGCGAAATAGAAAAAAAGGATAAGTTATGATGAATAAATCAGAAGAAAAGAAATTCCTACGTCTCGTTCAATATATTGATGGTTCTGAATATCTCAACTTTCTCATGGACAGAGATAAGGCCATCGTTGGTAGTGGTCATGGTTGTGACTTTATCATTGAAGATACATTCACTTCACACTATCACGCTCTTTTTCACGTGGAAGAAGATGGGCTAAACGTGCAAGACCTTGGTAGTAAAAATGGACTTTATTTAAATGGTGAAAGAGTCACCCAAGGTTTTGTACTTCCAGGAGATGTTTTAGAAATTGCTGATAAAAAGTTTCTGTTGGAGGAAGTTTATCTTGAACAAACACCTTTTGTCGTGCTTGATGACAAAATTACAAAATTCATTAAAGATTCCATGACGGATCTTCCTCCAGTTCCACCAAAAGAAGGGCTCGAAGTCATTGATGGCGAGTACTGTGACATTGTTTTCGATCAAGATCACTTTACACCATCAAACGTTCACACTCTTTCTGAGTATCAATACGAAAAGGAATTTATTGACTATGATGAGTCAAACCACAAGAATTCCCACGACATCGTAATTGGAAAATCAGGGGAGTCTTTAGAAGTAACGATTACTTCAATGGGTGTAGTACTTGCAATGGACTATGTGAGTATTAAAAATAAGGAAATTTATCTTTCAGGGAAAGAAAGTTCTGGAAATAGTGTGAACTGCCCTCTTTTTTCTCATGATGAGAAAGTTCAATTGGCCACAATTAACGGTAAGAATCTTCACTTTAGTGATTTAGCAGGATTTCACAGCACAAGATTAGATGAATTTCAAATTTACACAAAAGGAACTGTGCAAATTTTCACTCGCATTTCATCTCACCCACCAACACTGAAAATGGGGCCATTATTTGATGCTGACAAAAACTTCTATAAGCAATCGGGAACAGTTTTTGGGGCCATGCTTTCAGTAATGTTATTATTACTTTTTGTAAGATTACCAGAACCTCCAAAACCAGAAGAAAAAAGAATCGTTATCTTCAAGCAAACTGTATTAAAAGGGCCAGAAGTCACGGATAAGGCCTCGCAAGAAGTTTCAAAGGTGGATCAAGATCAAGGTGTTCAGAAACAAGATATTTCTGAGAAACAGCCAAAGATGGCCGCAGCTAAACAACAGGTTCAAAAACAAGAGACTAAAAAAGCTAAGAGTGAACCTCAAAAAGTGGCCCAGGCAGCACCAAAAGCACAAGCAAAACCTGTTGAGAAAAAGTTTGAATTCAAAGTTACAAAAGGACTTACAAAGTTTCTTAACAAAAAAGTTGATATGAAATTTAATGAATCACAAGAATCAAGTGATTCTAGCGCCAGAAGCTTGGCCGCAACGCTACCAAGCTCAGCAAGTGCTAATTCAAATAACAACTTCAAAACAAATCTTTCAAACGGAACAGCCAGTTTAGGAAGTAACTCAGTTGGAAGTGACTCTTCATCTGAAGGTCTAAGAGGAATGGCCTCAAAGAAAGGGATCAATACCGCCTACCAAGCTCCAAAAACGATTGTTCTAGGCTCTATTGACCCAGAACTTTTAAGAAAAATACTACGTGAATACTTGCCACAGTTTCATTACTGCTACCAAAATGAACTTGATGCTAAACAAGATTTAATCAAAGGTGTTGTAGATTTAAAATTTAGAATCAATGGAAATGGAAAAGTATCAAATATCGATATCATTTCTAAAGGGGCAAAATTCTCGAATAAGGGTGTAAATTGTATGGCCCAAGTTCTTAATATGATCGACTTCCCTGTACCAAAAGGTGGTGGGATTGTTGATGTTAAACAACCTCTAAACTTTCAATCAGAAAGAAGTAGAATTTAATCAGATAAGATTATGGACAATCTTTGATAGCTCGGGATCTTTTTCGATCTCGAGCTTCATACGAGAAATACCATATATGATAGAACTATGATCACGACCAAATAAATCCGCAATCCTCATTATATTCAGACCATTTTTCTCTTTAAGGATGAACATGGCCATATGGCGAGCATAAACCACTTCTTTTCTTCTCACTGGAGAGAGAATATCGTCCTTGTCGACATGGAAATAGCTTGCAACACGTCCAATAATTTTCTGGCAATTATCGTCTCTATCAAGAACACGGCCTAGACTCTTTAGTTCGTGAAGTGCAATCTCAAGATCGATTTCTTTTTTATAGATATCGCTATAGCTTTTTAATTTATAAAGAGCACTTTCAAGTCCGTAAACATTGAAATCGAAACTATGGGCAACTAAATCTTTTGCTGTTTGAGCTAAATTTAAGTTCATACTCTGGCATTTTGCTTCAACAATTGAGAAGGCCAGATCAGAATTCATTTTGCATATTTTATGTATTAGCGCACCAGATAACTTTCCTTTAAAACGGTCATCACAAAACGACAAGTTTCTAGGTAGTACGGCACCAGTGACAATAATTTTAATGCGACCCATCTTTGCGTAATCAAAAAGTCGACAAAACTCTTGTTGCAAATAGGCCAACTGTGCGATTTCTTCCATATCGTCGATAAGAAGAAAATCATACATTTTCAATTCATTAAATGGATCTTTTAAATCCTGAAGCATTGAAGGTGAAGTTATATAAAAAGACTTCCCCATCTCCATCAGCTCATTGGCCGCGGCATGAAGAAGGTGTGATTTACCCAGGCCACTCATTGCCATGAGATAAATCACACCAAAGTCACATTTTTCTTGTCCTAGAAAGCGCTTAGTTGCTTCAAGCGCTGCCTTATTGGATTCCCCCAAGCAAAATGTGTCAAAAGTTTTATTTTTATCGACGTGACCGTAGTAGCGATGACCTTTACCTAAGGCCTTTGCTTGCTTTTCACGACCCGTAACAAAACGAGTGCGTCTTTTTCTTTCGGTAATGTCTGTTGGAACAATTTTATCAGAAATAAAACTTAGCAGATCAAGTTGAATCATCTCTTCACTTGCCGCGCTGATTACTTGTGATTTTTGAATTCCTATGGCCTTATTTTTATTCATAATCCCTTACGATCTTTGCCAATTAGAGCTACGAGTTTAAGGACAAAAAACAAAAGGTCAAATTTTTTTTTCCGAAGAATAAATATACTGATATGATGGTTTTATGAGCGATAATAAAAATAAAAAAATTGTGATCTTGACTGGAGCTGGAATATCTGCCGAATCAGGAATTAAGACCTTCAGAGACCAAAATGGACTTTGGGAAGATCATAATATTTTAGAAGTCGCCTCACCTCAGGGCTTTGAAAGAGACCCTGAACTTGTCCACCGTTTTTACAACATGAGAAGAAAACAACTCCTAAGCTCTGAAGTGGCACCGAACGAAGCACATTTGGCCGTAGCGAGACTTCAAAGAGAGCTGCCAAACTCTGAAATTTTTCTTATTACTCAGAATGTTGACAATCTTCATGAGCGCGCAGGTTCCCCTCAGGTTCTTCATATGCATGGTGAGCTTACAAAAATGCGTTGCATAGAGTCTAAAAAAGTCTTCGAAATAAAAGAAAATATCTCTGCGCACAGAGCATGCCCTTGTTGCTTAAAAGAAGGAAACCTCAGACCACATATTGTTTGGTTTGGAGAAACTCCATTTTCAATGGATGAAATTTATCATCATACGGCCCAATGCGATCTTTTCATTGCCATCGGAACTTCAGGTGTCGTTTATCCTGCGGCCATGCTCGTTGATTTGGCCCGAGAAAATGGGGCGCATACGTTAGAATTTAATCTCAATGACACTCAAGTTAGCGATAGCTTTCACCAACATATAGTCGGCCCTGCATCACAAACTGTGCCAAAATATGTCGAAGAACTCTTAAATTCGACCCCACATATAACCTAAACGAATAGCAAAGGTATATTGTTCGAATTGTTCTTTGTAGTACCGAGGCCCCATTAAGATATAAAACCTCTTTGATATAAACGCTACCCAGGCGAAGTCAATTTTTCTAATCTCTGTAGTAGTCGTTGAATCCATTCCCCCCAGTGTCGTCATATTTTTTAAGGCCCCACCAAATCCCCCTGTGAGTACAAAGGCACCAATTGGAGTATGAGTGGTTAGCTTTAAATTTCCAAGAATAGATAAACGCCGAAGTTTAATATCCGCGCAATCTACCATGACCCCACTTTCGTTTGGACAAAGTTCATTTGTTACAAATGTTGTTTTATCGTAATGAATAGAAGGCGTTAAACGCAAATTCATATTCCAGCGACCATAGCGTCTAGGGTGCTGGATATTGCGAATTGAAATGGAGCCATCACTTAATCGCTCTCTATTTTGGTACTTCACTCCATCAATTTCAGCTTCTGAAACTGTATACTTTAAATTGACACTAGCACTATTTAGTAGCGAGCATGAGGCCGATAAAAGGCAGAAAAGTAATGGAATGATTTTTTTAGCGACTGTCACAAAATGTATTATACTCTAGAAATGAAAATGTTCACTTTATTAAGTAAATTCAACTTTATTTCCCTATTTGCGACTATTTTAGTCGGTCTATGTATGCCAACAACATTTGCCTCTGAAGATATTGAGACGAAAAAAATTGAATACCTTCTCAATAGCATTGAAAAATCAGGGGCCACTTTTGAAAGAAACGGGTCAACACATAAGGCCAGTGAAGCCAAGGGCCATTTGGCATTCAAGCTCCAAAAGGCCACAAGTATGTTTTTATTTTTTGGGCCGAAAAAAGAAATAAAGGCATCAGAATTTATTGAAAAGATTGCCTCTAAATCATCAACAACAGGCGAGCCCTACTACATAATAACCGCTGAAGGTAAAAAAGAGCTTGGACCTTGGCTGACTGAAAAACTTAAAGAATATTCTAACTAAGTAAAAATTCTCTTTTCAAAACATACCCCATGGGGGTATGTTTTAATCATGAAAAAAGCATTAATTATTCTCATGGCCATCTATTCTGGAAATATATTTTCCCATGGTAGTGAAAAACACGATGAGCTCGAAACTAAAAAACAAAAAGAGAAGAACGATAATTCTCTAATAATTAATCTAGGTGAAGAGTATAAAGGCCAAATCAAACCTATCTTTGCGAGAAGTTGTTTTGATTGCCACTCCCAAAAAACGAATTACCCTTGGTACTACAATCTACCCTACATTAAAGATATGATCGATAAAGACATCTCTGATGCGCTTTCACATATCGATTTTACTAACGATTTCCCATTTGTTGGCCATGGCACCCCACAGAGTGACCTGACCTATATAAAAAAAAGTATCAATGAATTTAGAATGCCACCAAAGAGTTATCAATATCTCCATCCAAGCGCTAAGCTTTCTGAAAAAGAAATTGAAATAATAAACTCATGGATTGAGAGCGCAATGAAAAGGCTTAAGGATTAAAATGAAAGAAGAAGATTGTTGTCAAACGGGATGTCCAGACTGTCCATGGTACAAAAAACCAGAAGAAAAAAAAGAACAAGAAAAAGAATGAGGCCCAAAGTCTGGGCCTTTTTTATTAGAAATAGCGGCCGCTTGAATAAGTCGCATCAAACATTTTGGCCACACCGTAAACTTTTACATTTCCTTTTAGGCCAGCAAAACCAAAAATTCTAGCATTTCCATAGGCCTCAGCATTATCCCAAACCATCGCTGTATCATAAACCTCAGCATTGTCATAAACGCGAGCTTCACCAAAAACTTTTGCACGATCATAGACTCTAGCACTTCCACTGATGATGGCATTGCCAGTAATCTGGGCCTTATCTAATACCATTGCATTATCACAAATTTGTACATTCTCACCAAGATAAACAGTTGACTCAACCATCGCCGTATCAGCAACAAAGCCACCACGTTCACCATTAGCATTAATAAAATACTCTCCACTTTGACCATTGCAAGGAGCTGCCTTAAGAGCAAACGATAATAAGAAAAAGCATGATGCTATGAAATACTTCATGGGAATCCTCCGTGATAATGTTTTATAAATTATAAAAAGTTTTGAAACAGAATGTAAACTTAATGTGACTGGATAATATCCATGAACATGGCACCATATTTCTTGAGTTTGACTGGCCCTACGCCATTGAGTTCTAGAAACTCACGATCTGTTTGTGGCCTTCTCTCAACCATTTCAATCAAAGTAGCATCATGAAAAACTTTGTAAGCGGCCATTCGTCTTTTCTTTGCAATTTTTGCACGCAGATCTTTTAATTCATCAAATAAGGCACGTTCACCAACTTGAGCACGTTTACGCTTAATTTTCTTGGTCTTTGATTTTGTTTGACGAACAAATTTATCCGCCTTTTTACTTGTGGTTCCTGCCGCCTCACTAAAGGGATCATGAATAAAACGAAATTGTTCTTCTCCCTTAATATATGGCAAAGACATCTGAGTTATTTTCAATTTATGTCCATTTTCATAATCGGCCCTAACAAGTCCAGAGGCCCTAGTTAAGCGAAGAACATAACTCCAGCCACTATAATTTCTTTTTTCGTCGGGATGAATTTGATATTTATTGGCCAGGAAACTGAGCAGCGCATCCGCAGAAATTCCAGATTTTTGATCATAAATTTCAGTAAGTAATATCACGACATATTCAGTGCCATTAAAAATTTCTTCACCATCAAGTGAGCCAGCACAAATATCACAATTACCACAAAATTCTGGGGCCAGTTCATCAAAGTGGCCCAAGATAACTTGCCTGCGACAAAAAGTTGTCTGACAAAGTCCAAGCATAGAATCAATTTGCTCATTATTTATTTTTTCAATTTCCTTTGGCATGCGATTCTTACGTACCATCATTCGCAAAGTAACAGCATCTGCAGTGGAATAAGTGAGATAGGCCATTGCAGGTAGACCATCACGACCCGCACGTCCAATTTCTTGGTAATAAGATTCAACACTTTTTGGCATATCCAAATGACAAACAAAACGAACATCTGGTCTGTTAATCCCCATTCCAAAGGCAATAGTCGCAACCATAATGACACCTTCATCATTGGTGAACTTTTCTTGATAGCGAGATCTTAAATTTTGAGACAGCCCAGCATGATAAGGATAAGCACTAAGGCCCTGATCATTGAGAAAGTCCGCAACTTCTTCAACTTTTTTTCGCGATAAACAATAAATTATACCCGTTTCATCACCATCAAAACCATCTAGAAAATCGAGGAGTTGATTTTTCCAATCACTTCGTTTTTCTAACAGGATTTGAATATTGGGACGATCAAAAGATGATGAGAAAATAGAGGCCTTGTGAAGACCAAGGGACTTTACAATTTCTTTTTGTGTATTTTTATCTGCTGTTGCCGTCAGTGCCATGAGCGGAACATTTGGAAATTCTTTTTTTAATATTGAAAGCTTCAAATAATCAGGACGAAAATCATGGCCCCACTTAGACACACAATGGGCCTCATCTACGGCAAAAAGAGATATCTTCCCTCTTCTTAATAACTCAAGTGTTCGTTCATTTTGTAAACGTTCAGGGGAAATATAGAGAAAATCAATATTACCGCTAACAAATTCTCTTTCAACTTCTAAAACTTCTTTGAATGAAAGTGTAGAGTTTAAAAATCGTGCTTCAAGCCCCATTTCATTTAAGGCCTCAACTTGGTCTTGCATAAGAGAAATTAATGGAGAAATGACAACGCCGACACCGCTTCTTGCAACTGAAGGGATTTGGAAACAAAGGGATTTCCCTCCCCCCGTAGGCATTAAAACAAGAGAGTCTCCCCCACCAATGGCGTGAGAGACTATTTGTTCTTGGCCCGAGCGAAATTTTTGTAAACCAAAAACTTCACGTAAAATTTCATGGGCCTTGTATGAGATGTGTTCACTATTAATTGTTGTCACATCTCATTTTAGAATTTTCTACACTACTTTTCAACAATTGCCGTCACGCCCATACCACCTGCAGTACAGATCGAAATAAGTGCACGACCACTACCTTTTTCATTTAAAAGTTTTGCAATTCCTCCAAGAATCCTTGAACCCGTCGCAGCAAAAGGGTGTCCAAGAGCAAGAGAGCCACCCTTTACATTCATTTTATTACGATCGATTGATCCTAGCGCTTTATCTAGGCCAAGTTTAGATTTGCAAAATTCCTCTGACTCCCATGCTTTAAGTGTACAAAGAACTTGAGCAGCAAAGGCCTCATGAATTTCATAGTAATCAAAATCTTGAAGAGTAATTCCCGCTTGTTTCAAAAGTTTTGGAACGGCATAGGCCGGTGCCATAAGAAGACCCTCGTCGTTGATATAATCAACTGCAGCAGACTGGGCAAAAGTTAAATAAGCAAGAACTGTAAGGTTGTGCTCTTTGGCATATTCTTCTGAGCAAAGGAAGACACAACTTGCACCATCTGTAAGTGGCGTTGAATTCCCTGCTGTTAATGTCCCTTGTCCAGACGTTTTATCGAAGGCCGGTTTTAATTTCGCTAATTTTTCAACTGTCGTTTCTTTTCTTAAAATATTATCAACTTTTACGCCTTTATATTCATAAACCATATTGTCATAGAAACCAGCTTCATAAGCAGCTGCGGCATTCTTGTGAGAAATTGCCGCCAACTCATCTTGTTCTTCACGCGTAACATTCCAAGTCTTGGCCATAATTTCACAAGACTCACCCATAGAAAGTCCTGTTCTTGGTTCTTTTACTGCAGGAAATTTTGGAAGAAGTTCTTTGAATGAAAAACCTTTTAGCGCCTTAAGCTTATCCCCTGTAGATCTTGCATAATTCATACGGGCCATACGATCAGAAAATTTTTGAGAGAATTCTACTGGGATATCACTATTTGTATCAACTCCACCGGCAATTCCACAATCAATTTGTCCAAGCGCAATTTTATTACCAATATTGATTGCAGCTTCTAGTGAAGTTCCACATGCTTTTTGAATATCATAAGCTGGAGTTTTTAGAGAAAGACCACTTTCTACCACACATTCTCTTGCAAGACCAAAGTCAGCAGCGTGTTTTGAAACTGCACCAATGGCAAGCTCTCCGACTTCTTTGTCAGTTAAATTCAACTTTTTTACTAACTCTTTCACTGCGTGAGAAACAAGTTGTAAATTTGAAACTTTCATATAATTTGATCCCGAACGACAAAACGGCGTGCGTGCAGAATCAATAATGCAGACTTTTCTAGTCATATAATCTCCTTAAGTTAATGAAACTGCTTATATAATAGGCCGTGACTTTTATTAAAGAAAGAGGGAACTGATATATATCAATTATTAAGATGAAATTACCTAGTGATCTTATTATTTTGTAGTGTAAACTGACTGTGCAAATCACATGGAGGATATGAAATGAAATGCACAATCTCTTTTAGAAATATTGAACACACTCCTGCTCTTGACGAGAAGATTAGACAGAAATCTGAAAAACTGAAAAAGTATTTAACATCAAATGCTGAAGTGAATTGGGTTTGTTGGGTAGAAAATAGTGATCAAATTGCTGAACTAAAAATCCATGATAAGAAAAATGACTTTATCGCCAAAGCAAGTTCTGATGATTTATACAAGAGTTTAGATCTCGTTATCTCAAAAATATCTAATCAAATCCAACACTTACATTAGTAACACTAAAAGAGCGCTTCGCCGCTCTTTTTTTATAGCTTTTCATATTAAAATATTATAATATGTTTATATGAAAGGACTAAATATTGAAAACATTGTTGAAAAATCTGAAGAAGTTGCAAATTTACTAAAGCTTCTCTCCCACCCCCTAAGACTAAGAATTGTTTGTTTCTTAGCAGAAGAAGCTAAAACGGTTGGAGAACTTGAAAGCTTATGCGATTGTTCTCAATCACAAATGTCCCAATATTTAAAGGCCTTAGAAAAAGAAAATATTTTGACGAAAACGCGTGATGGAAAATATGTCTATTATGAATTGTCGTCTCCACAAATAAAAAGTCTCATGAAAAGTATGTATAAAATTTTCTGTTCATAAGTGAGGATATATGACTATAAGTTCAGAATTTACGCCCCTACTCTCCCTTAGTGGAGGAATTGTAATTGGATTAGCAACAACACTCTTTCTCTTATTTCTTGGAAAAATCGCAGGAATTAGTGGAATTGTCCGCGGTCTTTTGACTGGTAAAAAGCAAGATCGATCTTGGCGATCTTTTTTTATCGGAGGCATGGTTTTAGGTGGATTATTAATATCTTTCTTAAAACCAGAACTAACAGCAAAAGTTTATGAGTTTGATACTTTTAAACTCATTGCGGCCGCACTCTTTGTTGGTGTGGGAACAACTCTTGGTAGTGGTTGCACAAGCGGTCATGGTATCTGTGGTTTAAGTCGTTTTTCTAAGCGATCAATTGTCGCCACAATTACTTTTATGGCCTTTGGAATGTTAACTGTATTTGTGATGGGAGCTTAAGATGAAAAACTTTATGGCCTTAATTAGTGGGATTCTTTTTTCATTGGGTCTTGGTCTTTCGGGAATGATGGACCCTAAAAAAGTATTAGGATTTTTAGATGTCACGAGAACTTGGGACCCGTCTCTTGCCTTTGTAATGGGTGGAGCACTCGTCATCACAGTAGTTACTTTTAGATTTATTCTTAAGAGAAAAGCTCCTGTTTGTGAACAAAACTTTGCATTACCAACAGCTAAAGATATTACGTCAAGATTAGTTATTGGCTCTGCTCTTTTTGGAATTGGTTGGGGTCTTGCCGGTCTTTGTCCAGGACCGGCCATTGCCAATATCTTTACAGGCAATGTGCAGATGATTCTCTTTGTCGCCATTATGGTGGTTTCAATGATTATCACGGAAAAACTTGTCGACTAGTTTTGTCAGGATTTATTTAACACAATCTTAAACAAGACTTGATTATTCAATCCATCAATCCTGTCTATAATGAAGTGGCATCTTCATTTAGGGAGGATTGATGCAAATCATACTAAAAACAATCTATCTTTGTGTTGATATAATTAGTGCGATCTTCTTCGCAATTATTAAAAGATTTCACCTCCTAAAAGATGAATGTCATATATTGGAATGCGAGTGCGATAGGCATATCGAACTCGAGCATTTGTCTCATTGAAATCTTCTAAATTAATGTTATGATCTTTAGATGAAGTTAAGAAACGCACTAATCACTGCCTTTTTTCTTTTAAGTATTCAAGCTGTTGCTCAACAACAAGGTGAGAAACAATTTTTAAACTTCACTTTAGGGGCCGGTGTTGCACTTAAAACAAATATCCGTTTCGATAATCAAAAAGATGATAGCGACAAGCCTACAATTATCCGACCAATCCCATTTGCAACTCTACAAATCGGCCCTGTAAGAATAACTGGCCCAGCTGTTACTGTTTCTTTATGGTCCCCGACTCCATGGGTACGCCCCTATTTAACATTGACTCGCTTTGGTGAGCGCTACTATGGTCCAGGTATGGAAAGACGACTTGACTCTTGGTTTGCAGGTGGTGGTGTTTCAGTTTTATTTTTTGATTTTAATTATATTTCTGATGTCCAAGGCAGAAGTCATGGAGATATCTTCTCCGCTTCTATTGCCCACAGAATTATGGCCGGACCAATATTTTTTAGACCCGCCTTTACCGTAATATATCACGACGAAAACTATACAGATTACCACTATGGAGTACTTCCAAGTGAAGTCACAGCAACAAGAGCTGAATACAATCCAGGATCAAGCTTATCTTATCGCCTAGGTTTCATTTCAACATATTCTTTAAATGACAACTGGAAGATCTTCACAAATATGGGCTACACAATATTAGGATCCCCTGTAAAAAACTCTCCAACTGTTAGAACGGATAAGGTATTTAACCTAATTAGTGCCATCTATTATCAATTCTAAACACAGTATCTGAGTCTTTCACTATTATTTGCAAAATTAAAGGATTCGCAGAAATGATCGACAAGTCATATACAATCTACCAACTAAGGAATGTATATGAAAAAGATCATTACTGCATTAATGCTTTTTCCTCTGCTTGTTAGTGCCGAAGAAGTACACAAAGAAGCATATCCAAAATCAATGGGTGCTCTAGGTGATTCAATCACAAGGGCCGCAAATGCTGGGCTTAGAAGACAAAGATCTATATTTCCATGGGTCATGGCCAATTTCTTTTGGCGTTCATATTTAAGAACTGTGCGTGATCAAAACGGCAGTTTTGATAGGCCTATTTACAGTTGGACAACAGGTTCAAGTAAGAAAGTAATGAGTCACAGAAGAAGACTGGAAGAACTTTCTGGTAAAAAAATTAAGTATTACAATTCAGGAATCACAGGGGCGAAAATTGGACTCGTTTGGCAAAAAGAACTTCCAAGATTAAAAAAATGGAGTCAGGACAATTTAAAGCAAGATTATCCAGATTATGTGACTTTAATGATTGGGGCGAACGATTTATGTACAGGTAGTGCTGATAACATTACCGAGCCTGAAAAATTTGAAGAGCATTTGACAAAAATATTAGATGAAATATTGGAAAACTCAGACAAGACCAAAATTCTTGTTTCTGCATTTCCAAACGTTAATCTTCTGCCTGAAATCCTATTTGATAGTCGATGGGGCGCAAGAAAGAAATGTGCTGATCTGTGGAGAAAGTTCCCTATTTGTCCTGCAATTACCAGAGCAAAAAATCAGGATCAAATTAATAAAGTTCGCGACTATTATGAACGCTATCATGAAGTTATAGCGAATAAAATTACAGATCTTAGAGATGTTTATGGAGATAGAATCCGCTTTGCACCTAACGTGAAAGAAGAAACGTTTACGGACGACGATATTGCGGTTGATTGTTTCCACCCAAATTATTATGGGCAAAGAAAAATAGCAAACAAAAGTTTTGAATCAACATGGTGGGCCGATTAGGCCTACCTTGCTTTTACTATTCTTTTTAAAATTGTAACGACTTTTTTATAATTCACCAGCTTATACTTGGCCTCTAGACTTACAAAAAGATCACTTGTACTAATCTTCCCACTCTCTAATTGCATTAACAATTGATGCACAAAATCTTCAATAACAACAAAAACTAGTGCCATTGGAGAAATATTATTTGATGGTCCTTCCGAAAAACCTACGCCGTTTAATGTCCCATGGTGTTGACGAATAATAACATCTGCTCCGGGAGGGGCCTTTGGAAATCTCTGTACCATCGTAGATACTTTATTAGCATGCTCATTAATAAGTGTTTGTTGAAAACCTGGAAGATCGGCATCCTTTAAATCACTTTGAGACATAATTTTTAAATGAGTTTCTTCTTTTAGTAAAATATCGTGAAAGAAGCTAACAAATACCATTTTTTCGAAGTTCTGATTAATCTGTTTTTCACTTTGTCCCCAATCCATACGAGGAATCACTTGATAAGAAAAAAGTGAAATCAAATAACTTCTTTTATAGGAAAAGCTGTTTTTATTTTTTAGCAGATCTCTAAGCATCGCACCAAAGCCAGTATCAGAAATATTTTTCATCATACTTCCAATGGCCGCGTTTGACATGGTTACAACCTGCTTAGAAAAACCAAGATCATCAATCAAATTTTGACTTATACCGTAAGAATCTGCAATCACTTCAATATGGGCATCACGTTCTGTTGTTTCAACAACTTTTTGAACCGATTGATCTAAGAGTTGATCAAGAAATTCTTCATGATCTTCTTTTTGAACATAAAAAGATTCGAGCTTCATATCTTCATATTTCTTAATAACATCTTTATCAAAGACATCACCGCTCTTAATTCTTTTTACATAGTGATCTTTTCCATCCTTTTGAATGCGAATATAAACATCACAAAAGCAACTAGTCATAAGATAGAAATTATTCAATGGTACTGGTACAAAATCAGGAGTCTTAATACTCTCCATATCCTTACTCGATAGATTCAACACTTCCTTAACTGTCATAAAAAGATCGTTAACTTTAAATCTATCAGGTAATGATTTTAAATTTTGATAAGTGAAGTCCACATCACCAAAAGTTATTAGTGGAACTTCAGATTCAATATCATAGAGACAATTGAAGGCCAGTTTTGCAAATTCAATTTTCTCATTAACATCTTCGAAAATATTTCTAGCGAGAACAATAGAAAATTGATTCTCTTTTTTAAGAAGAAGAGAAACATCATCTGCACTACTGCCAACTTCAACATTGACGTTAAATTCTTTGGCCAAGGCCGGTTTCAAAATATCAATAACGCGCTGATTTTTTTCCAGCAAAATAAAAGTATTCATCACTTATAATTATACAAGAATTCAGATAGTTATGAACTCCTAAGAACCTTTTTCCTCATTTAAAATAAAAATAGAAGTAATTACAGGAAAGTAAAGTAGACTATAAACATGAAAGATGGATTAGATCGCCTAAAAAATCATGAAAAAGTGCTATTGGCACGTCGATTTCAGAATGAATTATTCTTCGTCTTAGGTTTTGTATTTGACTTATTTACTCTGGGAAGAATAGATGATGGCCTCAACCTGATATCTCAATTCATTTATTTATTTCTAAGCTCATTTATTGTCATTTACTTGGGTACACAACTACAAATACGCATAGTGGAAAAAGTTGGCCCTTACCTCAATGAGGCCCTCCACTTTTTTCTAGGATCACTGCTCAGCGCATACAGTATTTTCTATTTTAAATCATCATCATTATCAAATTCTCTCATTTTTATGTTAGTGATCGTTGCATTTCTCTTTCTCAATGAAACAAAAATGGCCAAAGAAAGAGGTCCTCTCTTTAAATCCTTTCTACTGGCCTTATGTACGCTAAGCTTTTTGAATTATCTTTTTCCGGTAATCATTGGCTCTACAGGTTTTTTTATTTTTTTACTATCTTCTCTCATTTGTTTAGGAATTGGTTTTGGGCTAAGTACTCTCGTGAAAAAATATTCAGATGAAAGTAACTTATCTAAGAATTTCTTCAAATCATGGGCATCTTTAATTGTTATTTTTAATATCTTCTATTTATTAAAAATCATCCCACCTGTTCCTTTGGCCATTAAAGAAATTGGAATTTTTTATAATATAGATAAAGATGAAAAATCATATATTTTAAAAGAAAGAGATGGCCTTTTCAATTTTCTAACTTTTGGCGAGACAACGTTCACCTATATTGAAAATGATAAGATCTATGTCTTTCTACGAATTTTTGCTCCTTCTGGATTTCAAGAAACTGTTTATACTAAATGGCAAACCCAAGTAAATGGCGATTGGACAACAAGTGATAAAATTCCATTAACGGTTAAGGGTGGAAGAGATGAAGGATTTAGAGGCTACGCCTATAAAAGTAATTACACTGAAGGCCAATGGCGAATACTTATTGAAACATCTGATGGACTTGAAATTGGACGGACTTACTTTTCAACGAAGAAGGCACCTACTGACGAAGAACGACAGTGGCACCTTATCGAGCGCTAGTTAATATCTTTTTTAGAAAAATAGAAATTGTATACAAAAACAATCAAACCTACGGTGATTAGACCATGACCAACATGGGCCATATTCATAGCGTAATCGACCACCTCACCTTGAAGTATTTCCCCAGCAAAATTAGAAAGACTTTGAAGGTGTGGAAATAAAGCATAGATGACAACACCTATTACCTTGAAAGGTGAAAATGTTGCAAACCACTCACCCATTGGAATAGAAGAAAAGTATTGATCACTCGAAGAAACGATTAAATAAGTAAAACAAATAATAAAAAACGATGTCAGTCTCGAGAAGTAGATTGAAATAAAAGAGGCCATTACAATCCACATCAACAAACCTAGTCCAGATATAAAAAAAGCATAAAGAAAGCTAATGTGGAAGATGATTTCCTTACTCATAATAGTCAGAGCAATGACTGAATAAAGAAAGGCCATTAAAAAATAAATCACTGACATAATAAACGCCCCACCTATACGTCCAAGGAAATACTCCAATCGACTAACAGGAAAAGACAGAATCAATGATAATGTTCCGTATGAAAGATCATTTCTGATACAGTTAATACCAAAATTTAGGCCAATTAAAAAAGTCCAAAACATGATAAAGCGATAGGAAACATAAAGTGCCGTATTGCCCGCAAGCTTGAATGTCCCTGGATCAACAAACTCTTTCATAACATAGTCCATAACAATGAAACCAACTGTCATAACTAAGAATGTCATCACACCCATAAAAATGAAGCCTCTATTGCGAAGTTCATTTCTAAAAGTATTTGTAGCAATCAAATTTATATTTCTAAAATTCATTTTTAGTTTCCTTTCACAGCATCATAAAAAAATTGCTCTAACCCTTTGGCAGCAACTTCACCTTCAATGGCACCAGAATATAAAATCTGACCTTTATTAATAAGAACAACCTTATCGCAAAGCTTCTCCATCTCAGAGAGAATATGTGTGTTCACAATAACTGTTGCCCCACTATTTTTAAGTGAAATAAAGAGCTCTTTTGCTTCTTTGATACCAATTGGGTCTAGACCAGAAAATGGCTCATCAAATATAAAGAAATCATTCTTAGTCAAAATCATCGAAGCAAGTCCAACTCGCTGTAATTGTCCTTTTGACAGTGACTTCACTTTTCTTTGGGCCAAATCTTCAATTGATAGCTGTGATAATGCTTGAGCAACTTGTTCATCAGAAACTTTTTCACCCTTTAATTCTGCAAAAAATCGAAGGGCCTC
>NZ_AUNE01000056.1 GCF_000447755.1 Bacteriovorax sp. BSW11_IV | reverse complement strand
TGAGAATTAAAGATTCCTTGTGATCATTATAGCGAATGACATTATGTTCTTTAAGAGACCTTATCGTTTTAGGCTGGCCATTCTTCTTTATATACTCAGAACTGGCCCACAAACTTATTTTCGTCTCCATAAATCTCTTAGCTATCAATGTTGAGTCTTTTAGCTTCCCTACTCTTAGAGCGAGGTCAACACCCTCACCAACAAGATCAACAACTCTATTAGTAAGTATGAGCTCAATAGACATATTTTTGTAGTGATCAAGATAACTCTTAATAGCATCAGACAGCAATACTCGCACAATATCTGTTGATGCCGTCACTCTCAATATTCCAGAAGGTCCTTCCTCACCAGAGTAAAGTTCTTCTTGGGCCTTTTCAATTTCAAGAAGTGCCCGTTCGCAGCTTTTAAAATAAACCTCACCTTCACTTGATAGATGAAGTTTACGTGTCGTTCTGTGTATAAGGGTTACTCCTAGCCTCTTTTCTAGGGCCTGGATCTTGCCACTAACTGTGGTTACAGGCATTGCTAACTGCTTAGCGGCCTTAGTAAAGCTTCCCGATTTAATAACTTGTACAAAAATATCAATTCCATCTAAATTCATAGATTTGATTATACGAAATTTCGTAAAATGTTTCCAGATTATACTATCTAGTTGCTAAAATATATTTGCATTAAACTCTGGAGCAAGAACTAAAAAAGGAGTTTATATGAAGGCTAACAATACAATTCTCGTTTCAGGGGCCTCAGGACATTTAGGACAAATGGTTTCAAAAAAGTTAATTGAAATCGCGTCTGCTCATACTCACATCATATTGGCCTCAAGAAATACTGAAAAATTAGCTCAGTTCAAAGGAAAAAATGTTGAAGTGAGAGAAATTGATTTTAATGACCCAGACAAAACAAAAAAGGCCCTCAATGGCGTAAATCAATTTTTAATTATTAGTACTGATGCTATTGGCTCTCGCTTTGATCAACATAAAGTGGCCATAGATGCTGCCAAAGCAAATAGTGTTGAGCGAATTATCTATACGTCTTGGCCAGAACCAAAAAATTCCGTTGCGATGGTTGCACCGGAACACAAAGAAACAGAAGATTATCTAGAAAAAAGTGGAATCAACTTCACCTTGCTTAGAAACTCACTGTACTCGGAAAATCTATTAGGATCAGTTAAAAATGCGCTTGAGACAGGTAAAATCTATGGTAGTGCCGTCAAAGGGTCTCATACGTTTGTCTCAAGATCAGATTGTGCCAATGCGGCGGCCTACGCTCTTATCAAAGAAGAAAAAGGAAATAAAATCTATAATATCACTGGAGATCAAAACTATAGCTATTACGATCTCGCACAAATACTAACTGAACTATCAAGTAAAAAAGTTGAATATATTAATCTCTCAGATGATGAATTTAAAAATGCTTTAACTTCTTCTGGGCTACCAGAGATTTGGGCCGACGTCTTTGTATCTTTTGATAAGGCCCATCGTTTAGGTGAAGCACAAACTGCGACGAAGGATATTCAAGAATTGACAGGGAAATCACCAGAGACATTAAAAGAGTTTTTGAAAAGAAATATCCTCTAAAAAAACAAAGGCACGCTCTAGGCGTGCCTTCTTATGTAAATAAGACCAAAGGTCTGATTACATCATATCTTTCCAAGCTTTTCCTGGCTTAAATTTAGGAAGAGTCTTAGCTTTGATTTTGATTTTTTCACCAGTTGCAGGGTTTACACCCATTCTTGCAGCTCTTTTAGTTTTTGTGAAAGTACCGAAACCGATTAGTGAAACATCGTCACCTTTCTTAACAGTTTTTTTGATTACATCAAAGAATACTGCAAGGAATTGATCAGCATCTTTCTTAGTCATGTTAGCAAGTTCTTTGTTGTTTAAGATTGCGTCTACAAGCTCTTTTCTGTTCATACAAGCTCCTAATGGCTAGTGTTTATAGGGTTATAAGAAATTGTTATGCGGAAAAGGCGGATTGACAATGGTTTTTTTCAAAATATTTGAAAATTTCTTAACTTTTTTTTTCTTTTTCGATTTAGATGATTTTTTCTTGCCAAATATAAAGTTCTTCCTCTATGGCAATTCGAATAGATTCTAACCATCCATGCAAAACTTGATCGCGATCATCTACGCCTTCTAGATTTTCCCAAATTGCACGAAGTAATACTGGCGACAGCGAGCGATAGAAGTGATCTAAGTTCGGAAGTTGAAAATCAATTTCGTCTTTTGTTTCAATGATTGCTAAATTATTTTCTATCGTAAAAATCTCATGTAAAACTTCTTTCAAAGTCTCTTTACTCAACGCCTTTTTAAGATCATTACAAAAAGCCTTTATGACTTCTTCTTCTGAAATAAAGTGGAATTGATCATTTTTTAAAATATCTTTTAGAGTAAGAAGAAAATCAAACTCACCCATTTTTTGAGCTGTTCGATTTATTTTTTGGCCTAAATTTGAATACGTAAAATCATTCATCATCCACCTTCCTTATTTTATTAAAATATAGAAACGGATTTTGATCAAACAAAAAAGGGCCACTTACGTGACCCTTTCTGTATTTTAATGGTTATCTAAAGATTAGATTTTGATTTTTCCCATTTCTTGTAGCTTTGAAATGATTTTTTCAAAGTGATCAAGTGGGTAAGCACCACGAACAGGTACACCATTTACTAGGAAACCTGGAGTTCCTTGCATACCGAATTCAGCGGCCTCTTCTTGGTCTTCTTGAATTCTCTTCATTACAGTCTCAGAATTAACATCTTTTTTAAGTTTAGTCATATCAGCGCCAACTTTCTTAGCGATCTTATCAAGAAATGACTCACCTAATTGAAGTTTTTGTTGTTGAGCAAATACTTCATCGTGAAAATCAAAAGCTTTTTGAGCATTTTGAAGACGGATAGCTTCATAGTATTGAGCAGCAATCATCGCTTGCTTATGGAAGCTAAGTGGAAGGTGCTTATAAATAAATTGAACTTTACCTTCATACTTATTAAGAAGTTCTTTTACAGTTTGGAAACCTCTTGTACAGAATGGACACTGAAAATCAGAGTATTCTACGATAACAATTGGAGCACCCTTAGTACCTCTAACAGTTTCGTCTTCTCTAATTTTTGGAACAAGTGGATTAGAAAAGCTTTCTTCAAATCTTTTTGATTCCTCTTCTTCTCTTTGTTTCGCTAGTTCTTCACGAGCTTTACCAGCTGCATTTTGAAGAGCTCCCATGATTTTACCAGGGTTAGCTTCGATTACTTTAACAATAATATCTGGATTTTTTACTAAAGCCTCTTCGATTTGTTTTTCGGATACGTTACATCCTGTAAGAATAAGAGCACTCAACAGAGTACCAACAGACAACATTTTCTTCATTAACAAAGCCCTTTGTTAAAACATTATTATTTTCATATGATTGTAAAACATGTCTAACATTAAGAAAACGGGAAACATCATCCCTCTATTTCTTTTTCTGCAAAGTCTTTTTGAACCTTGTCGAGGTATTTATTTAATTTTCTCGAATGAGGTCTAATATAATAATACCCGACTAAATGGACACGTGAGTCATACGACCCCTTAATAAAAGATCTCATTGTTGCAAAAAAACCAAATGATGCTCCTGCGACCTTTGAGTAAAGATCAAACATCAATGCAATACTCAAAAATCCGTTAAAGAAGACGACCATTATCTGTAAGCTCTCAAAAAGCTCGGCCTGTTCATTTAAAAATGCAGTCACAGGAGCAGAGGGCCTAAGCGTTCTATAAGCAAGGTCGACAACATCATAATAAACCTCTAAGGACATGACATAGCCTAGTACCGAAGAACTGATTGATATAAAAACGAGAAAAATTGAATAATGTAAAAAGAAGCTATTTTCAAAAACTGGTTTATGAATTTTTGTAAATTTTCTTGGTACATCCATTTTTAATTTCTGACCGTTTTTGTAAAATATATCAACAGAACTAAAAAACCACTCACTGAATCTGCTTAAAAGTTTTAAGTCTGTGAAGAAACCTGGATCATATGAAACTTTCTGACCATTACAAAATCCCTCACAATAATCTCCGATCAATTTGAACGGTCTTGTAATAAGAGAAGAAACATAGAGTCCCGTAAATAGGACTCCTATTAGAAAGATTCCAACAAAAGGTAAAATATCGAAAATTTTCTTCGTAATGAATTCATAATAAAGATTTTGGAAGAATGGGAATTTATCGTAGCCATTAACTTTAAAGAAGAGCAAATTAACATTGGTCATTGTTGATATGACTAATGTTGATGCAATAAAAGAAAGTAGTGGGATAGCAAAGATTTTCAGTGTCGTTAACAACCTGAATTTAACTTCTTCATCTTTAAAGGCCTTCTTAAAATTAAATACATCTTTGAAATCTCTGGCCGTGGACTTTATAAAGTCAAAAAATTTCACATTCCCCTCTCATTTTTCACTTAAATAAATCATACTCTATTCCCTTGTTTTTTCTAAGAAGTGGAAAAAAAACGACATTTTTTCCATTTTTGCTCATTTATTAGTCAAGTATTCGTGAGCTTTACCGATAAGACTTGGGAATAGGATTAGGTCCCGTAAGGGATTAAGGAGAGAACCGATGAGTGTTCATATGAAATTTAAGAAAGCCAAGATATTAAGTATCACACTCCTGGCCCTTACACTTCTCGCATCATGCGGAAAGAAAAATGTTGTTAATTCAAAAGTCGCCGACTCTGGTGGATATACAGGAATTAATCCAAATCTAAATACTGGTGGAGATGTTAATGCTAGCCAGCTTGGATCAATCATTAATCAAATTAGCTGTACTCAAGGCTCGAGATTAAATAATGTCTACACGTACCAACTAAGTGGTTCAGGAACATTGACGACTATTTATGGAAGCTTTACTCCTGGACAAATCTCTGGACCAATTCGTCAGATTTACGTTGGAAAGAGTTCTTATGGTGATGTTATGTTGGTGGCAAAGATTACTAACGGTTCATCAGTAGTAGGATATAACGTTTATCTATCATACTGTTCACAAAACTCTAATAGTTACCCACTAATCAGTGATCAAAGACCTATGGCAAACTTTCAAGCGCCTCGTGGTATTACGATTACGGATCCAACAACAACTGGATACGGTGTTGTTTCAGCAGCTGAGACAATTATTATCGCCCAAGGGATTTCATATCAATCTCAATGGGGTGGTAGTATTCAACTTCCTCAATACCAAGTCTACACTTATTTTAGACCATAATAAAAAATCACTTATAAAAAAGGCCCATGAAAATGGGCCTTTTTTTTTAATATAGTTTCACTAATTTTAAGCCAGGAAAATAATGGGCCAAAATTTCTTTGTATGTCACTTTCTTATCGGCCATTCTTTTCGCTCCAACCTGACACATCCCTACTCCATGGCCAAGCCCTTTTCCATGTACAGTCAGAATTTTTGTCTTTTTATTGAATGTACTCTTAAAGTTATTTGAGCTGATAATTTTTCTGCCAAAATAGCGACGAAAATGTGATTTCTTCACGATATAAGGTTTGTCATTGAGATAGAGTCTTACGTTATTTGATTTCTCGCTAGAAGGAAGAAATGTGAAGTTCTTTACAATAATATCTTTTGGGAGAAAGTTCTTTTTTTGCATCCATGCAATAAATTTTTGAAGTCTTTCCGTATCAATATCTCCATCCCAAGCACTTTTCTCTGCGCATGAGTCACATATAACATTGTTATACCCAGAAATTGGATTTTCCCAAACTTGTTCAGGACGCAGTGTATGGCCACCGCAGCTAGCATGAAAAAAAGTCGGCACAACTTTTCCATCAGTGGCCACGAGAACTTCTCCCTTAGTTAACAAAGAAGCTTTTGCTGTTTTCGCAGTAGCATCAAAAAAATTTCCACTCACTTGATGCTTTTCAGAATTTTCTAAATCGTAATAAGCTTCATGTCCATATCCCCTAGAGACTTGCTTAGAAAGAATCTTATGAACAGCATAACTTCTGGCAGCAACCGCTTGTGCTTTAAGTGCCTCTATTGGCCATGCTGAGTTCATCTCACGTGATAATAGTGAGCTGATATATGTATCGAGAGGTAATTCATTAACGACGTCACAACCTTCAGTCTTTGGATTTGATACAACATGAATCTCTCCATGATATTTATGATCATTAAAAGAGATGAGACCTGTTGATGAATTTAGAGAAGCTAAAAGATAAGGCGTTTTCAAAAGATCATTATTTCGATTATTGCGCGCAAAATTCTGGCAATTGAATTTGATTCTCTTTCTACCGTTAAATTTTTTAATATTTTTAGAGGCATGAATTGTTCGCTGAATATCCATTCCTGCGACTTGAAGTTCAGGTAAACCGGCCCCGACTTTTACTCTAATGTGGAAAGGATTGTATGAAGCATTGGGTTGCTCATTCGCAATAGATTTAAAATCTCTTTTAGCTCCCAATGTGGGAGAAGTAATTAAAAGCGAAAATAGAGTTAGAACGAGACTCGTTTTGATAGAACTTACTTCCTGTAAATAATCCGACTCCATCCTGGAGCTAAAACTATTTTAATCTAGTAACTGGATTTTTCGCAAGCTATCTATTGCTCTTTTAGATAACTCATTACTTTTTGCATATCAATCCACGCAGTTCTTTTCATACTTGGATTAATTTCTAGGAAGTTTGGATGGAATAAAGGAACAATTTGAAAATCAACCGGACCCTTGTCTGTATCGACTTTTGAAGAGAAAAACTCTCCATGGACAGAAGATAATCGCTCTTTTCGCCCTAGGATTAAATTCAATGCACTTGCTCCAAGAGCAATAACAACCTTTGGTCTAAAAAATGAAACTTCTTTCGAGAATCGGGCAATTGCTTCTTCCTTGTTACCAAGAATACTTGAGCGAACAAAGCGACCATTCTCCAATTTCATGGCCATAATCATCTTACCAAGTAGGTCCTTGTCAGAGGCCAAAAATGTAAGAGGCGGGAATTCACATTCAGATAAATCTTCAAAATGTCCTTCTCCATAAAACATGATCTCACATTGGTTACCAAAAGATGAAAGCCCAACAACTTGGTCTTCGCTCCAATCTGAGCGTAGAGATTTTAAATACTCATCAAAAGATCCAACTTCTTTACATGTGAAGCTCTGTGCGGCCTTTGGAGCTTCTTCTTTTGGTTTTGGTGTGAATAATAGAGGTGCTTGCGCTACTATCTCAGGGGCCTTCTCAGAAACCTTCTCTAAAGCCTTCTCTAAAGCCTTCTTTGGGGCGCTCTCGATGACTTTTTCAACAGGGGTCTGTGTGACAGGTTGTGCTGGGGTTTGTGATGATCCCAGAGGAGCGACTTTAAGCTCTTTTTTAAAAGGAAAATACCATGAACTATTAAATAAGCTCGCCTCAAATGTTTTATTTAAAGGGTGTCTTCCCTCTTCAATATTTCTGGTGTTTTTTAACAAATCGGCAAACATTTCTTTCATGGTTCTAAACTTATTAATAAGACTAGGTAAATTATCCCTCAATCTCTCAAATTATTAATCGCGAGTAAAGACTTTAGGCGAAGGGACGATAAATCAGGAGTAAACAAAACGGAATATTAAATAGTTCCGCATTGAAGGGAGTGTGCATGGCAGCAGAGGTTGACTTTAAATTTGAAACTTTCGAAGAATATTTCGGAGACGCTGACCAAGTAAAGAGAATTTGTGAAGATTGTGAAGTTTGTGGCTCTAAGCTAATTCATACGCATCTATCAGACTATAAAAACCTATTTGTCCAAGAGACGGCCAGATGTCCAGACTGCGGAAGCGGTGGTGGGAAGAAAATCCATATCTTGAACTAATATCTTCAAACATTAGTCTTATCTTAGAAGTAAAACCCATTTGCCTCTAAGATAAGACTTTTAAAATCTTATCAGCAATATCTTTATTCACACCTAAGTATTGAGAAATTTCAGTAGCATTCATTTTCTTCAATTCATCTTTTGTGATATCGAGTTTTTCAAGTATCGCTTTTTTTGTCTTTGGTCCAACACCTTCAATTTGATCAATCCATCCAGTGAATAGTTTTTTCTTTTCAGCTTTATGATGTAATTTCCTCGAAAATCGATGGGCCTCATCGCGCATACTTGTTACTATTTTAAAAAGTGATTTACATTTTTTTAGAATAAAAGGATTAGCTCGTCCTGGAATAATGAGTCTTTCCTCTGAGCGTGTT
Organism: Bacteriovorax sp. BSW11_IV; assembly: GCF_000447755.1. GTDB lineage: Bacteria > Bdellovibrionota > Bacteriovoracia > Bacteriovoracales > Bacteriovoracaceae > BSW11-IV. The sequence continues at coordinate 2,785 of NZ_AUNE01000056.1, read as the reverse complement.
ATCTCAGAACTTCTAAAATTACTTTTCTTATCTACTTTTGATTTTGCAATACCAACAACAGGAACACTTAGATCAAATTCTTTTAGAACCTCTAAGAACATCGAAACCTGTCCCTTTCCTCCATCAACAATAAAAACATCAGGAAGCTTTCCGTGTTTTAATCTTCTGGCCAACATTTCTTTCATCATAGCAAAGTCGTTATTACCTTCTGGTCTCTCATTAAGATGATAATAGCGATATGATTTTTTATCAGCTCTTCCATCGTGAAATACAATTTGAGAAGCTGTTGGAGAACTACCTTGAAAGATTGCTACGTCAAAACACTCTAAGAGTACGGGTCTCTCTGGAAGGCCAAGCAATTCCTTTAAACGATTCAAACCGACATAAACGCTTTCCTCATTCAACGATCTAACTCGTTGATGTTCTCTTGCGTGTTCATTTGTAAGCTTCATTAGTGAGCTGTATTTTCTTCCACTATTTCTTACTACAATTTTATTTTCTAGCGCTGAACGTAAAGCACTCTCAAAGACTTTCAGTCTTTCAGGTTCAAAGTCACAGATGATATTTTTTGGAAGAAGATCATTCGTATTACAATAGTACTGAAACATGAAATTTAATATTTCGTCTTCAAGCTCATCATTTATTTCGATCACTGGAAAATGAAAACTCTTATGACCAAGCAATATCCCCTGTCTGGTCATATAAATCGAAATATCAATTTCAACATCACCTTTATGATAAGCAATGACATCAATATTTTCTGATTCACTATCAAGTTCAGCATTTTTCTGTTTAGAGAAATCAATAAAATCTTTAATTAATTTAATGTAATCTCTTAAGAGAGCTGCTTTTTCAAATTCTTCATTATCAGCTGCAGTAATCATCCTGTGCACAAGCACTTCAAGCGACTCTTCTCCTTTGCCTTTGAAAATATTAAGTGCAAGGTTCAAATCTCTTAGATAATTGACTTGTGAAATATAATCTACACAAGGAGCACTACACTGTTTCATTTGATAGAGAATGCATGGTTCTTTTCTCGATTGAAATTCTCTCAATGTACAATCTCTTAATGTAAAAGATTTTGTGAGAATTTTTAAAATCTCTGAAATATTACTCCCGTGAACAAAAGGTCCAAATACTTCAATACCTTTTTGTCTTTTAACATTTCTAATAAATTGTAGACGTGGAAAAGCTTCATTGAAATTCACGACAACATAAGGATAAGACTTATCATCTTTCATTCTTATGTTGTATTTAGGAGAATATTTTTTAATTAAGTTATTCTCTAAAACTAAGGCCTCAGATTCATTTTCAGTGATAATAAAATCAATTTCATTTACGTGACTTACGAGTATTTCTGTTTTTGGAGTTTTGACTGAATTGTTAAAGTAAGAAGTTACTCTGTTCTTAAGGTTCTTTGCTTTTCCAACATAGAGAACAACTTCTTCATCGTTTTTTATTTTTTTTAACAGGTAGCAGCCTGACAATTTTGGAAAGGTATTCGCCTTTTCTAGCATTGTCGTTTTTACTCTGGACATGCGTTCCGTCTTTACTTTATCGTTCACTTTTAATAACCTTAAGCTTCTAACCTAATCCCCATCTGAAAGGAAACCCAACAAAATGACAGAATTAAGCGTAGGAAAAGAAGTTCTTTCTTATTGCAACAAATGTAAGTTAACTTTAGCACATATGATTGTTGCGATGAAAGATGTAAATACCATTTACAAGGTTCAGTGTAAGACTTGTAAAAGTACTCATGCCTATAAAGATCCTTCAGCAGTTAAAGTTAAGAAAGTTACTGCTAAGGTAAAAAAAGCATCTCCTGGCTCTTCTAAAAGAAGTGCGGCTTCTGTTTCAGATCTTTGGATGGATGCTGTTAATAATGCTACGACAAAATCAAAGGCCTATAGTATCAAAATTAAATTTGAACTTGGCGATATTATCGATCACCCAAAATTTGGTCCAGGTGTAGTTGATAAATGTATTGATGGAGATAAAATTGAAGTCATCTTCCGTCATGACATCAAAACTCTAATGCACAATAAATAAAAAAAGCTCCCCGAAGGGAGCTTTTTTTTTATAAGCATTTTAATATTTCTTAGAAATTCATTCCTGCACTTCCGCCTAAGCTAAAGTATGCACCCATATTCCCCATACCAAAACCTTGACCACCATAAGCTCCACCCATTCCATAACCGCCGCCATAGTAAGCGTTACGTTGTAAATCAGATGCGGCATTATAATAGTTCTGCTGAAGCCCTTGAAGCGCGATCTGACGATCTTGACTTCCAACTTGCATTCTCGCCATACCTGCCTGATTTTGGCTAGCAATGGCCATGTTTTGAGCTTGCATTTGTTGTTGCTGTTGCATCCAACCACCAGTGTTACCCCAGTATGAACCACCGCCAGAAACTCCTGGGTAAGGATACATTCCACCTACACCCATTCCACCAGCACCCATACCTTGGCCAAAAATTGTTCCAGGGTAGTAACCACCCATATTTCCGCCCATATTTCCACCCACATTACATGGGGCCATAAAACACATTGCTCCGCCAGCGCCAACGCCGCCCATTCCTGGATACATTCCACCCATTCCTAGACCACCGTTACCACCCATACCGATGCTACCACCGATACCGATTCCGCCCATACCTGGATACATGCCACCCATGCCTGGATACATTCCACCCATTCCTAGGCCACCAGTACCAATACCAATGCTTCCACCGATACCAATTCCGCCCATGCCCATTCCTGGATACATGCCTCCCATGCCCATGCC
>NZ_AUNE01000055.1 GCF_000447755.1 Bacteriovorax sp. BSW11_IV | reverse complement strand
AGTGATTTGGCCGAGCTCCAAGATTATATTGGAGAGTTTCGTGCGAAGCTAATTCAAAAGGCCAATGCTAAACATACTGATTCAAGCGAAGTCAGACCTTACTTATTGGCGGTTTCGCTAACTCCCGTTTTCGAATAAATCTATTTAAAAGTAAAAAGTCTTCTCACCTGCACTTGTTTTACCAGTGGAGTTGTATCTTCAGTGAAAACTGTTAGGCCTTTGCCACCATTACCTTTTTTAGTTGGAACTTGTCTTGGACCTTCCTCAGCATCGTAAGCTCCGCCAGCGAGATCATTTCTAAAAACGAAGCCTTTTCCACCATTACCTTTTTTAGTTGGAACTTGTCTTGGACCTTCTTCAGCATCGTAAGCTCCGCCGGCGAGATCATTTCTAAAAACGAGGCCTTTACCGCCGTTACCTTTTTTAGTTGGAACTTGTCTTGGCCCTTCCTCAGCGTCGTAGGCTCCGCCGGCGAGATCATTTCTAAAAACGAGGCCTTTGCCACCATTACCTTTTTTGGTTGGAACTTGTCTTGGACCTTCTTCAGCGTCGTAAGCTCCGCCTGCGAGATCATTTCTAAAAGCGAATCCTTTACCGCCGTTACCTTTTTTAGTTGGAACTTGGCGTGGTCCTTCTTCAGCGTCGTAGGCCCCGCGAGCAACGATATTTGAAAAGCTTTGACTAGGTTTAAGCTTGCCCTTAGCAATAAGACTCTCTTCATACTCGACAAAACGATCGTAGTATTTTTCGTAGAAATTGTAGAGCGTGCCAAGGCCATGATTAAATTTTTGATCCTGATGAGCACACAGAACAAATTGTTCTTTTTGCTCTTCGGACATTGAATCAACGATTTCATCCGAGGCCAAAACTGGGTTAAGAGTAAGGAATAAACTAAGGGTAAAAAATAATGTTTTCATGCTTTCCATAATATTACTTATCGGGAATATGATGGCACACTAAACAAAATTTCAACGAATTGGACGCTTTAATACAGATTTTAACTGTCCATTTTATTAGGCGACGGTCTTCAAAATCAAGGTTTCTTGAGAAATATAATGCTCTTCTTTACTAGCGAACGCTTTGTTCTTGGGCCATATGGCCTAGGCCTTTTAATATGTGAACACTATGTCCATCGAGTTTTAGAAACACGGAGGATTCAGTGAAATATTTAAATCATCACGTCTATCGCCTAACAACTCCAGCTGAGTTGGCCATGGTTTATCGCTTTCGCTACAAAGTTTATGTTGAACAAATGAACCGTCCTGGCCTTAAGAATGTAGATCATGAGCGCAAAATAATTGTTGATGAATGGGATCATGTTCCTAATTTGAACTTGGGAATATTTGAAAATGATCAACTCATTGGTGTCGTTCGCTATAACAAAATTAAGCGCGGAACAATTGCTCCTTACAATGAGATTTTTCACTTCACTCAGTACCATCACTTTTGTGGGGGTGATGTTTCTTTTTGCGGTAAGCTCATTACAGATAGAGAGAATCAGCTATTGGAAGCACCCCTTATGTTGATGGAAGAGTGTTTTCGATTGAATTTCAAATTTAATACGCCTTATATGCTTATTGATTGTAACGACCATCTTGTAAAATTCTTTACTCGTCATGGTCTAGTACATTCTCACAAAGCACACCATCCAGAGTATGGTGATATCAATATCTTTGTTTGCAACAATTTTGATGAAGATTACTTCAAAGCAATTAACTCGCCTTTTTATCATGTACTCATGCAAGAAAAGTCACACAATTTGGAGAGTCCTCTTCATGTGTTTAACAATAATATAATGGAGTCTAATCATGTCTATGTTTGATCAGGTTTTTAATTTTTGGAAAGAAGAAATGGTAAAAGTTCACGCGAGTACAGGATTCAAACGTATCCTTGATCGTGAAATGACACCAATGCATTATGCTGCCATGATGGAGCAGATTTATCACCATACAAGAGAGAATCCACAGATTCAAACTTTTGCAACGGCCTTTTTTAAATATCATCAAAGATCGCAAATTAAGCCTTTTTATAAACATGCCATCTCTGAGATTGGGCATGATCAATTGGCCTTAGATGATATCAAAGCACTGGGATATGAAACGGAGAATATTGTAGAGGGTTATCCTTTACCAATTACGACAGCGCTTTTGGCCTATGCTTATTATCAAATTCAATTTAGAAATCCAATTGGATACTTAGGCTATCTTTTTCATCTAGAGTATATGCCAACTCAATATGGAGCTGAGTATATTGCGGCCTTTAAAGAAATTGGCGTTCCTGATACTGCACTATCATTTATTGAAGATCATCATAAAATCGATCAAGGTCACATAAAGATGATGCATGGATATATTGATGGCCTTATTAAAACACAAGAAGAATTAGAAGAGATGAAATACGCTGTGAGTGTAACAGCGAAGCTCTATTCCGATTTGGTGACGGATGCCTTTGCAAAAGCTGATGCTCTGTTGGCCGACAATCTTTCTGTTAAAAAGAAAGAGTATGCTGATAAGAGACAATCACGCAGTATGCATTAAAAAAGGGGCCCGAGTGGCCCCTCTACATATTAAAGAACTTGTCTTAAAACCCTTCTCAATGGTTCCGCGGCCCCCCAAAGAAGCTGATCACCACATGTATATAGATTCAAATACTCTGGTCCAATATTCATTTTACGAACACGGCCCACAGGAATTTTCATGGTTCCAGACACATAAGCAGGAGTTAGTTTTTGAGCGCTTAAAGCTCTATCGTTTGGTACGAACTCAACCCAGTCATTACCAGTTGCAATCATCTCTTCAATAGTTTTAATATCGACGTTTTTAGTGAGCTTAATTGTAATGGCCTGTGAGTGACATCTTAGGGCACCAACTCGAACACAAGTTCCATCAATGGGAACTATATTGCTGCCTGTATTGCCAAGAATTTTATTTGTCTCGGCCATGGCCTTCCATTCTTCTTTTGACTGTCCATTTTCTAGAGGGACATCAATCCAAGGAATAAGGTTTGCGGCAAGTGGGACTCCAAAGTTTTCAGTTGGCAGTTCACCGCTTCTTAACATCGAAGATACGTTTCTTTCGATTTCAAGAATATCACTTTTTGGATCATCATTTAGAGTTTTAATACCATTGCCGATGATTTCAAATTGCTTTAACAATTCTCTCATATGGCGTGCACCACCTCCAGAGGCCGCCTGGTAAGTCATGCTTGTCATCCACTCGACGAGATTATTTTTAAAAAGTGGAGCAAGACCCATGAGCATTAAAGAAACGGTACAATTACCGCCAACAAAAGTTTTAACACCATCATTAAGAGCTTTATCAATTACATTTTGGTTTACGGGATCAAGAATGATAATGGCCTCATTATCCATTCTCAGTGTCGATGCCGCATCAATCCAATATCCACTCCAACCAGTCTCTTTAAGCTTAGAGTAGATTTCTTTTGTATAATCACCACCCTGACAAGTCAGAATAATATCCATTTGAGTTAGTTCAGAAATATTATTCGCATCTTTTAATGGATTGCTTTTACCATTTATTTCAGGACCACTTTGTCCAAATTGCGATGTCGTAAAGAAATACGGATCGAAATGAGAGAAGTCATTTTCTGCGTGCATTCTGTCCATAAGAACGCTTCCCACCATACCTCTCCAGCCGATTAAACCAACTTTTTTCATAATGACTCCTTTTTTGTCATGAAAATAAGATACTCTGTGTACATTGGGGGTTGTCAAGTCTAGTTATTCACCCTATCATTTTTCTAATACCAAAGAGGCGCATGCTTCAGATAGCTTGATCGAGATCAACCGTCGATGACATCAAGTGAAGGGAGAGCGTGCCGAAACAAGTTTTTAAGGTTGTTAAATACTTGTTGGTTACTAGGGCTGAATCCCTAGGACTGTCACAAGAGATATTGTGGAGAACTTTGGGGGGTCAACTTAAGACGCAGTCAATTTTAAAAACTGTTTCTCTTTATTTCAACCTCCACTATTTCAATATTCCACATTCATCGCTAGACTACTTTGGACAATGATTTTAATTGCTTGAAGGAGAGCAGCATGAAAAATGAGCTGATTGTTTCTAAATTTGGTGGGTCATCTATGGCCGATGCAACATGTATGTTAAGAAGCGCGCAGGTTGCATTGAAGCATAAGGGAAATATCGTGGTCGTCTCGGCCACTTATGGAACAACAAATAACCTCATTCAAGTTGCTAAACTCTCACAAAGTGGTCAGTGGGATGATGCTGAAAAACTCATTAGTGAAATCAAAGAAAAACATTTGCAAATAGCAGCTGATCTTAAAGTAAATGATCATGTTCTTGAGAACCTCAAAGGTCTATTTTTTGAACTTGAAACACTTGCTCGCGGGATCAACTTACTTCGCGATCTTACGAATAAGGCCTTTGATAGTATTCAGGCATTAGGCGAAAGAATGAGTTCTCTTCTTTTTACAGAGGCCATGGCCCAAGTTGCGACAGATAATAAAGTAGAATTACTCGACGTAAGAAAGGTTCTTCGCACAGATAACAGATTTGGAAAGGCGACGCCACTACCAAATGACATTAGAAATCTTTGTGAGCAATATCTTACAGGACTTAAAAGTGGAACTATCTATGTTACTCAAGGCTTCATCGGAGCAACTCGCGATGGAGAAACGACAACTCTAGGCCGTGGCGGTAGTGATTATTCTGCTGCACTCGTGGCCGAAGGGGTATGTGCAGATGTTCTTCAAATTTGGACTGATGTTGCAGGTATTGCCACAACCGATCCACGCGTTGTTCCCGAAGCTAAATTATTAGATGAAATTACATTTTCAGAAGCCGCAGAACTTGCAACATTTGGTGCGAAGATCCTCCATCCGACAACACTTACACCGGCCCTTCGCGCCAATGTTGCTGTTTTTGTGGGTTCTAGTTATGAGGCCGAGAAAAAAGGAACATGGATAAAAAAATCGACAACGGATGCTCCTCTTATTCGTGCTATGGCCACAAGAAAAGAACAGGCACTCATTACTTTATCAACACCAAAAATGCTTCATGCTCATGGTTTTCTCTACGAAATCTTTAAAATTTTTAATGCACATCGCGTGAGTGTTGACTCAATTACAACATCTGAAATCTCTGTGGCCCTGACAATTGATAATGCGACAGCTTCTAATCAAGACCTTTTAGATGAGCTTCAAGAGTTGTGTGATATTAAAATTGAAAAAGACCTTTCCCTTGTGTCGTTAATTGGAAATAATATTAATCACACATCAGGATTAGCAGCTCGTATTTTCAAATCACTAGGCGATATCAACGTTCGTATGATCTGTCTGGGCGCTAGTAAGCACAACTTTTGTTTTGCTGTCGATTCTCAATCGGCCGATGAAAGTATTAGAAGATTACACAGGGAATTCATTTCATGAAAATTGCACTTTTAGGCAAAGGAAAAACGGGAGGAAAAGTTATTGAGCTTATCAATGACAACAACCTCCCCCACACTTATACCGTTTTTGATCGTTCTAACCCAATGACAGTGGAACAACTTCGCTTACACGACGTTATTCTAAGTTTTTTACCAGGTGATGTCTTTGTTGATAATATAGAGATAATCAAAAGCTCAGGAATCCCCGTAGTTACAGGTTCAACTGGTTTTAAATGGACTGATGAACTCATTCAGGGTCTCACAGCACCGTGGGTTTATGCAACTAATTTCAGCCTCGGGATGAACCTTGTGCACGAGATGATAAACACCTTATCAAAAGCAAGAAACTTATTTAACGATTACTCTTTTTCAATTCACGAAGTTCATCATACGAAAAAACTCGATGCCCCTTCGGGGACAGCACTCACATGGAAAGATTGGGTTAATGATGATGTAGAGATTACTTCAGAGCGCACTGGTGATGTTATTGGAGATCATATCCTAACCTTCACAACTGCAAACGAGAAAATCACATTGCGCCATGAGGCCTTAGATAGAAAGATCTTTGCTGAAGGTGCCCTGTGGGCCTGTGAAAAAGTTAGAGACTTAAATATTGGCCTACACAACTTTCAAAGTTTATCATTAAAAGAATTACTGAAATAATCATGGAGAGAATTATGGGACTAAACGATATTACGCTTTGGACAGCAGTCATTACCCCAATGAATAGCGACTCAAGTGTCGACTATCCTTCACTTGAAAAAGTTTTAAGACTTCAAGATGAGGCCAACAACGGAATTCTTATTCTTGGTTCTACTGGTGAAGCGCTCAATTTAGATGAAGATGAGAAAAAAGATATTCTTAATTTTACACTAGGTCTGGGACTTAGAAATCCTATCATGTGTGGAGTTGGTGGCGTTAATATGAGGGAGACTCTTAATTGGGTTTCTTACCTAGAAACGTTAAAACTTGATGCTTACCTCATGGTAACTCCAATGTATGCAAAGCCGGGAACTATGGGACAATATGAATGGTTCAAAGCGCTCATGGATAGATCAACTCGTCCAGTAATGCTTTATAATGTTCCAGGCAGAACAGGTGGAGAACTCTCTTACAAAACAGTAGAAATGCTGCGCGATCATAAAAACTTTTGGGCCATTAAAGAGGCCAGTGGTAGTCCTGAAAAATTTGCAAAGTATGTAAGCGCGTGTTCAGGAAAGGGGAAGGTCTTCTCTGGCGATGATGGTCTAATGCCTGACTACGCTCCTCTTGGCGCTTATGGTCTTGTATCTGTAGCGGGTAATTCGTGGCCAAAAGAAACAAATCTATTTGTAAAAAAATGTTTAAACAACACACTCGGTAGTGATGAAAAAATGTGGAAGAACTCATGCAACTCGCTTTTTCTCGCATCAAATCCAGTGCCAGTAAAAGCTCTTATGAACGCTACAGGCGTTATTAAGAACAACACAATGAGATTACCCCTTGATGCAAGAGACCTTGCAGATGTGGCCCCAATCATGGAGTGTGATCGCATGGTTAAACAATGGTATGCCAACAATAATTAAATAAAAGGATTCAATATGAGTGATTTAAATTGGAAAGAAATGCTAGAAAAGCTTGAAAAAGGTGAAGTAAGAGCTGCACAAAAAGTTGATGGAAAGTGGGTTGCAAACGTAGAAGTGAAGCAGGCCATTCTTGCAGCGTTTAAGGCCGGTGAAAATATTGAGGCCTCTTCTCACCACTATCCAGGATTTGTGGATAAGCACAATATTATGCCACAAACTTTCACGCCAGAGCGTGGAGTTCGCATGGTTCCAGGGGGATCAAGTGTAAGACGTGGTGCATATGTTTCTAAGGGTGTCATCATCATGCCTCCTGCCTATATTAATATTGGCGCATTTGTTGACGAAGGAACAATGGTTGATTCACATGCCCTTGTTGGATCATGCGCTCAAATTGGCAAAAATGTCCACCTATCTGCAGGTGTGCAAATTGGTGGAGTTCTTGAACCTATTGGTCTTGCCCCAGTTGTTATTGAAGATGGTGCTTTCATTGGTGCGGGTGTTGTTATCGTTGAAGGTGTACAGGTTCTAAAAGGTGCTGTTATCGCTCCTGGTGTTGTACTTTCAAAATCAATTCCAGTTTATGACTGTGTCAATGGCAGAGTTCTTGAACAAGGAGAACCAATTCCTGAAAATGCTATCGTAGTTCCTGGTTCAAGACCTGTTAACGACAAACTTTCTTGGGCAAAAGAAATGGGTCTTTCACTTAATTGCGCCATGATTATTAAATATAGAGACGAGAAAAGTGAAAGTTCACTTAAGCTCGAAGATTTTTTAAGATAAAAGATAAGGAAAGTTCATGTATCTAAGGCCAGAGCATAAAAAGAAACTCGAAAAAGTCATGAAAAGACTCGATTCTAGTTTTTTCTTTTACGATCTTGATCATCTTAAGGCCCATCTCACTTATATGGATGAGGTTAAAGACTCAGATATGAAGCTCTGGTATGCCTGTAAGGCCAATCCGTTATCGGCCATTCTTAAAATTTTTCGCAATCTCAATTTCGGAGTTGACGTAGCAAGCCTTGGAGAGCTTGATCAAGTGCTCTCTTCAGGTGTTGAACCAGAAGATATACTCTCGACAGGTCCAGCAAAAGGCAAGGCCTATTTAAAATCTCTTATTGATAATGAGATTAATGTCATCGTCTTAGAATCTCTTAATCAGGCCTATTGGCTTGATGAGATTGCAAAAGAATCGAATGTAAAACCAAAGGTTCTTCTTCGCGTACAACTTGCGTGGGATGAAGGCAAATCCGTTCTCGGAGGTAATGCCATAACTCCGTTTGGACTTGATGAGAGTGAGTGGTTGAAATTAGATCGTTCAAAAGTGACCCATCTAGATATTCAAGGATGTCACGTTTTCCAATGGGGAAATTTGCTTGAGCTGGATAAGCTTGAAAAAATTTGGGATCGCACGGCCAGCGACATGGTGGCCTTCGCATCAAAAATGGAAATCCCCCTCAATATCATTGATCTTGGTGGCGGACTTGGCATCGCCTATGAAAATGACACAAGATCATTAGACTTCAAAGACGTCACAAAAATTCTTCAACGTATCAAAGAGAAATACCAACTCAAAACAATTTGGATGGAGCTCGGTCGCTATGCTGTAGGTGGTTCAGGTCACTACATGACAAAAGTCGTTGATAAAAAAATTGTTCGTGGTCAAAATATTTTAGTTCTTGATGGTGGTATTAATCACATTGCACGTCCGGCACTAGTTCACCAAGGTTTTCCTTGTGAACTCTTCAGAGATAGTAGTGCCCCAAAAAAGAGTTTTCAAATCCATGGACCGCTATGCACGGCAATTGATATGCTTGGAACTTTTGAATTGCCTGAAGATATTTGTGAAGGTGATTGGCTAGTTTTCTCTCAGTGTGGTGCCTATGGCTTTACAGAGGCCATGCCATTTTTCCTATGCCATGACCTGCCGGCCGAAGTTGTATACTATAACGGTGATATGATGACGCCTAGAACGATTAAAACGAGTTCAGACTGGCTGGTTTAGAATTTGTATTCATAACCAATTGAAAGTGATTTGTCCCAATGGAGTTTTCCTCTATCGGCGCTATTTTCCCTGCGATGAAGCCCACCTTCAATATAGAAGTTGCTATTTTCGCCAACTTTGTAGGATCTTTTAATCTCAACACCATAAGGAGAGGACTCTTCGTTAGAATCATAATACTGTTTATCATAATAAATACGGGCCTCAACTGAAGCGACCTCTTCTTTATTCTCATCACGTTGGACATAGCGATAGCGAATATCACCACGCATACGCGTATAACCTTCAGTCTCTCCTACAAGTCCAACTTGTCTACCAACCGAAAAGTCTGTTACAACTTCATTTGTACCATCTTCAAAAAGACTAAATCTATTGCCTAAGTTAATCTCTGCTGCGACATTTATTTTACCTCTGATTTCATCGTGATCGACCTCTGTCAAAGATTGATCGTCCAGTGCCTTTTTAAGTTCTCTGTCTGAGTCCATATTGTTGGCGCCTTGCTTACCGATAACTCTTAGATAAATATCTTGATTATTTTGACCTCGGCGTATTTCAAATTTTGTTCCAGAAATTTCTACTGTTTCTCTCGTTTGCTCAGGGCCATCGTCACTGACTTGTTCGATATGGGCCTGATAAATTTGACCTTGCCCTAATGTAAAAGAAATCCCTTCATCTTTTTTCTCTTCAATTTTAAGGCCTTTAAAATAATCATTTAACAGGATATAGCCTTCTTTATTATTGAATATTTTTTCTTGAAAAGTATCGTTATACAATTTATCAAGAGATGTCGTTTCACCCTTCATGGTAAGAACAACATTAGGTTTATAATTCAAATCTAATTTTCGATTACAAGGATTAGTAACCTCTCGATCGAGGACCATAAAGGCCTGATCACGCATCGTGAAGGCATCATTCAATAAATCTTCATCGCTTGGATTAGTCAGTTTTTTTAATAAATGAAACTTTTTAAGGGAGTCGCGAAGTTCTTCGTACTCATGCTGATTAACCGAAAAATAATGACGCTGTAAAAGCCGCTCATAATTTCTTCTGCTGTAATAGTAGAATTTAGCACCATCTTTAACTTTGTATTCATCAAGACTTTCATCATAGGTAATGACAAAATTCTTCTTCTTCAAGATCGTTTGCGTCTTGGCAAAAGCACTTATACTAACTAAAAGAACTGATATGACTAGCGTTTTAGAAGCGATATTCAAAACCCGCTCCGATATAATGCTGAAGATCTAGACTCCCTTTGCGTCTCATCTCTTCATCGGCATATTGTCTTGAGTAGCGATCATCTTCGTGGGCCACACCACCTTTAATATAAAGATAGCCATTATCAGTGACATTAAATCGCTTTGTTACTTCAACGCCATAACTATGATCAACTTCTTTATCATCATAGGCCTTGCCCTCTACATAGAATCTGGCCTCCCATGAAGGAAATTTTTCACCTTTAGAATTTTCATCGAGATAAACGGCCTTCAAGTCTCCTTTTACTCGATAATATTGATCACTCGAACCGTATGTTGAAAAATTTCTTGTGGCCTCCAAACTCGTTGATACAGAATAATTGTCATTTTTCACAAGATCAAAACTTTTTCCAACACCAATTTCAGCTGAATAGCGAGTCTCTTTATCTCTGTGATCAAGATAATTATATTTAACAGAAGCATTTTTGTGCCAATTTTCTTGCATCGTTTTCGCAAGTCCACTCTGATCGTCTAAAACTTCACGTCTACCAATAAATTTCAAGTAAACATTGTGAGCAGGAAAACTCTTAACGACTTCAAACTCTACACCATCAATTGAGAGAAACTCTTGGTAATATCTACCGCTGCCATCTTTATCTTTAAATTGTGTTTTAAAAACTTGCTGACCGATTTTAATTTCTTCTGCTTGCGGAACTTTCTTTCCATAGCCCTTTGCATATTTTCTGATAGCAATTCCACCTTCTGTGAAATCAAGAGCAACTTCTCCTTGGATGCCAAAAGTTTTACCGCGGTCGTCGCCTTCAATCCCTTTCCCCGATTGAGTGAGACCAAGCCCGTTTTCTGAAAGTGCTCCATGAAGGAAGTTGTCATTTGAGGTCATGATCTCTATTTTCATTCCGCTCAACTCTCCAAGAGGAAAAAATCCTCTATTCGCAAGAGCAGCTTCTATGATTTTTTCATTATCTTCTTCAATTTTTGCAGCATCTGCAGAATAAACGACATTTGTATAACTCGGATCTTTTTGATTTTGAACAGCGCTAGGATCGCAATCCCCTGTTCTGGCCTCAACTTGACCAAGAGCATAGTCACGCACTTGAAACGCTTCTTCTAACAACTCTCTCTCACTTGGATTTTGAACGCGATAGATCGCCGCATGCTTAGCGACAGTTTTTTCGAGCTGTTCATAATCTTCAGAATTAACATCGAACATATGACGCTTTAGCATACGCTTATACTCATCTCGCGGATAACGATATGCCTTTCCACGAATAATGAATGTGTACTCATCGGAGGTTTCACTATATGAGAGAACAACGCCCTTTGAGATCATATTTTTTGGATTATTATAAATAACGAAATGTTCTCTTTTATCATTTTTGTCATCACTTTTTCGCTTCCCTGACGCTGATTCAGCATGAGCGAAAAAATTAATTAACAATGATAGTGATAAAAATAAAGTTAGCTCTCTCATGCTGTTCGTATCGGCATAATTTCCAACTAATTTTATCCAATAATTTAAATAACAAATAATTTTAGTGACCTAGACTCTCGCCCTAGGCCATAATAGATGATCAAGGGGTGTATTATGAAAATGGAAAAACTCATTACAAATGAACTTGGTTCTGGCGATAATTTTTCTTTGAAAATAATAAAGCTGCAAGGAATATGCGAAGATAACTCTAAAAAAGTTTATATTCAGGCCAATGTCCACGGGGCCGAAGTTCAAGGAAATGCTGTGATTTACCATCTCATTGAGGCCCTAAGAAACAACCTTTCTTTGATCCAAGGTGAAATCGTTCTCGTTCCTCAGGCCAACCCCCTTGGCTCAAATCAAAAGGTGGGAACATGGACTTATGGGCGCTTTAATCCCATTACAGGCGACAATTGGAATCGCATGTATAAAGATGTTTTAAAAAATGAAGAGGCCCTTAACACTTTAGCAAAAGAACATAAAGACGATGCTACAACATCAAAAAAATTAAAAAAGCTTCTCAAAGAAAAAATACAGGCCATGAAACAATCGCTCAGTTCATATGGTCCTAATGAAAATTCAATTCACTTTTTAAATCTGCAGGAATTGGCCAGCGACGCCGATATCGTACTCGATCTGCATACGGGACCAATTGCGACAAACTACCTTTATGTCCCCGCCTTTCTTGAAGAAGAATCAAAACACCTAGGATTCAACCATATGCTCATCATCCCAAATGAATTTGGCACAGCGATGGATGAAGCGACATTTATGCCTTGGGTACATTTGCAAAAGGCCCTCAAAGAACATGAAATTGATTACAAGATCCCCTTCAGCTCTTATACAGTAGAACTTGAGGGTGAAGAATTAATAGATCTGGAAAGAGCTAAAATTGAGGCCTCAAAAATTTGCCAATATTTAGTCTACAAAAAAGTATTAACAAAAAATCCATTTTCTACACCAACCGTTGGCGATCAGTACTATTGTCATCTAAAAGATTACAAAACCTACTATGCCCCAAGAGGTGGACTTGTAAACTACACAAAGAAAGTGGGAGAACTTGTAAAAAAAGACACAACCCTTTTTGAGATTCTGAATTTCAATGATCTAGATAATCTTGTGACACCCTATAAAGCTTATAAGGATTGTTTAGTTATCAACCACAACACATCTAGCAATATTCGCGACGGTATGGAGCTTTATCAAGTCATGGAAAATTACTGGAAAATAGATTGAATAAGTGTTAACTAAGGCATCATGGATACTTCTTACGACTACCGCTTTTCTGGCCTAAAACGACTCTATGGAACTATGGCCATGGACAAGATTAAAAAATCCCACGTTGCCATTATTGGTATCGGTGGCGTTGGCTCATGGGTGGCCGAGGCCTTAGCGCGAAGTGGAGTTAACGAAATAACTCTAATTGATCTCGATGATTTATGCACGAGCAATATCAACCGACAGATTCATGCACTTTCTGAAACTGTAGGTCACATGAAAACAGAGATCATGAAAAAGCGTATTCATTCTATTAATCCAGAATGCACTGTCCATGAAATTCAGGCCTTCTACAGTGAGAAGAATGCCGATAAAATTCTTGAGACAAAGTATGACTATATTGTCGATGCCATCGATTCATTTGAAGCAAAAATTCATCTGATAGTAGAGTGTCGTAAGAGAAAGCTTCCCCTATTTGTTTGTGGTGGAGCAGGTGGTAGAAAAGATCCCACGAAAATTAAAATTGATGATCTCAGTGATTCTTACAACGACAAATTACTTGCGCGCGTAAGAAAAAGACTTAGAACCGAACACAACTTTCCAAGAAATCGCAAATTTCACATTCCCTGTGTCTACTCTTTCGAAAGAGCAGTGTACCCTAGTGCAGATGGAGAAACTTGTCATAAACCAATGAGTGCAACGGACACAAGACTTGATTGCCAGACAGGATTTGGAACTGCAAGCTTTATCACAGCGAGCTTTGGGATGTTTGCCGCAAGTTATATCTTAGACGAGATAACTCGCGACAATTTCTGAAAATTCACCTTTCTTATCGGGAAAATCGCGACAAGCATTTTCAAAATGTTCTTGTAACTTAGATTTATTCATTTTCATTTCGATCGCTCGGTTTAAAACGATATGGTAAAGCTCTGGTGCCTTCAATCCAGTTCCAATCGTATCCATTGCTCTTTTTAAACTCTCTCCTGCAGGAGCTTTAAGATCTGAAGTAATAATGTCTAATATTTTCAACTCTCGAGATTCTGGAAATTGCTCAAGCGCACGGCTTAAAACTTTATCTACCTTATCGGCCTCACCTGCTTCATTAAGTGCCTCTACAAGTGCAGCAAAGATTAAAGGTCGATCTTCACAAATAGCACTGGCCATGTCAATAACTTGTAAGGCCTTCGAATAAAGCTCTGTACTCGTCTCTTTTTGATGACGAAATTTATCTTGAATAACCTTCTTTCCAAAAATAGCGAGCGAGGCCGCAATATAGTTTTTCATTTCCTTGTCAGGGTTTCTAACTTTTTTATAAGCATCGTGATATTCAAAAACATCATCGTATTCTGCACAGGCAACAGATAGCCAACTAAGCTTTGGAATAAGCTCTGGATTTACAGGATAGTTATCCAACATACAACGAGCTATACGGTAGGCCTTTTGATTGTCTTTTTGCACAACGAGTATTTGAAACAACTCACTTAACGTCTGAAAATGAAGTGGCTGATATTTGAGAGCATGTTCAAAGCTTGCTCGGGCCTTATCAAGCGATTTATCTTTTAAATACATCATCCCTTCATAATAAAACGCGGCCGCAGGCTTTGGATCGAGGGCCTTGGCCTTTTGAAGATAGTTATAGGCCTTATCTGGATCAGTTAAAAAGAATTGCTTCGCAAGCTCCACATGAACTTGATATGGAGTTGGCGTTGCCTTTGGGATCATGACTTTAATAAACTCTTGCTGTAAATTAGTCACAGTGAACGGAATGAGAATCAGCTTATCGACTTCACTTTGCGCAACTCTAACAGCAATTTCCAAAGAATCATTTTCTGAAAGAAGTATAAAGCCAGCATTTAATCTCTCAGGACGAACCTTCATATGTAGGTCCAAAATACCCTCGTACGATTCATTAGAACACATATAACAAGAAAAAATCCACTCAGGTCTGTGGTGCTTAATAAGTTCTTGTGCCTCATCAAAGTTGGATGCCGTAAGAATATTCTTTTTGCTCACGGCCGTTTGTTGAAGCATTTTTTTAATAGAGGCCTTACCAACATTAGTGTTGTCGACCACTAAAAATTTCTTCCCTTTCACATATGTCTTAATAAGTTCAATAAGCTTTTGATCCATACAATCCTCAGATACGGAATTTATCAAAGACGTAATTGATTTTGTCTTGTTTCCAGTTATATTTTTTTAAGAAGGCATCCCATTTTTCTTTTTTACAATCGAGAAGTTCAAAAGATATTTCGACCATTTCATCATCAACAGATTCTACGGCCACAACTTTTGCAAGAAAATCCAAGTCGGCCTTCAATAGATCGTGATTCTTTGGCATTTTTCCCATTTTCTTTAATGATGAATCACTATCAAAAACGAAAAAATCAAGAGCATGCCCAACTGCACACTTGCCTTTAGTACAAAGAAGACTAAAGCCCCAGTCGTCTAAGGAAGTAAATTGCATACGATCGTACTCAAAGCAATCTTGCTTACTTGTTTGGTTATGAAAGACCACGTAGTCTTTTGTTTGTTCTTTAGAGATGAGGATTATGTTTTTTTTGTTCATAGGTTAAATTATTATAATTATTATGTTCCTAAATGATTTTAACCACCATTTCGTCGTTTTTATGCGTAAGATTAACTCAAACAAACATTAAAATTCTTTACTGAATGATTATTCTATTAAATTCAGACATTTGCCCCCCCTTTTACAATTCTTTTACAAACGAAGCCATCACAGCTTGCTACCATGAAGAAGAAGTGATTCAGACTAAGGGAGTGTCAATGAATACGCGCTATCAGCTTAAAAACTTAAACTTGACCAATACAGTGTTCCTTATTGTGACACCAATTTTGGCCATTACACTGACGACTTACATCTTCTTAACTCAAACAGTGAGTATGCCTCAGTATGCTTTACTGATTTTCTTTTACTTTGCGACTGGATTTTCAATTACAGCTGGCTATCACCGATTATTTGCCCATAGGGCGTACAAGGCCCATTGGAGTGTTAAGCTTTTTTTTCTTCTTTTCGGAGCAGCAACTTTTCAAAATTCTTGCTTGAAGTGGGCCACAGACCACCGTCGCCACCACACAAATGTTGATACAGAAGAAGACCCGTACAATATTGGAGAAGGCTTTTTTTACGCTCACATTGGTTGGGTACTTTTAAAAGAAAAAGAAAAGTACATGAATCAATTTCCAAAGGATTTGGTCAATGACAAGCTTGTTATGTGGCAGCACAAATACTACCTACCCCTATGCGCATTCATGGGACTTTTTCTTCCAGGGTTAATCGGTATGGCCTTCGGAAGTTTTCTTCAGGGTTTTGTACTCGCAGGATTATTTAGAGTAGTTTTTGTTCACCATGCAACATTTTTCATCAACTCTCTTTGTCACATGGTTGGTAGTGTGACTTATTCTAGTGAGCACACGGCCAAAGATAGTTGGATCATGGCCATATTCACATACGGAGAGGGTTACCACAATTTCCACCACACATTTCAAACAGACTACCGAAATGGTATCAAGTGGTTTCACTTTGATCCAAGCAAATGGATCATATGGACACTGAGTAAGCTTGGTCTGGCCAAAAATTTAAAGATTACTGCCGTAGAAGATATAGAGTTGGCCAAGCTACAAGTGCAAATGGAGAAAAAACTTGTGAGCAGTGAAAATGGCGGCCTAAACGATAGACTTGTGACAATTTTTGAGCAACTACGCACTAACTT
Organism: Bacteriovorax sp. BSW11_IV; assembly: GCF_000447755.1. GTDB lineage: Bacteria > Bdellovibrionota > Bacteriovoracia > Bacteriovoracales > Bacteriovoracaceae > BSW11-IV. Next base: position 37,688 of record NZ_AUNE01000055.1, on the reverse strand, counting down.
AATGGAACAAAAGCGCTCTCGTCGCCTAGGCGATAGCGACACTCTTGGACAATTGTGCCAACAGTACTCTTATCTGCTAGATCACTTTAGAAACCTAAGTCCGGCCTAAATAATCATTCACAAAGGGGGATATTTTTACCGTCCCCCCATGTGTTTTGCCCTTGTGTTTTTCCCATGTAAAATTTTAGTATGGCCCAGGTACATACAAAACAAGCAAAAGAAAAAGAGCACGATTTTATTCTCTTCGAAGAGTTTTTTGAAAACTTCACTTCCGAGCACACCCGTTCAAATTACATGAGAGATATTGAACAATTTTTGTCATGGATTAATTTTTATTTTAAGATTTCTGATTATAAAAAAATTGAACGCATCCATATTATTAAGTACAGAAACTATTTAACCGAGGCCGGTGGTCGCGATGGCAGTGCTTGTGCACCAAAAACTATTGGTCGAAAGCTAGCGAGTATTTCAAGCTACTTTCATTATCTTGTGGAGCGCGGACAAAGTGAATTTAATCCTGCCACCAGTGTAAAAAGACCTCGCACAGAAGTGATCACACCGACCAATGCTCTCACAGGGGATCAAGTTCGAGAACTGCTTGGTTCAATCGATCAAAACAAACACGCAGGCCCTATGCATCGAGCACTTCTTCTTACCTTTTTTACGACAGGTCTAAGAAAGAGTGAAGTGTTAAACTTAAAGTTTAAAAACTATAAGCGTATCGGCCCCAATACAATTCTTGAATTCAAAGGTAAAGGTGGAAAGCTAGGACAAAAGCTACTACACCCAAGTGCAATAGAGGCGCTAGAAAGCTATTTTTCGTGGATGGAAAATGTTGGTAGAAAGTTAGAAGACAATGACTGGTTGTTTCAACCAACTAAGAACCCTAGCAACCCAGAAAACCTTAATAGGCCTCTTAATCCAAAGACCATCAACGAAATCTTGCAATATTACGCTAAGAAGATTGGCATCTTTTTCAAAGTAAGCCCCCATTCTTGTCGAGCGACTTTCATCGGAGAATTACTTGAACTCGGTGTGGATATTTATACCGTTGCCAGAGAAGTAAACCACTCCTCTGTTAAAACAACTCAAGAATACGACAAAAGAAGAAAGAAATTATCCGACTCTCCAGTGCATAAACTGGATTTTTAGGGCCTCAAAAACTAAGAGGCCTTCTTCTCAACTTCGCCTAAAACTTCGCTAAGAGCATCCAAAAAAGTATCTTTTTGTAATGAATTCTTATCAATAATCTTTTCAAAACCAAGAGTCATCATTCGCACCTTATCCATTTGTGTAAGGGAATCAGCTGTGATGAGATAAATGGAAGAATGTTGAAAAATATGATTTTCACTAAGTTTAACGATTAAGTCTTGACCGTTTAGAACAGGCATATTGAAATCAATGAGAACACACTTTGGTCTATGCTCTAAAATAGCGGCGAGGGCCAGTTCTGGATCACTGAAAAAAGTATAATTTAACTTGTGATCTTTGAGCATTGAACTAAAAACTTTGCCCATAAATTTGTCATCATCAACGATAATTAAGTCTGGCCTTTCCATTAACTTCATCCTTCAGGTTTTGGTTAATTGTCTCATCGGTTTTTATTTCGCAGGGTTTAATTTTCTTCAAATTGGGCCCTTCAAAACTTGGACAACACAATATCTAGTGCCCTTACACCTTGCGCCACCTCTACATATTGTATAAACACAATGCGCTAGACGCACCGAAAACGCCTAAATATTGAACAAAGTAAGGAAATTTTAAAAAATTTTTACAGTGCTAATAAAAAAATAATAATGCTTGCAATACCGATAAATACAGGGGTTTAGAGCATGTAAAGGGAAAAATAAAAATTTATTTTTAACTTAACCCTATGCACATACAATTTCTCAGACTTTTATCGTTGAAAAATTGTGATCTCCTGCTACTCTTTTCCTATGACTAGAAAAAATTAAGATTGCGAAAAAACACAACAGCAACCAACTCTTTCAGTCAACTACACACACGACAAAATTAATGAGATACACAGACATTAGAGACACACGTAAGGAGGCATTGTGGATCCAATTTTAGCTCCAAATGAAGACCGCTTTGTTCTTTTCCCAATTAAATACCAATCAATCTGGGAAATGTACAAAAAACACATGGCAGTATTCTGGACAGCAGAAGAAATCGACCTGATTCCAGATCTTGCAGACTGGGAAAAGCTTAACGACAACGAGAAGCATTTCATTACTCACGTTCTAGCATTCTTTGCAGCGAGTGACGGTATCGTGAATGAAAACCTTGCTCTTCGTTTTTACAACGACGTTCAAATTCCTGAGGCGAGATGCTTCTATGGTTTCCAAATAGCCATGGAAAATATCCACTCAGAAACATACTCACTTCTAATTGACACTTATGTTAAAGACGCGGTTCAAAAAGACAAACTCTTCCACGCCGTAGAACACTTTGACTGTGTTTCTAAGAAAGCAAAATGGGCCATGAAATGGATTGGTTCTAAAAACAAATTTGCAGAAAGACTTGTAGGTTTTGCAGCAGTAGAAGGTATCTTCTTCTCAGGTTCTTTCTGTTCTATCTATTGGTTGAAAAAACGTGGACTAATGCCAGGTCTTTGTACTTCTAACGAATTTATTTCGAGAGACGAAGGTCTTCACTGCGAATTCGCTTGTTTGATCCACTCACTTCTATCAGAAGAAGAACAAGCAACTAAAGAAACAATCACTCAGATTCTTACTGAGGCCGTAGAAATTGAAAAAGAATTCATCACTGAGGCCCTACCAGTATCACTTATTGGTATGAACGCTGACATGATGGCCAAGTACATTGAGTTTGTGGCCGACTACTGGCTAGAAAGACTTGGTTGTAAGAAAGTTTACGGTACTGCGAATCCATTTGATTGGATGGAGCTTATCTCTTTAGAAGGAAAAACAAACTTCTTCGAAAAAAGAGTATCTGAGTACCAAAGACCAGGTGTTCTTGGGGACAAACAACAACAAACTTTTACATTAGATGCGGAGTTCTAAAAAATGTACGTTATAACAAGAAGTGGTGAAAGAGAGCCAATCAAATTTGATAAAATTACTGATAGAATTGAAGCTCTATCATTCAAATTAGACAGAAATTTTGTAGACCCGACTCTTATTACTCAAAAAGTAATCGAAGGAATCTACGACGGAATCACAACTCAAGAGCTAGATAAGCTTGCTGCTGAGACTGCGGCCTATCTTTCGACGAAGCACCCAGACTACTCTATCCTTGCTGGTAGAATAGCTGTTTCTAACCTACACAAAGAAACAAAGGGATGCTTCTCTGAAAATATTAAAGCTATGTACAGCTTCGTAAACCCAGCTAACGGTGAGCACGCTCCCCTAGTTTCTAAAGAACTTTACGAAACAGTTATGGCAAACGCAGAAAGACTTGATAAAGCAATTGTTGATAAAAGAGATTTTAGCTACGATTACTTCGGTTTCAAAACACTTGAGAAATCATACCTCCTAAAAATGGACGGTAAAATTGTTGAAAGACCAGGTCAAATGCTAATGAGAGTTTCTGTTGGTATGCACATGAATGATCTTGATGCGGCCCTTGAAACTTACACAGGTATGTCGAAGAAGCTTTTTACTCACGCAACTCCGACACTATTTAACTCTGGAACAAACAAGCCACAACTTTCAAGCTGTTTCCTTCTGACAATGAAAGGTGACTCTATTGAAGGTATTTACGATACTCTAAAGCAAACGGCGCTTATTTCTCAATCGGCCGGTGGTATTGGGGTGTCTATCCACAATATTAGAGCAAAAGGTTCTTTCATCAAAGGAACTAACGGAACAAGTAACGGTATTGTTCCAATGCTTAAAGTATTCAACGACACTGCTAGATATGTAGACCAAGGTGGTGGTAAGCGTAAAGGTTCATTTGCGATTTACCTTGAGCCATGGCACGCAGATATTCATGATTTCTTAGAACTAAGAAAAAACACAGGTGCGGAAGAGCAAAGAGCAAGAGATCTTTCTTACGGTCTTTGGATTCCAGACCTATTCATGAAGCGTGTTGAAGAAGATGGTCCATGGACTCTTATGTGTCCTCACGAGTGTCCAGGTCTATCAGACTGTTATGGGGCTGAATTTGATGCTCTATACACTCGTTATGAAAAAGAAGGAAAAGGTAAAAAGACAGTTCGTGCTCAAGACCTATGGTTTGCTGTTCTTGAATCACAAATTGAAACTGGTTACCCATACATGCTTTACAAAGATTCAGTTAACGAAAAATCAAACCAAAAAAATCTTGGTACGATTAAGTCATCTAACCTTTGTACAGAAATCATGGAATATACTTCACCAGATGAAGTTGCAGTTTGTAACCTTGCTTCAGTTGCTCTTAACAAATTTGTTAAAATTGAAGAAGGAAAGCCTGTTTACGATTTCGAGGGTCTATACAATATCGTTTACAGAATGACTCAAAACCTTAACAGAGTTATCGACATCAACTACTACCCAGTAATTGAAGCCCGTAACTCAAATATGAGACACAGACCAATTGGTCTTGGTGTTCAAGGTCTTGCTGATACATTCTTTATGATGAGACTTCCATTCGAGTCTGAAGCGGCCCTTACACTAAATAACGACATCTTTGAAACAATCTACTTTGCAGCGGTAACAGCTTCAAAAGATATGGCGATCAAAGATGGTGCTTACGAGACTTTCCAAGGTTCTCCAATTTCTCAAGGTCAATTCCAATTTGATCTTTGGGGTGTAAAACCACAAAGTGGTCGTTGGAACTGGGAAGCACTAAGAAGCGAAGTACTTGAGCACGGAGTAAGAAACTCTCTACTTGTTGCTCCAATGCCAACAGCATCAACTTCTCAAATTCTTGGAAACAACGAGTGTTTTGAGCCGATCACTTCTAATATTTATGTTAGACGTGTTCTTTCTGGTGAGTTTGCCGTTGTTAACAAATACCTAGTAAGAGATTTAATTGAAGCTGGTCTATGGAATGAAGAAATCAGAACTGAAATCATTGCAAACAATGGTTCAATTCAAAGTATTCAAGCAATTCCTGAGGATCTAAAAGAGCTATATAAAACTGTTTGGGAAATTAAGCAAAGAGCTGTAATTGACATGTCAGCAGGTCGTGCACCATTCATCGACCAAGGACAATCATTAAACGTTCACATGCAAGACCCTAACTTTGGTAAGCTTTCTTCTATGCACTTCTATTCTTGGAAAGCTGGTCTAAAGACAGGTATGTACTACCTGAGATCACGCGCTGCTGTTAACGCTGTTAAGTTCACAGTTGAAAACAAGAAAAAGACTGTAGAAGAAAATATGGCAGCACTTGTATGTTCACTGGATAATCCAGAGTCATGCGAGATGTGTGGATCATAATTCAAAAAGCTATGCAAATAATAAGGCCTCCCATTGGGAGGCCTTTTTTTATTCACCAGTAAATTTTAAAACTTTAACTTTATACATTTGAACCTTTTCATCGAATATCTCAGGTCCAAACTGAGGCGTAATATCCACAAAGCCCGATTCATCGGCCTCAGGTATACGAAGGTATGAGCGAATCACTAAAACGGCCCCAGGGGCCAAACCTGGCCTTATATCTTGGAGAAAATTCTTCTCGAGATCCCCTGCAAAATAACTTGGAACATCAGATAAAGACAAAAAGTCAAAAGGCCCTTCATTTTTAATGGCACTCACCATATCTGTGGCCACTAAATCGACTTTTGCCTCTGCGAGATTCTTTTTAACAGTATTAAAGTTTTCCTCAGTGGCCTCGACAGGATTACCATCAGCATGAGAGATTTCACCGAAAAAACAAAGATGCATGAAATAACTTTCGCGGGCCAGCTGTTCAGTCATAAGGTGTTCAAAAGCATTTTGATAATAATCAAGGTAGCTCTCGGAAACGTTCTTTTTAATAAAGTCTCCCTTATATAAAAGAGCATTAAACATCGCTTTATTACCTAAAACAAAGAGCACCATTTGCCATTTCTTAAATGGAAAATCATTCTCATAATATCGGGCCTGATCACCAATATGATAAAAATTGAAAATGCGATCATAATTTTTACCTAAAATTGAACGATTAATTTTTGCGAGAACCTTAAACGTCTTCTCCCACTTACCTAAGTAAAGGATCGACTTCCAGCCATTATCTTTGAATAATTCTAAAAAATAGACGTTGGCCTCATCTGACAGACTCAAGGTATAGAAAAGCTCACGTCTTTTGTGAGAATAATCATATGAGCCATAAGGGGGAAAACCCCAAAATAAAAGAAAATCTTGAAAAGTAAAATGGCGAATGGTCTCACGACGAAGTTCTGTGATGTAGAGCTGATTTTGTGAGACATCTGCACAAACGAGTCTTTTAACGCCATCTAAAACCAATGGTAAAGCGCGGGACCCACATCCAGCAATTGCGAAAATATTTTTAGGCGAAAGTTTTTTCACCATGGCCACTTCAAGGCGTGTATCTTCATTACCTAGACTGTAATTTAGCTCGCTAAAATACTTTTTAGTCACAAGTAGACTCCCTTTTTACTAGCGCATGCTCACGACACAAATCAAATTCTTCGTCCGTTAACACACCATTATGACCCATAATCGTGGCCAAACGAACACCATGTTCACGCGCCATGCGATCTATTTCAATAACTTTATTATAATCGATTCTTCGCGAAAGTGTGAAAGATTCATAGCGGCCCTCTAGGGCCAATAGTGCCGTTTCAGCAAGACAGGCATAAACCATATCACCCTCAAGGCCAATATCAATTTTCATTTCAACTTCACCAGGCAAAAGAACTTCACCCGAGGCCACAACCATAACATCTGGTCTGGTTAAGGCCTCTTCTTTGCTAATATCAAAAGGGCGAGAGACATCACATATTACGGCACCGGCCTTAACTTGAGAGATGTCTAAAATTTTCTCCCCTTGACCACTGGTCGTTGTAATAATGAGATCCGTTTCATGAGAAAACTCATCAGGATTAGTACCGATACGAATTTCCATTGCCGGAAAAAGCTTTAAAATTTCTTCTTTAAGTTCAAGAAGTTTATGGGCCCTTGGGGCAACCAAAATAATTTCTTTCCAATTCTTACACAATACTTTCGCACTCACGGCCCCAATACTACCAGTGGCACCAACGACCATGGCACGACCTTGATAACGGCCATCTTCCTTAGGAACAAAACCAAGTTTATCAATCGCATATTTTGCTGCCCACAAAGTCGAGCAGGCCGACAATGAATTACCAGTCGTCACAGGTATTGGACTTCTATTGTTTACAGTAACCCCTGCATCACCAACAATCTTTGTATAAGCTCCTAGACCTATTATCGAAGCGCCATGGTTTTTGGCATCATATGATAGAGAGACAAGTTTTTTATAAACGCTCTCTGGATTTTTTTGCATTAATTTTTTAGGCGTCTCAGTCACAGCGTAAACAAGACCCTCTACAGTTTTACCATTTTTTTTACTAGTGATATTTTTAATACTTCCATAGTAAAAACCAGGCATATAAGAAAAAGCATCTTCGGCCATTTTCGTCATAAACTTACTGCGAGGAAGTTTTCTAAGAAGTGGATGCTTCAGTAAATATTCACCAGAAAGAGGATGAATAATAAACGCGAATCGCGATTTGTCATCGACACTTTTTGGCGAGAGTTCAATGGCGTGAACTTTAGTATTTTGAGATTCAATCCAACTTAAAATATCCTTTTCTCTAAGCTCACTTTGCTTTGACTGCAGGTAAATTAGGGCCTCAATTATGGAAAAGTTTAGGCCATCAAGACCAATGCTTGGATCTAGGAGGGAAGAAACATCTGCAACACCAGCTGCCTGAAATTTTCGAGTAATCTGCGGAGTTACCATGTCAAGAACAACAGATTTCCCTTTTAGGTGTGTGAGATCGATATAGTTAAATGAAGCTTCCGTACCGACAAAAACGTCATTATTAAAAAACTCACTCATATTAGGAGTGTTTGTACTAAATAATGATAATCGGCTTCTTCTTAGAGTTTTTTTCTTCATAAAAGGAACAAGTGAACCAATAAGAAGATTTAATGAAGAAAGTGACTTTAATAGTTTGGGTATTTTTAAGAAGAAATACATATCGGCCAAAGTAAAAGAAACTCCCGACTCAGATAGGACTTCGGCCTCTCTGCGCGACAGGGCACCTGAATAGAGTGCGAAGCTTTGACCCTGATAAAAATTAGAGCGGGCCACAATATCTTTTCTTAAAACATAAGGGATATAAATATCTTTAAGGGCCTGTCCATCAAATATTGGAGTTTCAAATGCACTGGCCTTTACTTTTGAACTTTGAGGGTGAGTAAAATACTTATTTTTTCCATAAGTAATTTGCGAAGGTATGCCTGAAATACAAAAAGCATCACAATTACCGTCATATTTTTTTATAAGAGCTAGAGTTGAATCGAGATTAAAATTGGTTGAATATTGAGTGATACGAAATTTTTCACCTCCAAATTCTACAATTTTATCATAATTATAGTCTTCCATCCCAAAAGAGACAGAGACAAGGTGCTTAATTGTTTTACTCACCTGCTAGGCCTTTGTTTTGTGCTTTATAATTACTAATAAAAGAATCGAAGTAATCTTCATAATTGGTCGCAACCTTTGAAAAATCTCGTTGAAATAATTCATTAGAAATGGTCGGTCCATAGAATAGATAATCATAAAGATTTGCTGGTATATTCACATAGGGTAAAACTTTTTTTAAAAGTGTAATCTTTCTAGTTGGTATAAGTTTTAAACGAATATCAAAAGCAGCAAGAACTTCTTTCAGAAAAATTTCAACATTAGGGTTGTTGTTAAAAACAATATTATAATATTTTTCATACTCTTTCTTTTCAACAATCCATGAACAGATCGCCTGAGTAACCATGTCGACATTACAAAAAGGCATCACACTAATGGGATTATAGGGAAAATAAAGAAAGAATAATTTTTTTAAAATATTCTTGAACTGATTAATGTAATTAATAACAAAATATGGACCGTCTAATTTAATTTGAACTGAAGCATCACTACTACCAAGAACAATCCCCGGTCTCATGACTGTTAGTGAACAATCAGGATGGAGAGAATTAACAATAAAATCCTCCGCCATATATTTTGTTCGTTCATATTCATTGTAGAATTTGTCTTTATTTTTAAGCGGAGATTCTTTTAATTCAGACTTAATACTACCGGCCACGGCAACAGTACTAATATGTAAGAAGCGAGATATTTTTAGCCGATTACAAACATTCACTAAACCCATTGACGCCACAACATTACTCAAATAAAGATCTCCATTATTTGCATCTAAATCATATAGACCAGCAATATGGATAATACCTTCAAAAGATTTCTGTTCCATATATTCGATTAATTCAATATCTGAAAGCTCACAGGCAAAGAATTCAACACTCGGATATTTGCTTTTTAGCTTCTCAGATAGACGATCAAATGTATTTGGACGTAAGGGACAATGAAGACGAATATCATCTACAAGATGAAGATGATTAAGAACAGATTCACCAATATGGCCGCTTGCACCAGTTAAGAGGAAGTCTCTCATGAAAGATGAACCTCCATCCCTTGTGCATAGGGATCGAGATCGTTATAAAAAACATTAAGACCTTTTTCAAGGACACTAATTTCAAAGTGAGAAGTATTTTGTAGGTTATCAAAAACCTCACCGTCACCAAAGAAAGATAGTTTTTCATCAGTTAGGTTTGTAATAGACATTTTCTTCGTTTCAAAAGTAATAATATTTGGATCAAGGGCCGGATCAGCTCCGCTGGCAAGGCGAATCATACAATTGGCAAGTTTTGCTCTATTATTATGCGTGAGAATAGTCACGTTAAAGCTTCCATCATCATTTTTAGTCTGTGGTGCCACTTCAAATGTTTGCCCGATTGTTTTCTGGTTATTCACCATAATAAGGGGGGATCTCACTTTGCCTGTGAACTGTTCACTTTCAATATAAAATTCATAAATTTTATAATTAATACTTAAAAACTCGCTCGCGGCCATGAAGGGATAAATCGCCCTTCCCGTAACTCCCATAAGTCTTTTAAAGGCCGGAAATTTCTTTCTTAGATCATTTATTTTTTCAGCAACGTTGGCCGCAAAACCAATACCACCATTGGTGGCCATATAGCGGCCATTAATATTGATGAGATCCATTTTTTTTGTATTTTTGGCGCGAACAACATGTGAAAGATCTTTCATTACTCGCTTTGAATTAAGCTCGCTTGCAAGGTCATTGGCCGTTCCCCCTGGGGCAACGTAAAGATTTAAATTAGTACCCGCAAGTTTTTGAATCATAGTATTAACTGTGCCATCACCACCAATGGAGATAATAGAATCAACACCTCTTTTGGCATCACTTTCTAGACCTTCTTCTAATTCAGCAATCGTGGTGGGACTTCTAAAATTGAGCTGAGAGCGAAAAAGAACTTCTTCAAGGCCTTTTTGCCAATCAAAACGATCCGAAGTGCTCGACTTTGCATTTATATAAATACTAATTTCTTGCATGGTGGTATCCAAGTTTCTGTGTGTTGGCCCATTGTATAAGAACCTGTAATTAGATGATACAGCTCCCTATAAAATTTACTGTATGGTTAAAAATAAAGCGGCCAGAAGCTACAATAAGGCAAAGGAATTATATGAAAACGGCCCTCATTACGAGTAAAGTGACCTTTATAGAGAACAATTATTCAAAATTTATTGAACTCCTCTTGGCATCAGGCAAGATTCACTACCTCATAGTCTTAGATAATAGTACCAACGAACATGTCCTAAAAGGACTGGCACTCATGCTTGCGGGCGCAAGAAAAACAGGGGCCAATCTAATCAAAAACCAACTCTTAAATAGGCACTATCACCAACAAAGAGAAAAGTTGGCGATTGGTTACAATGCTTCATTTCATGAATTTAAGACGGTGAATTGCGATGAATTTATAAATTTCGTAAAAAACCAAAGCATTGATCTCATCATCAATTCAAGAACGCGCTACATTTACAAAAAGGCCATTTTGAAGGCCCCTACTATTGGGTGCATAAATATTCATCATGGTCTTCTTCCCGATCAAAGGGGAACATTGTGTGATCTACAGTCTTTGTACCAAAATAAAGATGCAGGATTTACCATCCATGAAATGACGCCAAAACTTGATGATGGAAGAATTCTCCAACAACAGATTGTCTCTAAGAAAAATGAAATTCATTCTTTTATTGAGTATCAAAAAAAGAGCATGGAGCTAGAAGCAAATTGCTGTGAAAGAGTCATTGATATCATTTCAAATAAGCGCGAACTATATGGCACAACTAACACCAGTGAAAATATCATTTATTACAAAACACCAACTTTAAAACAAATAACAAAAATTAAAAGGAAAATAAAACTATGAGCGAAATTACAGTCAATATCCACCACGGCTCCCCTGGTCATCCTCATGACTTTTCCTTGTTAAAAGATAAACTCAAAGCAAAGGTAACATTTAATACTAAGAACGACATAACGCCATCTCTTACACAAACAGTTGAACTTGGATATTCGTTCGGATGCTTGAGCGCCATTAAAAGAGCAAACCGAAACCCTGAAAATACACAGGCCCTCATATTAATCGCTCCCTATATTTTCCCAAGAAAAGAGTCAGCTTTAAAACTCGCATTAATCAACATGCCAGTAGTTGGTCGCGCACTAATTAGTAAAGCAATGAATAAAAGTATTGAAGATATGCTCTTAAAGACAGCTTCGCCACAGGACGTTCCCCAAAGCTACAGAGAATGTTCAAAAAACTACCTCGATGTCGATCTGTTAATTAATAGTATCAATGAAAAGCAAGTCTCTTTAGAAGAGATTGAAAAAGAATTAAAAAATTTAAACAAACATAAAATAAAAATTTATCTCATCTATGGTGATGCTGATCAATCAATTATGCCAACTAAGCAAATTGAAAGACTAAAAGAAAAAATCGTTCTAACAGATGAATTAAAACTTGAAGGAATGGGACACGCCCTGCCTTGGACTGCCACACAGGCCTGCGTATCTTTTATTCATGGCGCATTAGAAGCACCAAAAAAAGGTTATTATCCAGGTGAGCATAAGATGAATAACGTCTGCTCATTCCTAGAAGAGCATATCAAAAAAATGCCAGACAAAAATGTTCTTTCTTGGGTTCCTTATGAAAACATTTTAAAATTTGCACACAAAGAAGCTGATAAACTTGAACATCAGCATGCATCTTTTATGGATCTTCATAAGGCCGTTGGAATTGTGGCCGGTGGACTAAAAAAACTTGGGATAAAAAAAGGTGATCGCGTTATTGTCTTTATTCCGATGTCGTTTCCGATGTATACGACTATGTTTGCGCTACAAAAGATTGGGGCCATCGCAGTCTTTCTAGACAGCTGGGCCAGAAAAGATCAGCTCGATGTTTCTGCAAAGGTCGTTGATCCCGTGGCCATTATTAGTATAGAAAAGGCCTTCCAATACTTAAAAGGCGTTAATGCGATTGATGCCATCGCAACAAAAATTTCAGTGGGACAAACTGATAACGAATACACAACTAGTTTTGAAAAGCTGATTTCAAGTAATGAGTGGGCCGATATTGAGGCAGTTGAAAAAGAGCATACAGCACTCATTACATTTACAACCGGATCATCGGGAACACCAAAAGGGGCGGATCGCTCACATCGCTTTTTGGCCTCACAACACTATGCCCTCAACCGCCATATCCCTTATGAGACAAATGATTGTGACATTCCAGCATTTCCAATTTTCTCATTAAACAATATAGCAGCTGGCGTATCAACTATTTTACCGGCCATTGATGTAGGTGTGCCAAATCCAATGGATGCCATGATTCTCTACACACAAATATCGACACAAAATGTATCTTGTACAACCCTATCACCTTCCTTAATGAATGGACTTTCAAAATTTTGTAATGACAACAATTTAACTCTTCCAAATATCAGAAGAATTATTACGGGAGGAGCACCTGTCTCAAAAGATGATGTAAGAAATATGAAAAAGGCCGCACCTTCTGCACAAGTGCTTGTCCTTTATGGTTCAACTGAAGTTGAACCGATGGCCCATATTGCAGATAATGACATGTTAAAAGAAAGCTCTGAGCGAGATGTAGAATTTGTTGAAGAAGGGGTCAATGTTGGTCATTTTGACGAAGGATTAAAAGTAAAATTCATCAAAATTGAAAAAGGACCTATCGAAATACATAGTGATCAGCAATGGGCACAATGGGAAAGGGCCCAGGGCGAAGTTGGTGAAATTATTGTTCAAGGTGAGCACGTGTGTGAGCGCTATTACAACAATGAAGACGCCTTTAAGAAAAGTAAAATCAAGGACCATCAAGGTCTTATTTGGCACAGAACTGGGGATCTGGGAAAAATGGATCATGATGGCAACCTATGGCTTGTAGGGCGCATCCATAATGCCATTCAAAGAGATGGTGAATACCTTTTTCCTGTAAGAGCAGAAGTGATTTTGAAAAGACTACCATTTGTTAAACATGCGGCCTATTTGGGTGTAGAACATAGTGAACTAGGTGAGGCCACATATTGTGTTTATTCGATCAACGAGAAGAACTTGGATCAATATAATGAAGAGTTGGCCCACAAAGAAATCATGAGACTGATGAATAAAAATGCCATTCCAGTAGATAAGATTATTTGTGTAGAAAATATTCCAATGGACCCACGTCACCACTCAAAAGTTGAATACAATAAACTAAGAGAGATACTTTAATGGGAAAAATGAGGGCCTTCATTCAATTTACAAATGAGAGATTTGATCCTGCAATTCATATCGTTATGATCGGCCTATTTGTTCTCTATCATCTAGCAATGGGTGGGGCAATCGGCCTTTTTGGAAACCCAAAAAGTTTATGGGGACTACTCTTTTGTCTATCATTTTTCTTTAAACTGAGACTTTATGATGAAATTAAAGATTATCAAACGGATCTTATAAATAACCCTACTCGCCCACTTCCCAGAGGGCTACTAACTTTAAAAGATGTGAGAATGGCCATTGTGGCCACTTTTGTATTTGAATTCATACTAACAATGAATGAATCTGGAACAACCAAGATGTTTACCCTTTTGGCATGGAGCTATTCACTGCTTATGTATAAAGAGTTTTTTATCTCAAAGTTTTTAGAGAACAAACTTACAACTTATGCACTAACTCATACATTTGTAGTTGTCCTTCTCTCATTAAGAACTTTTAGCGCCTTTACAGACAATCCTTTAAATTTCTGGCAAAGTTCACTTGCTTGTTATTTTTGTTTCAACGTTTTCGAATTTGGACGCAAAACATTTACTAATTCTGAAGAGAAGAAGGTTCAGACCTACAGTAATATTTTTGGAAAAGCAGGGGCCTTCATTCTTACGTTTAGTCAGATTTTGGTCGCAACCTATTTAGTAACACTTGCTCACAACAATGAACTATCTTACAGATTGATTGGCGTTGTTTTAACTTCATTCATTTTAATGCTTCCCTACTTAATGACAGATAAAATTTGGGCAGGAAAACTTTTTCGCTCAATTAGTTCAATTTTTATAATTTTATTTTTTATTACAAATATAACTCTTACTTTCTAGGAAATAGAGAATGATTATTATCGACAAAAACAGTGATTCATTTATTGCAAAAAAATACTGTGGCGGAAAAGGGTTAAATCTCTACATTCTTGGAAGAGCAGGACTTCCAGTACCAGAATTTAAAGTACTTACACCACACAGTTTTAACCACTTTGCAAAAACGAGCGGACTAGACATAAAAATAGCGGACATACTTCTCATGGACATAAGTGAAGAAGACAAAGCAAAGCAAATTGAAATATTGATTGATCAAACTCCAATAGATGAAAAGCTCACAGCGTTTCTCTTAGAACTTAAAAGAGGCTTTGGAGATAAAGTTATCGCCGTTAGATCATCGGCCCTCGATGAAGATGGAGGCGCCCACTCTTTTGCAGGTATGCTAGAGAGCCATCTCTATATCAGCGAAGAAGATAAATTCTTAAAGGCCATAAAAAAATGCTGGACCTCGGCCTTTGGTCATCGTTGTTTAAGCTATAGAAGGGAAAACAATCTTAAAAATGAAAATATTCAAGTCTCGCTTGTTATTCAAGAAATGATTGATCCTGATAAAAGTGGAGTTATGTTTACAGCAAACCCTGTTACAACCAGTGGTGATGAGATGCTTATTAATTCCGTTTATGGTGTTGGCGAGGGTTTGGTAAGCGGACTCTTAGATGCCGATACATATGCACTTAATAAAGAAAACGGTGCCCTTAATAATCAAGAAATTGTAAAAAAAGAAAAGAAACTCCTCGCTGATCATATAAATCAGGCACCAAAAGAAGCCAGTGTTCCTGACTCTTTAATGGATGCTTCATCTCTTAATAGTACCGAACTGGGGCAATTATATATACTTGGTATGAGGATTGAAGATTTATATCACTTCCCTCAAGATATTGAATGGGCCATAAAAGATGGAAAGATCTATATCTTGCAAGCAAGACCAATTACGACAGAAGTAGCTTGTTCAAAAGGACAACTGTATATGTGGGACAACTCCAATATTGTCGAAAGCTACGGAGGCATAACAAGGCCATTAACGTTTGGTTTTGCCCATTATGTGTATCACCAAGTGTATGTTCAATTTTGTGAAGTCTTAATGGTCCCACACAAGCATATAAAGGAAATGGATTTTTTCTTAAAAAATATGCTCGGACATTTCAATGGTCGTGTTTATTACAATTTATTAAACTGGTACAAACTGACAAGTATTCTACCTGGCTACAAGTACAACAGGGCCTTTATGGAAACAATGATGGGGACAAATGAGGCCCTTCAAAATGAGATCGCTGACAGAGTAAGACCTCCATCATTTCAAAATACTTTAGGTTCTAAAATTAGAAAAATTTTAACGGGAATGAAGTTTTTTTACTTCCATCTTAATGCACAAAATGTTGTCGATAATTTTCTCGATTATTTCTATAAAACTTATGAAAAGTATAAGAAAATTGATTTTGAGTCCATGCCAGCGGACGCCATCTATCTTAAATACCATGATCTTGAAAAAGAAATGCTATGGCGCTGGCATGCTCCAATCATTAATGACTTTCTATGTATGGTGCACTTTGGAATATTTAAAAAACTCACAGAGACGTGGCTATCACACCTAGGGGCAAATTTCCATAATGATCTTCTAGCAGGAAATGGAAATCTTGAATCAGCCATGCCGACAAAAGAGCTCATAAGGATTGCGGGAGTTGTTGAAAAAGACATTGAACTCAGAGAATTTCTCTTTGAACATGACAATGATATTTTAATTGAACTTTTACGCCAGAGTAAATTTCAAAGTTTCCATAAAATTGTCACAGACTATATTGATCGTTACGGTTTTAGATGTATGAGTGAGATGAAACTTGAACAAAAAGACCTTTACCAAGACCCTTCTCTTTTCTTTATATTTCTAAAGAATATCATCAACTCTGGTCAAACTGATTTACATGAATTTGAAAAAAGAGAAAAGGCTATCAGAAACAATGCTGAAGAAATGTTATCAAAGAATATTTCTGGTCTTAAAGGATTGATCTATAAATGGTCGCTAAAACATGCAAGAAAGGCCGTGATGAATAGAGAAAACACACGTTTTTGTCGCACACGTGTCTATGGAATTGTGAGAAGAATGTTCTATGCCATTGGCAGTGACTATACAAAAAGAAATATTATCGACAATCGCGAAGATATCTTTTTCATTACTCTACAAGAACTTAAGGCCGGACTTGAAGGAACAATGCCGACACGAGATTTAAGAGCGCTTATAAATATTCGAAAGAAAGAATTTCATGAGTATGAAAATAGCGAAGATCCTAAACCACGCTTTCATACTCGAGGTCCTGTTTATTGGCACAATAATATTTTTGAAGAACCAACACCTATTGAACTTGGAGATTTGAAAGAAAATCAAATGCGCGGTATCGGCTGCTGCCCAGGAGTTATTCGAGGCGTGATTAAAGTAATCAACGGTCCAGAAGACGACTTAGTTTTAAATGGAGAAATTGTTGTCGCTAAAAGAACTGACCCAGGCTGGATTCCGCTATATCCATCGATTAGTGCCCTCCTTGTGGAAAGGGGCGGACTACTCTCCCACTCTGCCATAGTGGCAAGGGAAATGGGACTACCAACAATTGTAAGTGTGAAGGATCTGACAAAGAGATTGAAAAGCGGTATGATGGTTGAAATTAATGGAGAAACAGGATTAATCGAAATCCTTAGTGAATAAAGGCCTAAAAGTGGAAAAAGATTTTTGGATAGAAGCATGGGATAAAGGCATGACTGGTTTTCATCAAAGTGCCCCAAATAAAGTGTTAACAACTATTGGACCAAAGATATTTAACAAGACTAAAAATGTTTTTGTTCCCCTATGTGGAAAATCTCTCGATATGCTATGGCTATTAGAGAATGGCCACAATGTCATTGGAGTTGAAATTGCAGAAAAGGCCGTAGAGGATTTTTTTATTGAAAACAGTCTTTCTTTTGAAATTGAAAAAAATGAAAAATTCTCAATTTATAGAAGTAAAAATATAGCTCTGTACTTGGGCTCTTTCTTTGATCTCACAAAAGAAGATCTTGGTAAATTTGACGTATATGACAGAGCAAGTATTGTTGCACTTCCAAAAGAGATGCGACAAAAGTATGCGCAACATCTTTGCAATCTTTCAAGTGGAGATACAAAGATTCTTATGCAAACTTATGAACAGACTCAAGTCCCTGACGTGGGCCCGCCATTTTCAATTTTAGAAGATGAAATCATGAACTTATTTGAGAATCATTATTCGATTGAAATTCTTAACAGAGGTGATTCTGTCGTTCCTAAACGCCATCAAAATGCAGGTGCAACAAAAACTCAATTTGTTGTCTACCATTTGGCTCAAAAATAAAAAAGGCCCTTTTAGAGGGCCTTTTCATTTTGAATTTAAAACTCAAATTATAATTTAAATTCAGATGGAAGCGGAAGTACAGATCCTTCGATATATTCAATATCAAACATCGACTTCTCATCACTTTCTACATCAGAAACAGTATTAAGAGATCTTGAAATCGCTTCTGAAAGACTTACTGACTTTGAAAGCTCAGCTGCAACTACAGCTCTTTCTTTATTAACGATACCAGAAGTTTTAACTTTTCCACCTAACCAAGACTTCACATCAACTGTCGCCATGATAATTTCTTTTACTTGAACAGGCCTTAAGGCCGAGTTTTTTTCAAGAATAAGAGCGGCCACATTCGCTACATAAGGAGCAGCTTGTGAAGTTCCCGATACTTTCAAGTATTGATCCCCTGGAACGGCCGATTCAATCGAAACACCAGGAGCAGCAACATCAACTTCTCTTTCACCGTAATTTGAAAAAGGAGCTAGTGAGTTAAAATCAAGTGTTGCAGCAACAGAAATCTCATTTGGAGCTTGAATATTTGTTGGTGAAGTTGGGTATAAATCATTATTCATACCATCATTACCAGCAGCAAATACAAATAGTGTATTTGGAGCAGCATCCATCATTTTACGACCATTTTCGACAAGTTGATTTACGAAATATTTTGCATACTCATCTACTTGTTCATCAGATGGCTTCGTTCTAAGAACATCTTTAAGAACCATTTCTACAATTTGTTTTGCTTGGTTAAATCCTGTACCAAATGAACCGTTGGCAACATCGGCCTTGTGTCCATCAACGTAAGCAGCGATCTCTTCCATCATTGTCATCTGTGCCTTGGCCAGTTGCTTAAGTCCCATTTTAACCAGCTTCTCGCCTAGTCCCTTATCAGTTGAATTTACAGACATAGGGAAAAAACTAGCGGCCTTATCACCTGGAAGATTAACTTCTGTAGGGATAAGTTTTACAGCAAACATTTTTGAACTTTGAATATCACGAGTAGCAATACCTGCAACGTGAGTTCCGTGCATAAAGTTACCATACTTAGAAATGCGAGCGATAAAATCAGCATCATTCACTTTTGCTCTTACCCAACTCATTTCTTCTTCAGTTACAGTTCCAAGAAACATTTTAGTTTGAATAGCAAAGAAGTTTCTAATGTCATCATTTAGAAGACCTAGGTACTTGTAATCGATAACAAGATTATTACCTTCAGCGAAGTTCCATCCATAAATATCGTCTTGGTAGCCATTACGGTCTTCATCACGATTATTCACAGTAGTATCTACAGAGTTTGTCCATGCAATTGGGGCGATATCTTGGTGCTTCATATCAGTACCAGAATCAATAATAGCGATTGTAGCGGCCAAAGATTGAGTACTCATTGTGGCCAAAAATAGTGTTGTTAAAAGGGATTTCAACAAAGTGTGCTCCTTTTGAATATAATCTTGATTTTCAGATTGCGTGTATCAAGTTAGAATTATGTCATTCTCGCTAAAGCTATGTAAACTCTCATTTTCTAACACTAACGCGGAGACATATAAAGATGACCCAAAGTGTATTAATCACAAGAAGAATTCCTGAACTTGCTATGAAAAAATTGAAGGAGCAAGGCATCAATGTCATCGAAAATTCAGAAGATAGACCACTAAGCTCCAGAGAACTTCACGATCTCGCTCAACGCTCTACAGGTCTTATCACGATGCTTAGCGACAAAATAGACAAAGATTTTCTTGCGGCCAATTCCCACTTAAAAGTCATCAGTAACTTCGCTGTGGGTCACAACAATATTGACAGTGCTTTTGCTAAAACCCTAGGCATCCAAGTGGGCAACACTCCTGATGTTCTCACTCACGCCACGGCCGAGTTGGCCATGACTCTATTGCTCGCTTGTGCTCGCAACTTGCAAAGCGCCACTCAGAATGTCAAAAGTGGTCAATGGAATAATTGGGAACCAATGGGTTTTCTTGGAATGGAACTTTATGGCAAGTGTGCTGCTATCATTGGTGCTGGTCGCATAGGTCAGCGCATGGGAGAAATATTAAATAAAGGATTTGGCATGAACATCCTTTACACGGCCCAATCAGATAAAAAAGACTTTGAAAAAAGTACACAAGCAAGAAGAGTCGAGCTCAATGAGGCCCTACAAATGGCCGATATTGTCAGCGTTCACTGCCCGCTGACAGAAAATACACGCAATCTATTCAACCAAAAAAACTTTGCCCTAATGAAAAAAGGATCTATTTTTATCAATACCGCGCGCGGGGAAATTCATGATGAAAAGGCCCTCCATCATTTTTTAACAAATGGAACTCTCTTCGCCGCAGGACTTGATGTCACCAATCCAGAACCCATGAGTATGAACAGCGAACTTTTAAAACTGCCAAATTGTCTTGTTCTTCCCCATATTGGCTCGGCCACGGTCACCGCCCGTCAAGAAATGGCCCTCATTTGCGCAAGAAATATCATCCAAGGATTAAATGGCGAAAAACTCGAATGTTCAGTAGTTTAGACGCTAAAAATAAATAAGAAACATAGTGAAATGTTAAAATTTTAAGGTTCTCTTAATTTTATAGGCCATTAAATCATTTATAATTTATGAAAAGACTATTAACAAAAATAAACAGGTTATGTGATGTATGTTGAAATCTAAAATATTGGTGGTCGATGATAATGAAGATGTTAGGGTCCTTGTAAAGAAGATCCTAGATCCTAGTTATACCGTAGAGGCCGTGGCCTCGGCCGAAGAGTGCTTAGAAAAAGCATGGGAATTTAAACCAAATTTGATCATTTTAGATATCATGCTTGAAGACTCAAGTGGGTACGAACTATGCAGCCAACTAAAATCTAACGAAGAATTAAAAAATGTACCTGTGATTTTTCTCTCTGCAAAAACAGGCAGTAATTCAAGAATCACCGGATACAAACTTGGTGCCGTTCACTACTTGGAAAAACCATTTGAACCTGAGGAATTAAGAGAAGTTGCCAACACTGTTCTTCGCAACCTCAAAGTCGACACTCAACTTGAGGTCGTCGACTACAATGACATCTCATTGAATATTCCATCTCAAGAAGTATTAATTAAAGGTGAAAAAATTCATTTTACTTCAAGTGAGTTTAAAATCATTCACCTGTTGTTAAAAAATGCACAAAGAGTTCTATCGCGCGAAAAAATTCTTAATCACATCGCTCCTGGCAATGATAGAGTCAACGATAGAATGATCGATACCTATATTTCAAGTATTAGAAGAAAAATTCGTCCTTCAAATTTCGCCATAAAATCAGTCTATGGTGAAGGATATAAAATCGTCTCACTTTAAAATAATACGCTAATAGCCTGTATTGAGGGAGTTGTTAAACACTCCCTCTACATTCCAATTTTCAATCCATATTTATACTTCTTCACATAGTTCACATGATCTTTTTGTTTAATATGATCAATAGCTAAGGAGTTCTCATCATGGGAAGAAGTAGAATACTTATTGTTGATGACGACCTTGATTACGCTAAACTCCTTTCAAAAATTCTTGAAGGAGATGGCCATGAGGTCTGCTATTTTAACGATACTGATAAGGCCTACAATGAAATGAATCAAAATCCAAAATTAGATTTGATTCTCATTGATGTTATGATGCCAAGTCGTAATGGGTTAGAACTTTTAAAACAATTAAAAAGAAATCAACTTACGAACAAACTGAATATTGCAATTTTAAGTTCAAGTAGTAATGAAAAAATAGTCAATGATGCTTTTGAGTCAGGGGCCACCGATTATATTTTGAAAAATCAGGACAAAACCTGCTTATTAGAGCGAATCAATCACAATATCCTCTCACCGATGAAGGCCACTGAGTGCTACATTACTCTTTATGAAGTGACTGACATTATTAACGATTTTAAAATTGTTCACTTTAACGAAAAAAATATAGAATTATTAACTAAAGAAGAGTTGCCATTACAATCACATATAAAACTCAAGAGCCGAGGTCTACGTCCTTATACCGGCAACATAGATGTCCTCGATTGCATCGTTGAAGATTGCCAAATTGAAGATGATCTCATTCACATAACCTGCAGACACAATTACAAACGCGCAAGTTGACCATAAGACATGCATGAAAAAGAATCCAAAAACAAAGAGATTCCTATGAAACACCAAATCCTAATTGTAGAAAGTCAGAAAGAAGTTCTTGATGATTATTTAGAAAAAATTAAAATCATCAATACAGATCTTCTCACAACAAGCAGTAGTGAAACAATACATCAGTTCATCGCTATAGGCGTAAGTAATATTAACGAGGCCCTCAATCAAATTGGCTCTTACAACTCTCCATTTGAAATTATCCTCTTTAGTAATCTCGATGTCACAGAGGATGAGTTGAAAGATCTTAAAGAAATCAGAGATACTTATACGCTAATAGAATTTCTTTTTGTCTCAAATGATGGTCCCGGAAGACTCGAAGAAGTATTTAGAGAAATTCCACCTCATGGAAAATTAACCTATCAACATGCGAATTTAGACTACCTTACACTCAAACAGCTTCTGCTAACTTTAAGTGAGAAATTTAATGTCGAAAAACTAAAAAATCGTCTTCTTGCTAGAATTTCGAATGAATTTAAAACTCCACTGACGGCCATTTTAGGGTTTGCAGGACTCACCAGAGAGCGCGGTGCTGTGGCCAGTGAAGTTATGTATAACACCAATCTTATTATGAAAAATGCTCGTATTCTCAATGAACTTGTTGATGATTTAATCACTTCAATTGAATTAGAATCAGGAAACATGACTTTAAAATTGAAAGATGTAAGTGTACAAAACTTCCTTAGAGACTTACGACCTAGGGCCTATAAAATGTTGGATAAAAACAACAGACACATCCAACTTATTTTTCGAGACTCTCCTCGAGAGGCCACTGTAAAAATTGATGAAACCCACTTTGGAGAATGCTTACTACAAATTATCGCCAATACCATTGGACATACACCTGAAGGAACAATCTATATCGGCTTCCAAGAAGATGGGGATCATAATAAATTTATCATTGAAGATTATGGGATCAATAAATATTTAAATAATGAAAATATTTTGAAGGACAAAAGCTTACTTTTTAATGGACACATGGGAATCAATGAGACGATCACTGAACTTCATCAAGGGAGCATTGATATTACCTGTGATGAAGACAAGACAACTATAGCTCTTTTATTGCCCCGACTGTACGCGGCCTAATTTTCTTCTTGAGAGAGTAATGAAAATGGCAACAAAAGAAAGAACCACAAAGCTCCATGGAAAGTTATCACTATCAGAGTAGGCGACACTTCCACAAAAGCCTCCACCCGATGACTTGGTGACAACCTCGGCCTCTGAAGATAATGGAGAGCGAACAACTGTTGTATCGTCTCCCACACTAGAATCGGCCACGGTGTCTTGGGCCAATAAAACCGCTTCATAAGCGTCGACTATACCTGCGCCACAATCTTTGCCGTAACAAGAGTAACTCTGATTAGCAATTTCTTTAAGAATTGACTTATATTGATTTGGATACAAAGAATCATTCACTGACATCATAAGGGCCACGACTCCCGATACAATTGGGGCCGCCATACTTGTCCCAGAATAAGAAGTGTAGGACTCGTTAGCAGCAACAGACGATCCTGAGTTCATAAGACTGTAAATATTTTCACCAGGGGCCATGATATCAACATTTGATCCAAAATTTGAAAACGAACTTAGTGACCCCTGATTATCACTACTGGCCACACGAATAACGCCATTGCAATTGGCGGGGGTAACATCATTGCTATCAAGATTCAAAGAACTATTTCCTGCCGCGACGACAACAACAGATCCTCTACTTCTTGCATCGTTAATGGCCGATTGAAGATATTGCGGACAAGTACCTTGACCACCTAAACTGAGATTGATGACTTTTGCAGGAGTTGAATTTGTGGGAACTCCACTTACACTACCACCAGAGGCCCAACGAATGGCATCTGCAATATCGGAAGTGTAGCCCCCACATCTTCCTAGAACACGCACAGGTTGAATTCTTGAGCCCCATGAAACGCCAGCGACACCTTTGCCATTAGCTGTATTGGCCGCAACGATACCAGCAACGTGAGTACCATGCCAGCTTGAAGACTCATAATATCCTTTGTAACAAGGATCTGTTGAACTTATATAATCACCAGTATC
This sequence comes from Bacteriovorax sp. BSW11_IV, assembly GCF_000447755.1. Classification (GTDB taxonomy): domain Bacteria; phylum Bdellovibrionota; class Bacteriovoracia; order Bacteriovoracales; family Bacteriovoracaceae; genus BSW11-IV. The sequence goes on along the minus strand of NZ_AUNE01000055.1, from coordinate 13,511 downwards.
AGTAGGATCACTATCACGTCCTCCTCCATCGCGGGCCATGTCAGCATCACTAATGAAGTCATAACCAGGAACAATTTTTGATGAAATATCCGAATGGGCCGTGATTCCCGAGTCAATAATTGCGACAACAACAGAAGAACTACCAGTTGTTATATCCCATGCCTGAGGAGCACGAATGGCCGCACCAGAGTTACCAAGTGCCCACTGAGAATAGTAGTAAGTGTCACGACTACCAAAATCTTGACCTGGGATTGTAAAACGATTGAGGACAATATCCTCTTCTACATACTCAACATCATCAGAGGCCACAGAGCTCGATGAAATTAATCCTGAAGTTGATTTTTGAATTTCACGTGGATCATGGGAGAGGCGTACAATTTTTTCAGAATTTTTGTATTTAATAATGAACTTTTTAGGAAGAGTATTGGCCCACGTTTCAGTGGACCAATGACTACCAACAAGGAGTATTCCAAATACCAAAACATTCTTCATCCGTGAATCCTTCAAGGTTCCATCCTGGTCCCTCTTGCCATTTATTAAAGCACGTTTCATGCCAAGTGCAAGTCACGATATATTGAAGATTTACCCATAATTATCTTGGCCCTAGAGTCAAAATGTCGGTGGTTGGTGTTGAACGTCTGACACCACTAAATTTTATGGGAAATAAAATTGGAAATAAAAAAGGCCAGGATTAACCTGACCTTTTAAATCTGTAACTGTTTTGTGAATTTTAATTAAAGACTTTTTAGAGCTGCGATGGCCGTGATACGCGTAACATCTTCTCCGCGACACTCACCCATTTCACATTTCTTTGGCTCGCGACAACCTTTATCTTTGTTGTAAACATAGTCATCTTCACCACGAACAAGGATCCCTTCAACTTCACCAGTTTCAGCATTGAATACTGCTGATCCAGAGTTCCCACTGAAAGAATCAGTATTAGCTTGGAAGAAGATTTCATTATCAGTGTTTCTTACATAAGCACCGTCAGCTACTTTAGTTGGAAGACCCGTTGGGTGACCGATAAGAACAAGTCCTGTTTCTTTTTCGATCTCTCCTTCAGTTCTTAACTTTAGTGGTTTTCTTCCTTCTACTTTTCTATCAAGCTTAATTACAGCGTAATCCATTTTCGTCCCTCTATTTAGGTCGCGAGAAATGATTTCGCTGCAGCTGTAAACATCTTCTTTTGTTACTGTGATTTTATCATCTGCAGAATCTTTATGAGCGATTCCAAAAACCCATCTTTGTGACTTACAATCCCACTCGTTCTTCACACAGTGACCAGCAGTCACTAAAACATCTGGGGCCACTAGAAAACCAGAACATGTTGAAACTGTTTCTTGTTCTGCAAATTTTTCTGAAGCACAGATTCCTCTTTGAGCTAGAGTTCTTCCCTTGAAAGAGATTGTGCCATCTTCTTGTTCTACGATACTTCTTTCAGAAACCATACCTGCTGTAGATTCAGCTAGTTCGAGGTATAACGGGTCAGTTACCTCGTAAAGATCTTTACGGTTATCATCTCCGTAAATCACTTTATCTACTGCGATTGCTTCCGTTGCCATTGCTAGTAGTGCGATTGAAATTATCATCCTTAATGCCATTCGTGTCTCCCCGTATAGAGCATTGTCGTGGTGTTGAGGCATTAAACAGTTGGCACACGATTATGACAACTTACAAGTTCTTACATTAGTTTCACTAAACCTAACACTAACACAAACCTAATAGTTAAAAATAGCGCGTCATTCACAAATTTTGTGACAAGTGCTTGAAATGACAGATTCGCCATAGTCTTACTTTTAAAAACCGACAAAAACAGTCGCTCAAATGTAATAAATTGTTGGAAATGACATGTGATTTTCTGTCATTAATGTTCAGTGTTGTTCATGGTTTTAGGATCAATTTTCAGTCAAGATGACAGAAATGACAGACGATTTCTTAGCGGTGAGAGAATTTCCACTTGCGGCCATCGGTATCGGTGGCAAAAAAATAGGATAGTGGGCCTATACCCCGAATTGGGCCTACTATCTCCCCTACATCTTGACCCTCTGCAAGAAGTCCAAAGCGATAAGCAAAGAATTGGGCCTTGTTGGCGAGTTCACTGAGCTCTTCTTTGGAATCAACAAAGAAATCTACCATCATATTCATATTGGCAGGATTTGAACGCGGATCATCGAAGATGATTATAGAAATATCATCGGCAATTAGACGTACGCCTTCACCAGCACTTTTAATTTCCATCTCTAGGAGCTCAGACAAAAAATGTGCTAGTTCTGTTTTATTTTTTGAATAAAGGGCAAGTTGCCCAAAACGAATACTCATACAAAAATGTTAACAGGAGATTATTTTAAAGGCCAGAAATAGCGCTTGCTCTCATAACGGCTTCACCGTCACAAGTTTGTGCCGTACAATGAATGACTTTATTGCATCTCAAATCTTTATCATAGGAAAAATCGAGATGACCTCGCGTAAGAATTCCTTCAACAAGTCCTGTGTCTTCATTAAGCACAGGTGAGCCTGAATTACCCACAAAAGTATCGAGATCAGTGGTGAAATAATGATCAAATTCATTATTGATAACATGGCCATTAAGCGCGACTTTAACAGGTAGGCCAGAAGGATGACCTACGGTAAACAGCTTAGCATTGTCGCTAATAAGCTCATGAGATTGAAGTTTAAGAAAAGGGCGACCTTCAACTTTGCGATCAAGTTTTACAATAACGTAATCAATTCCTTTTTCAGAATCTTGTTCTTTGTGGAGGACTTCTTTGCAGTCATAGACATTTCTTTTTTCAATATAGGCATGTCCACGAGTATGAAGGATATCGGATTTAAAGTCGAAGACCCATGAATAGCCTCTACATTTAAATGAACTTTTAAAACAGTGAGCTGCACTAATAAGCGTATCTTCACCAACAAGAAACCCAGAACAATCCAATCCAGACATCTCATCTTTAAACATTTCTTCTTCGCCTGGGCACAGATTGCGAAGTGTTTTATAGTCTTTCGAGGTTAATTTATAGAACGCTGTTTGTTCAAAATCCTTAAGCATACGTTTATTAACTTGTGCGGCCGTTGCACGAATTGTACGCAGGTGCATGGCCTTTAGAACTGGAGAATTGGCATTATAGCGATCATCTCGGCCATAAATGGCCTTATGAATATTCACGGCCATTGTAAAATGACAGGGAATAAGAAGAAGAATAAAAATAAAAAGGCCCCAATTTCTCATGGGGCCATCATATAGGAAAATGAAAAATAGACACTATACGAGAGTGAAATTGAATAAATTACACGCTCTAAATTACAGATTTTCCACAAAGGCCTTCGCATAATTAAAGACTTTTGGGTCGTGAAGACGAATGAGATACTCATTGCCATCAGGAAGATCCTCAAACCACTTTGTCAAAAGACCAAAGTGAAAAAACTCACTATCTTTTTGCGCCAATTTCTTATCGGACAACCCGGTGAGTCCTTGTAAAAAAGACTTGCGAGAAATCCCTAAAACCCATTTTTTTTGCAGCCCTTGCTCTTCATTGAAATGGCGAATTAACAGTGACAATTCATTTAGAAGAACTATATTTTGATCGCTTGATTTGCTAAAGCCAAAACATGGATCAAAATACAATCTATCACTCACGCCCATTCTTTCAAATTCTTCACAGGCCACAGAAAAAGTTTCTAAAATATCTGAGGCCTCAAGATCATCAAGAAGATATCTCATATGATCACATGTCTCTTCTCGAGTTGGCACATGAGTATGACTGTAAACCACATTGGCCTTAGGGCAAGATACAAAAAGTTCTCTTAGTTCATCATCAATGACACCAGAGACATCATTAAAAATTAATTCAGAAGGGCCAAAGGGCATAAGAAAATCATAAACCTTTTTAAAAACCCATGGTCTATAAGAATCAATAGAAATGCGCTTGCCTTTAATCAAATCTGGGCGCTTCTCAACAGTTTTAAAAAGTAAGTTTTCAAATCGCGCCAATTCTTCATGATTTGAAATGGCGTGATTCATGGGCGCAGTGCTTTCGGCACCGAAGTCAAAAACATGAACGCCATGAGAAATCATGGCGTCTAATTTATTTTCAAGTGATGCTTGAGAGCTTAACTCTCCCCCATCAGAAAAAGAGTCGGGAGTGAGATTAAGCACTCCCATCATTTTGAAATTATCCATAATTAAGCGATCGCTGGATCGTCCTTACTTTGTGGTTTTTCATCGCTAGCTTCAGCGTTGTTATTAACTACAGTATCTGTATCAATTAATGGAACACCAATATCTTTTCCATCAATAAGATCTTGAACTTGTTTGTGATCTAATGTTTCCCAAACAATAAGACCTTCAGCAAGACGATCAAGGGCCCCTCTGTGATCAATAAGAATTTGCTTCGCAAGCTTATAGTTATTATCAATTAAAGCGTGAATTTCACCGTCGATCTCTTGGGCCGTCTTCTCAGAGTAACCAATTGATTCCATCTGGCGTCCACCAAATGGATTTGATCCAGGATTAGAGTAATTTCTAGGCCCCATTTTCTCACTCATCCCCCATGAACAAACCATGTGGTGAGCAATTTGAGTGGCCTTTTCAATATCGTTTGAAGCACCATTTGTGATTTCATCAAACACAATTTCTTCAGCACAACGCCCACCCATAATAAAAGCAATCAGGTTTTCACCTTTTTCTTTTGTAAGGTTAAGACGATCTTCGCTTGGCAGAGTTTGTGTAACACCAAGGGCGCCACCACGTGGCATAATTGATACTTTATGAATAGGATCAGTCTGCGGCAAGTGCATACCAACAAGAGTGTGACCCGCTTCGTGATAAGCAGTGATTCTCTTTTCAGCATCTGAGATCACCATTGATTTTCTCTCTGGTCCCATTAGAACTTTATCTTTGGCCATTTCAAAATCACTATTTGAAAGTTTTTTCTTGTTATGACGAGCGGCCATAAGTGCAGCTTCGTTAACAAGATTGGCAAGGTCAGCCCCCGTAAAACCAGGAGTTCCTTTAGCAATAACTTCAAGATCAACATCTTCATTAAGAGGTGTTTTTCTTGTGTGAACTTTTAATATACCAAGACGTCCGCGAACATCTGGAGGTCCAACTGTTACACGTCTATCAAAACGACCAGGTCTAAGAAGAGCAGGGTCTAGAACGTCAATTCGGTTTGTAGCAGCTATTAGGATAACACCTTCATTTGATTCAAATCCGTCCATCTCGACAAGAAGTTGGTTAAGTGTCTGCTCACGCTCATCGTGACCACCACCCATACCATGTCCTCTGTGACGACCGACAGCATCGATCTCATCGATAAAGATGATACATGGAGCATGTTTCTTACCTTGCTCAAATAAATCTCTTACACGGCTCGCCCCAACCCCAACGAACATTTCTACGAAGTCTGAACCTGAAATAGAAAAGAAAGGCACGTTAGCTTCACCTGCAACAGCTCTTGCAAGTAAAGTTTTACCTGTCCCTGGAGGACCTACAAGGATAACACCCTTAGGGATTTTCCCACCAAGAGAAGTATATTTTTTTGGATCGCGTAGAAAGTCTACAACTTCTGCAAGTTCTTCTTTTGCTTCTTCAACACCTGACACATCAGTAAATGTTACCTTCTTATCATTTGCTGTAAGCATTCTCGCTTTTGACTTTCCAAAACTCATGGCCTTGCCACCACCAGATTGAATTTGGCGCATGAAAAAGAAGAAGATAATTAAAAGAATAATCATCGGTCCCCAATTAATGAGAAGAGATTGGAAAAGGCCTGGCTTCTCATCTTCTTCGTACTCAGGAAAGATGCTGTTGTCTTTCAAAATTTTGAAAGTCTCATCACCTGTACTTCCCGTTAAACGGAAGTAAGAACCATTGTCGTAAGAGTCTTTGAACTTACCAACGATTGTATTTTTGCCGCGGAAAGTTACATTTTCCACATGTTTTGATTCAACCGCCTGAATGAAGTCAGGATATTTAATCGCTTTAATGTTTTGTGGTTTTTCAGTAGCGACTTTGGCAACCAAGGCCATCATCAAAACCAAGAAGATCCACATAAGAACGGTTTTTTGTTGTTGTTTCATTTCTTTCCTTAAAAAATTGCAGTTTCTAATCGTCCCTAAAATTAAGTAATTGGCTACTATTCTATGGGGCCATTCACGAAGAATCAAGGATTTCTCATCTAAAATGATATCGGATTTAGGAACGTCAAGATGAGCTATTTCAATTATTTTAGAAAAAAGAAGACTTTTTTCCCATTATTACTAGAGCTTCGCTGTGCGAAATATAGGCGACCAAATGATTCAACATAAAGATTATTGTGAACCATTAATAATGTTTTTAACGGATGATTCTTTAACGCAGAGTCTTTTTTTGTTGTGACAAATAGCGGAATATATCCGTGAGGAATCTGCGTTTCTTGTACGAGAGAATATTGTTCGCCTTCTTTTAGAAGAACAATCATCTGGGCAAGAACATAAAGGCGGACACCACCACTAAGATGCAAAGGCCCCATCTTGCCATGGGCAATCATTTCGTTCACTTTCAATAATTGAGTGTGAATCTTCCCCTTTGTCTTTGATGATAATCTTTGTATATGAGATTTTAGGCGTTCAAGTTCATTATTTGAAAGCCCACTTCTTTTATAAAAAAGATAAGAATAATGAGGGGCGAGATATTCATGAACATCAGTATCAGTTGCCTTATGCACTTTGCTATTGGCCCAAAGAACATAGTTTTTTAGGGCCTTTGGATATTTTTTAACAAGTGGTTTAATGATTTTTTCGCGCAGATAATTTCTCTCGAAACATAGATCTCTATTAGAACTATCCTCAAACCATTTAATGTTTTTAACTTTGGCATAAGAGACAATTTGCTTTTTGGTCAGACACATTAAAGGTCTTGCTTTATTTCCCGCCAAACAGGCCATCCCTAAAACCTCTCTGGCCGATGAGAACTTTTTCATGAGATGCCATTCAAAAGAATCATCAATATGATGACCAAGACAAAGATGGGATGTTGGCGTCATTTGCGAATTAAAAAAATCATAGCGCAGCTTTCTGGCCATCATTTCAAAATTGGCCATATCATGTTGCAAATTTAAGTGGGTCACATTTAATGGGACATCGTTGTCGAGACAAATCTTTCGAATATAGCTCTCTTCGCTATCGCATTCTTTTCTTGTGCCGTGATTTACATGGAGACAGGTTAACTTTTGAAATTTACCCCAATTTCGTAATTGAAGCAGTAAATGAAATAAAACCATAGAGTCAACACCTGCACTCAGTGCAAGATAAATATGACCATTGGCAGGATATAAATGGTGCTTAGTCATAAATTCATGGACATAGAAAGCATGGTGATCAACATTACTCATAATGAATTTATAGCACAGCAAAACTAGAGGTGTCATTTCTTGGTTTTTTTATTTACAGGCCTATTTTAATTGGGATTAAATGAGGTCACACACAGGAAGACATTATGAAAAAAACCGCAATCACTCTCTTTATTTTAATATCAGCTCTCACCACTGGCCAAACATGTTTTGCGCAGAGCTTTTCTAGAAAAACAGTATTGAGCTCAAAGGGCGTCATCGTAGGAAATGATGATGAGAACAATACAATTAGTTTCAAAGGTATTCCCTACGCCCAGGCCCCAGTTGGCAAGCTTCGATTTAAGGCCCCGAGACAGACAAAACCGTGGATCATGCCTTTGATGGCAAAAAACTATGGAAGCGCATGTAAGCAAATAGGAAATATCTTTGCTGTAGAAAGTTCCTCAGAGCTGTCAAAACCGTATGGTAGTGAAGACTGCTTATTTCTCAATATCTGGACGCCTAAAAAGACATCTGCGAAAAAACCAATCTTTTTTTGGATTCACGGTGGCTCAAATTATAAAGGAAAAAGTTCAGACCCAAATTATCGAGGTGCCTATTTTGCAGATCGCCACGATGCGGTTTTTGTTTCTGTAAATTATAGACTTGGTCATTTTGGTGCATTTTTAAATGAATACACACCGAGCACAGAACAAAAAGATCACTCTCCTAACCTTGTCACCCTTGATCTTATTAGTGCTCTTAAGTGGATAAAAGAAAACGCTAAGGCCTTTGGTGGTGATGAAAATAATATTACAATTGCAGGTCAAAGTGCGGGTTGCATGAACGTTTGGGGCCTTATCCAATCCCCTATGGCCAAAGATCTTTTTCACAAAGCAATCTGTAGTGCAGGACTGCCCAACACTTACCCTATGACACTGGCCAAAAAGAAATCAGAACTTATTGTTCACAAGCTCATTGAGAAAAAGTATCCCAATATTGATGCCAAAGAATTTATCAAAGGAAAATCAAAAGAGTGGATGAACGACTTTCTACAAACAGTTTCTGCAGACGATATTGTGGCCATCGATCTTGGCCCTGTTCCCTTTCAACACTTCAATGATGGTATCGTTCTACCACGCGGTGGCTGGGCCTCTTTGCTTGCAGGACAATTTAATCGCGTCCCTCTTATGATTGGAGCAACTAAAGACGAGTTTTCGGCCGTTGTGGCCGGGGCGACGTTAAAAATAAATATCGAAGAACTTTTTGATCTCATGATTGATGAAACAAAACCAGAGTTAGAATTTAATGACCTCATCACTATGAAGTCGCAAAAAGAATATGCTCTTCTTGTACAGAACGGTACAGCGACACTGCATGCACTACTCGATAGTATCAACGCGTATGTGGCCAATTTTGTGCCTGCCCTTTATCGCTATCACTTTGAATGGAATCAACTGCCAACACCTTGGGACAAAGTACTAGGAAGCTTGCATGGAATGGATGCGATTTTCTACCTTGGAAACTTTGAAAACAATAGACCTAACTTCGCTAATTTTGCATGGAATGAAAACAATAGAGAATCCCGTGAAAAAATGCGTGAGGACTTTGCAACGTATATTGACGGCTTTATTAAAAGTGGCAATCCCAACGCTCATTTAAAAGAGGATCTCATTGCTTGGCCTATGTGGACAATGTCGCCTTTAAAAGACAGAAGACTTTTACTCAACGAGAAGAGCGTCTCTTCGAACGATTATATCCATTACCCAATATTAATTAACACTCTGAGTGAAGTGATAAAATATATTGAGAAATTCTACGACAATATTTTTTATCAGGATTAACAAAGAGCGTAAGTATAAAAAAATTCATAACTTTTTGAAATATTATTGTTGACAGAAACTCTGGGGAACTTTAATATCCGATGTACAAAATGAATGGCTTGGTAGCTCAGTTGGTGAGAGCGATGGATTCATAACCCATAGGTCGGCAGTTCAACTCTGCCCCGAGCCACCATTTCTTTTTAAACAAAATTTTTCTTTATATATCAAGCTCCTCTCTAGGAGCTTTTTTTATTTAGCGCTAAGTAATTCCCTTTCTTTTTTTCTTTTTGAAACCTAGGCCCTTTGCTAAAATGAACGCGAACTCATTAAGAAGGATTCCTAACTTGAAGACGATACTCGCCTTTATTTTACTACAGCTCTCTGTGAGCGCTCTTGCTCTTACCTATAAAGATCGTCCTTACGATAATAGTGATTGGCATAAAATTTATGAAAAACATAATATTACTGTTTATTCCCACAAACCAAAAAATAGTGCCCTCGTAGTCTTTAAGGCCGTAGGTGTGTTAAATGCTCCCCTAGGCCCAATTCTTGGCAACCTTCGTGAAGTAGAAAAAACAATTGAATGGGCACCAAATATGTCAGAGAAAACTTTATTAAAAAACCACTCTGATGTAGAGGCCATAACCTACAACGATAATGATCTTCCTTGGCCAGTGACAGATCGCGATTTGGTTTTAACAAATAAATTATTTCTCGATGAAGAAGAAGGATACCTAATTGTTGAGACTCGCTCAGTGGAATTTCCAGGGGCCCCAATAAAAAAAGATAGAGTTCGTGCTGTCATTGAGTATGGAACCATGGCCTTTAGACCAGTAGATGAAAAGAACACATGGGTTGAACTCATTATTCTTGTTGATCCAAAAGGCTCTATTCCGAAATGGCTTGTCAACATCATGCAACAGAAGATGCCTTATGATTTTTTAAAGTCACTTGAAAAAAGATCTAATGAGTTTTCTCCTGAACAATTGCCTGGCATTACTGATTTAGAGAAAAGATTGAGAAAAATTCTAGAAAAAAAAATGGCCCATAAAGAATAGGGCCATTTTTTTAAGATTATTTACAAATTTTCTTAACTTGTTTTTCAATTGTATTGATAATCACTTGCAGTGAAGGTTCAATTTTTACTGAAGGAGCTTCATAAGTTTTGTAGAAGTAGCTACAAACTGTCCATTCAGGGATCACTTTTTCAATTTCATCTTCATCGTTAGACAAAATGGCCTTTTGTGCAACTAGAGCGGCCTTTCGAAGTTCTGATTCTTTAATAAGTCCACTGGCCAGAAGATTAAGCCCTAGATCTGCCGAAGTTAAATATGACTTTTGATTCTCATACAACTTGGCCCCTTTTTCTTTTGCAAAAGGAGACACAGAGTAAACAGTATGGATATATGAAGTGATATTTCTTGTTGGAAATTCTTTTTCAATTGTGTTGTATACAAGAGCATCATACTCACCATTATCACCGATCATGACAACGTCATTGTACTCAGGCATGGCATTTAAAATTTCTCTAATTGTGGCAATTTTAAAATCTTTTGTAGAAATGCGTGAACTCTCTCTACCTTTAACAACGCCAACAGGAAAGTCAGACATTTGAATAAATTCTCGACCAAGAGATCTTAAAGACCCAGGGGCCCCTGTTACGTAAACAAGTTGAGTCTCTTCAGAGTGACCAAGGCCTTGATTGCTTACACAAAATTCAAACTTATCCCCTTCTAAATCTTTGCAAAGAAGAGCATTATAAATATAGCTTAGACCTTCATATTGATTTGTTAATTTAAGACCATCAACTTTTGAACCCTTAACATGAGTTCTTTTAATCGTATCGTCGATATCGGAAATAATAAGAGTTTTAGCGTTTACACTCATTTGTAAAAGGGCCGTTATGGCAAGCGGCAATACCCAAATCTTTTTCATCGTAACCTCATGTCTATTTATTAATTGTGCAAAAATTAACACATAGCGTTAATTAAAAATATATCCTATAAAAAAGTTACGGCCCCCGTAACCGTTTGAGAAGTCAAAACATTGATATTTCCTCGCTTTAACTGTCAAATTATGCCATAGTGTGACCTATGGAAAAGATTTGGCAACCATCTGATATTGAGCTCTTGTATGAGTCCGACGAGTTTGTTGTGGCAAGAAAGCCCGCACATCTAGTCGTTCATCCCTATAAGGGCAGAGGCGCAGCTAAGAGTGAAGGCTCTTTAATGGCCCTAGTACGCGATAAAGTGGGCCAGCTTGTCTACCCCATTCATCGTCTGGATGGCCCTGTTTCTGGCCCCGTTCTCTTTGCTCTTAAAGGAAAATATGTGCCCTTGGCCCAAGATGCTTGGCATAGTGAAGATACAAAGAAATGTTATCAAGCACTGGTAAAAGGTGTACTGCCCGTATCTGGTGTCTACGATTTTGAACTTAGAGAAAAAGGTGGCTTTAAAAGAAAGGCCATTACTATATTTGACCCCATTAGACCTTATGGAGATTGCACCCTCGTTGATATCGAAATTAAAACTGGGCGCAAGCACCAGATTCGCCGTCACTTCTCGCGCAGAAGTCACAATCTTATTGGTGACGTAAAATATGGAAGAGGGCCAATCAACCACTACTTCCAAGAACACTACGGACTCAACAGACTTTTTCTTCATTGCCATAAATTTAAAATCACCCTAAGCAATGGGGTGCTCATAGATGTAGATTGTCCGCTTGATGAAGAACTCAATGAAGTTTTGGCCAAACTCGACAAAAATCCTTTTCATTTTGAATATTTGCAAAGCGAAAAGGGTCCATTAAGCGAAAAATTAGACGAATTATCTCTGTAAAAATTACAAGTTTACAAGAGTTTAAGCTCATTCTCTGCTATAAGCGAGGCTAATAACAAACATTAGTTATCTCTCAGGGAATTACGTGAGCATTAAACACCTACTACTCGCTTCTCTTTCATTGGCCGCTCTTAACGCCAATGCGACTTCTCAAACACTGCAGACGAAACTTACTGACACCATTGAAAATGCGAAATTTAATTTTGCGATGGTAGGAACAAACCTAGAAAGTGTGAATAACAAATCAAGTGTTATCAACACAAGCATTGGTTTAGAGGGAAGCTTCAATGTGGCCGAAGGTTTAAAAGCAAACTTTAACGGTGAATTAAATTTTGGTACAGGTTCTTCAAATAGCGTATACGAAAATAATCGCGTCACTGCCTATGATGGAACACGCCTAAGAGACGCTTATCTTTCTTACAACTACCAGGACTTCATCTCACTAAAGGCCGGTGCCATTAATCAAGGTATCCAACAGGCCCCTCTAGTGGTTGGAAAAAAATCATTTCTAGCAATTAACGAAGAAATTAAATTCAATATCAGCGAAATTGAAGTTTTCGCTGGAGCAACTCAAGCAAAACCAAAATCAGAAGCAAATAAAGACGGTATTGGAAAAATTGAAGATGGTTCACCATTTTTTGCTCGTGAATATGTGGCAGTAAGAAGCCAAAGAAGTGACCTTACACTTGAGGCGACAGTTGGTCACTTTGCCTATGACAAACTAAGTACAGACGCAGCTTACAATTCACAGTTCTATGGAAATAGTGTTTTTGGCCAATCAAAAACGAATGCTGAATTCAACTACTCATTTGTCGGCTGGGACATGTCTGTACTGGCAGATTTTCATTTAACGAGGAACTTGGATCTTCATCTAGGTGTCCATCAAAGTATTAACAACGGTGCACCTACTGGTCAAAACAGGGGACAAATCCTGATTCTAGGCGCGAAGTACACAAAAGAAAACTGGGAAACCGAACTTAGTTTTAACGCCATTAAAGTAGAATCTGATGCCGCACCTTCGATTTACTTGAACAAGGCCCATGAAGGTAATTACGAATCGAATCTAACGTCTCTGTCTTTTAAAAACATCTCAAATGATCTCACTGTAAAAGTAAAATATCTAAACGCTACACCAATCAACAATAATTTCTACCAAGATAAACAAGAAATCATCGAAATTGAACTAAGGAAGGGATATGAAATTTTCTAAAAGCTTACTACTAGGTTTAAGCTTTGTGGCACTATTTGGTTGTTCTGCAGGAGTCGAAGAAAAAAAAGAGGCCCTTGCAACAGCACAAACAGAGCGTCTTGCTCTAACAGGCCTTAGAATTGAGTCAGTCCAAAAATTGCGTGAATCCGATACATCTCTTCACACAATTACTTCAAAAACCTATACACTTTTTGCATGTTTTAAAGAAAGCGCACTTGGGAAAAGAGTTCAATACAAGAAGTTCACTATTAGTGGCATCGACTTCCCAGCAGAAGTTAAGGAATCTACAGTAGAAGGATGTATTACTTGGGACGAAAACGTCACAATGGAT
>NZ_AUNE01000054.1 GCF_000447755.1 Bacteriovorax sp. BSW11_IV | reverse complement strand
GGCCATTTTGAACCCGAAACTAGCTCTGTTAGATGAAACAGACTCTGGTCTTGATATTGATGCCCTTAAAATCGTTGCTAAAGGTGTAAATGCGCTGAAAAGCCCATTCAATGCCGTTGTACTAGTAACTCACTATCAAAGACTTCTTGATTATATTGTTCCTGATTATGTTCACGTTCTTTATAAAGGAAAAATCATTAAATCAGGTGGAAAAGAATTGGCCCTTGAACTGGAAGAAAAAGGTTACGACTGGCTCATTAAGGATCACCAATAATTAAATAGGATTTATCCATGACTGTAGAACAAAATTATATAAACCTGGCCAATGATGTTGCGAAAACGAAAGAGCAACAAATTGCCCTTGATTCATTCAAGGCCCTAGGTTTACCGACAAAGAAAAACGAAGCTTGGAAATATACTAATATTTCAAAAGCACTACCAGAAAATGTAGAACTTGCTTCTCATCTGGAAAATATTAAAGAAGAAAACTTTCTAAAGCTTTTGCGCACAGGTGAAAACTTTGTTGTTCTCTCAAACGGCGTATACAATGCGAAGCTTTCTCGCCTTGCCAGTGGCATCACACTTAGTGAAGAGGCCACGACAGCAACAAAAGAAAATGAGGCCTTTGCTCAATTAAATAGCGCCATGACTGTTAAGACTTTAGTTTTAACGATCGAAAAAAACGCCATCATTGAAGCTCCAATTGTTATTTATCATCTTCATGATGGTGCAAATGGAAAGAACATTTTTTCAAAAATTCACATTAATGCTCGCGCATTTTCGAATGCCGATGTCATCGAAGTATTTGCGGCCAGTGATGAAGGTGAATATGTTTCAAACAATGTCACTGAGATTCATACAGAAAGTGGTGCAAAGATTGAGCACATTAAAGCTCAAATTGAATCACAAAATGCGATCCATATTGGTGCGACAAATGCTTTTGTTGAACGAGATGCAAATGTAAGAACTTTTACTTTCTCTTTAGGTGCTAAACTCGCTCGCAATAATGTAAGAATTGAACTTAATCAACCAGGAGCAAGCGCACTTGTGAATGGTCTATACGCAACTAGAAATGAACAACACGTGGACAACTTCACACAAATTCATCACAACAAAGAACACACAGAAAGTGAACAGCTCTTCAAAGGGATCCTTGATGATTCATCTCGCGGTGCTTTCACTGGAAAAATTGTTGTTCACAGAGATGCACAACAAGTTAATTCTTCTCAATTAAATAAGAACCTTCTTCTTAGTAAGAAGGCCAAAGTTGATACGAGACCTCAACTTGAAGTTTATGCTGATGACGTAAAGTGTGCCCACGGGGCCACAGTAGGTCAAATTAGTGAAGAAGAAGTCTTCTATCTAGAATCTCGCGGTATTAAGCGTGAACGTGCTCAGAAAATTCTGTGCCATGCTTATGCAAGTGAGATCATCGACATGATCTCTAAAGAAACTGTTAGAGAAACTTTGTCGAAGTTGCTTTTTGAAAATTTTGAACAATATGCTCTAGAGCATTTATAAGGATTAATAAATGAGTTTGGACCCTAAAAAAATCAGAGAAGATTTTCCAGAGCTTGCCATAAAAGTTCATGGCAAGGATCTAGTGTATCTCGACAATGCAGCATCGACATTGAAATGCGCTCCCGTCATTAAAGAGATAAACAAACACTATTCTTTGGAAGCGGCCAATATTCACCGCGGTGTTCACTTTTTAAGTGAGCAAGGAACGAGAAAGTTTGAAGAGACTCGTCTTGCGGTTCAAAAATTTATTAATGCTAAACATGACCATGAAATCATTTTCACAAAGGGAACAACTGATTCCATTAATCTTGTTGCCGACTGTCTCGCAAGAGGTATTCTCCAAGCAGGAGATGAAATCCTTATTTCAACAATGGAGCACCACTCAAATATCGTACCATGGCAAATGGCCTGTGAACGCGTAGGGGCCAAAGTTGTAGAGATCCCAGTAAATGACAGTGGTGAAATTAAGCTCGACGAATATCGTAAACTTCTTAGTGATAAAACAAGACTTGTAGCTTGTGCCCATATTTCAAATGCACTTGGAACGATCAATCCCATCAAAAAGATGATTGAACTGGCCCATGCTCACGGTGCCCTATTTTTAGTTGATGCTGCTCAATCGGCAGCGCATATGAAAATTAACGTAGAGGCCCTCAATTGTGATTTTATGGCCTTCTCATCACATAAGATGTTCGGTCCAACGGGAGTTGGCGTTCTTTACGGAAAAGAAGAAATCCTCAATAAACTACCGCCTTACCAAGGTGGAGGCGATATGATTGATGTTGTGAGTTTTGAAAAAACGACTTACAACACTCTGCCTCATAAGTTTGAAGCAGGGACACCCCATATTGCAGGAGTTATTGCATTCAAAGCGGCCATCGACTATATCACGGGCCTTGGAATCGACAATATTTACAATTACGAGCACGAACTTCTTACTTATGCGACAGAAAAAATTTCTGCTATCGAAGGTGTTCGCATCGTTGGGACAGCAAAGGATAAGTCAGCTGTTATTTCATTTGTAATGGACGGAGCACACCCCCATGATATTGGAACTCTCCTTGATCGCCAAGGAATTGCTGTAAGAACAGGTCACCATTGTACACAACCCCTAATGAAGCGTATGGGAGTTCCCGCTACTGCAAGGGCCTCTTTTACGATTTACAATACAAAAGAAGAAGTTGATGCACTCGTGGCAGCTATTATTAAGACAAAAGATTTTCTCTAAAATATAGAAGGATTTTAAAAAGGATTTAAAGAGGCATAATTATATGGAAGAAGTTTCATTTCACGTCCAACCAACACCAAACCCAAACGCGATTAAACTGATCCTAGACAGACCAGTTAAAAACGAAGGGAACTCAACGTATAAAACACCGATGGAGTGTGGAGAAAACAAGCTCGCACTTGAAATGTTTACAATCAGAGGAGTTGATCAACTTCACTTTTTTGAAAATACCATCACTCTTTCTAAATTCGGTTATGAAGCATGGGATGAGATGATGCCAAAAATTGACCAGGCACTTAAAAATTATCTGCCTGAACACGACGCTGGCTACTATGATCCAGATCCAGAGGCCGAAAGAAGAGCGGCCCTTAGTCCAGAATTATTGGCCATTGAAGAAATACTTGATAAAACAATTCGTCCAGGTCTTCAGGCCGATGGTGGAGATATCCAAACTATTAGCTACGAAGACGATGTTCTTCTTGTTCGCTATAAAGGAGCTTGTGGAACCTGCCCAAGCTCAACAACTGGTACTCTAGAGGCCATCAAGGCCATCCTACGAGATGAGTACAACCCAAATCTAGATGTCTACATCGCTCCAGAATTTTAAAATATAACCCCCTGAAAATGGGGGTTGTTTTTTGTGTTGACAATTTGTTTGATATGCCATACTTTTATTAAAGAAGACAAATAAACTATCCGATACTCACCATGGAGGGGTTATGGTTATAAGAAATTGTCTTGAATTATTAAGTGAACTTTCGGAATTAGAAAGAATCATGGATGAACAAAAAAGGCTTCTGAAGAATTTAAATATAGAAGTGGATTGCGACGAGACACTCATTTCCACACTAACAACTTATCTAAAAAGCAAAAATAAGTCCTAAATAAGACTTTCCCAATTTTTCCCTATGCTGTTTAGTAAAATAAACAGACTTCTCTATTTTATCAGTTTTCGCAATCTCAAAAAAAAAGGCCCTGCATCTGCAGGGCCTTTCTTCTTATTTATTTTCTACTTTTACATCTTTCATAAGCGCCTTGAGATCAGAGTGTCTTTGTCTTGCTCGATCAATCTGTCTAAGGATATTTGCTTTTTCTTTATCAATCGTTGCGATTGAACGACTATTTTGAGAAGCTTTTTTCTCGTCACCCTTTCCTTCAACTTTTACAACTTTACCATCTGGAAATTTAACATAAATAAATTCATTGCCAGCAACTAGTTCATCAAGATACGCCTGTTGTTCAGACGGAGAAAGTGACATAAAGGCCTTATCCACTGCCATGACAAGAGATTTAGGAAGTGCTTTTACATCAGCATTTTTAACCTCAGTAAGTGAGAATGCACTTGACCCGACCGAAGAACCAGAAGCTCCTGAACTCTTCGCTGCAGAGATTGAAGCTGAGGTTGAACCTAGTGCAGAACTTGGTGCGCTCACATTATTTGTACCGGCCTGTGCCAGACGTGAATCACCTATACTTGCAACAGATCTTGAGTTTCCTTCATTGCTCTTTGAAGATGATACCGTACGATCATTCTTAGAAGAGCTAGGGAATTTAAATTGAGAATTTGAAGAAGATGCTGCTGTTGATGATGTCACAGGGGCCTTTGACTTTTTCTCAAGTTCATTTTTTTCTTTTTCTAAATCAGCAAGCTTCTTTTCAAGTGCTGAAATTTTTGAATTTGACTCATTAAACATATCCATGGCCTTTTTGAAATTTGCATCAGACTGGGCCTGTCTTTGGGACTCATCTTTTAATTGCTCTTCATCTTGTAATTTCTTTTTCTGAGCAATTGCTGCTTCATTGATTTTTCCAACACCCTCTCTAATAATATCTGCGGCACTATCATCACCTATTCCATTATTTTTCAGGGATTTTTTGGCATTCACAAAATCATTGGCAACAGGGATTGCCGAAGCAAAAAGATTTTGATTAGGCGCCATAGTCTGGTTGCTAGAAGAATTCATAAGCGCGGCCTCTTGAGCAAAAACACTATTGTCCGCAACAACTTCATCAACTGCGCCCTTATTTAATGACCCACCACTTGAATAGGCCTCAACTCTAGCATCGTTAATTGAATCTTTATCAGCGAAAAATTCATTTCCTGCGGCCAATCTTCCACCCGATTCAACAATGATGACATTATTTGCAGATAACGCCTCTCCAGAAACACCTGCATTGATCTCTGCTCTAATTCTACTTTCGTATTCTTTACTTGCTTTGAAACTATCTTTAGCTTTTTGAGAGGATGTCAAACGAACATCTGCCGTAGCAAGATCTTTTCTTAGGGCCACTAATCTGTCGGCCTTCTCTTTTCGAGTAAGAGTTGCGTCTTGGGCCTCTTTTTTCAATGCAGTAATTTGAGTTTGTAATGCTTCTTTTTGTTCATCTGATAAATTTTCTGTCGCAATTCTATTTTCAATTTCATCAATTTGAGCATTTGCCGTTATAACAACATTGGCAAGCTTACTCATTTCAGCTTCAGTCATTTTCACTTCGGCCTCTAGTTGCGCCTTTTCCTTAGCATATTCATCAAATCTTCTTACTGCATTAGCAAAGGCCTCTCTTTGTCTACCGCTTTGAAGTCTTTTTTCGTTATTTGCAATTAACTCTTCGTTATTTGCTTTTTCGAAGTTTAAGCAATAGTAAGTATTCAACATACTTCTGGCATTCATTTCTTCGGGAAGAAATTGTTGCATCTTATGAAGACCACCAATTGCATTTTCCCTATTTTTTGCATCAATTGAAAAAACATCTTTTATACTATAATTACCACTATTCGCGAGCTCCATCATGGCCATCATCTTCTTAACAGGTGCTTCACAATAATCATTGATTTGACCCTTTGACATATTTTCATTGGCCAGCACTTCATCTTTTTTAGCTTGAAGCATAGGTGATTCTCTAAATTTTCCATAAAAAGATGCAATTAAAGTTCTTGAATAGTAGAAGTCTTGATTTTTTGCGGCCTCACTTAAAAAGTTTCTAAAACATGCCTTTTCACCATGACCAGCATTAGTTGCTCTTGCATCAGCGATGGCCATATCAGTCATAAGACTTTTGATTTGATCTTTAGAACCTTCATTTAATTTTCCATAAAGCATCTGACGATAAAGAGCGTCCAATCTAGGCCCTTCTTTATGAACTGTTTCAAGTAATTTGGTGAGACGAACGCTTCCCGTATTTTCTCTAAAACATCTACAGAAATCTTCATCATTACTGTAAATAACATCACATGAAGATATGTCTAAGTTCGAGACTATTTTTAGAACCTCTAAATGTATTGAGTCATTATTCTCAGCGCAATTTCGAATCTGATCACCATCTTGATTGATCCCAAGGTAGTGCTTTGGCCAATTTTTACCAAGTGGCAAGGCCATCGAATTCAATGAGATTAAAAAAATAAGCGTTGTTTTAGACCATACTTTCATAATTTATTCCTTTCCCGTTATCCGTTTCGGATACTTGAGAAAATCTCTTTAGTATTAGTCTACAGAGGTCTTAGTCAATTTTCTTACAAATCTCAAAGGATTTAGTTTTGAACACCTCTATTCAAGAGGTTGAGTGAAATGGCCCAAGGCTTGGGCCATTAAAATTATGCCCACTTTTGTGGGTAATAGTACTTTAACATTTCAAAATGAGGGCCATTTTCTGCCGGAGCATATTTATATGTATATTTACAACGAGCAGGAAGAGAAATCAGGATACTATCCGTTCTTCCATTTGTTTGAAGACCAAAGTGAGTTCCTCTGTCGTGAAGGAGATTAAACTCCACATAACGGCCTCTGCGGTGCAATTGGAAGTCTTCGTCCTCGGCCGTAAACTCTTCATCTTTTCTTTTCTGCGCAATTGGAAAGTAAGATTCGATGAAATAATTAGAAATGTCTTTAATCATCTCCACATCATTTTTAACATTACCTGTATTAAATTGATCAAAGAAGATTCCGCCCACTCCACGCATTTCATTATTTCTGTGTTTATTTACAAAGTATTGATCACACTTTTCTTTCCACTCTTCATAATAACCATAGGGTTCAACCGCCTTTTTCCAGATATTGTGGAAATATTTAAAGTCCTCAGTGTGAGGATAAAAAGGCGTGAGATCGGCACCACCACCAAACCAAAATTTTGAACCGGCCTGGATCATTCTAAAGTTAGCATGAACCGTCGGTACGCGCGGGTTTCTTGGATGAATAATCAATGAGATTCCAGTGGCCCAAAATTCATCTCCATCTCCACCAATCTTTTTGATGAAATCTGGATTAGACTTACCATGCACGAGAGAAATATTGACCCCAGCATTTTCAATAACATCGCCTGTAAAGGCCCTCGTTCTGCCGCCACCGCCATCATTTCCCGCTGCGTCTTCACGCTGCCAAATATCTTCAACAAGGTTAATGGATGGATCTAGTTCGCGTAGTTTACTAGTGATCTCATCTTGTAAATGTTCTACATGCTTCGCAAAAATATTCTTGTATTCTTCTAACATTTTGGGTACCTCATTAATATTGATTTCAATTATATAACGGACTATTCCTATTGTGTGAACTCATGAATGATATAAAAAAGATATTCATTAGTTTTTTAATGATCTTCGCCTTTTTTGACGCTTCAATAAGTCACGCTTCACAACCAGAAGCCCCTGTCCAAGTAACAACAAAGAATGAAGAATTACTGTCTAAATCAGTACGTGAAAAAAGCTACTTCTACGGATACAGAGAAAGAGACCATGAACTAAAAGAAAATATGCGCCATATTGGTGGTATTTATGTGGCCTCTTGGATTGTCTATCCTCTAACGCAACCAAAGACTTTTAAGAAAGGCTCATTTTCCAATTATAGAAGAAATTTTGGAAAGGTTGTCTTTGATAAAGATGAGCCCTTTTGGAATTGGGTCGTTCATCCCATTTCTGGCTCGCAATTATATCTTTACTATCGTGCTAACGGTTACAACAATATCAATTCTCTTGCGATGTCCTTTATTTCTTCTACCCTCTTTGAGTTTACTGTAGAGAACTATACTGAGCCTGCAAGTATACAAGACCTTTATACAACTCCGGTACTAGGGGCCGTACTTGGTCTTGGGATAGAAAAACTTAGTATGTATCTTTTGAATACGGGTAACTTTATGGGAAGGTTCTTGGGTCATGCAATCAATCCCCATACTTTATTTTGGTATTACGAAGGGCGTGTTCGACTTTTACCTTATGTAGATAAGAAAAAGGCGATGTTAAACGTATCGGTGTCGTTTTGAAATATATCTCAATTCTTCTTTTATTTTTAGCATCACTTAATTCATTCGGATTCTCCAATCAACTTGTTCTAAGAGGCGGTATCCTTGCGGCCAAGACAACAATGGGAACAAGCTTAGAATCGAACGATGACTTTGGTGGTTATGGCCTTTCATCGAGCTTTGGCTACAAGTTAGAAAACTTGGAATTTCTCCTAAGCTCAAATGCCTATGTGGGAAAAGTTGAAAATATTCGCTTTGAAGTCCATAAAAATATGATTCAAGGAACAGGAAAAATTAGAACAGTGGATTTCACTCCAACTCTCAAATACACCCTAGATTTTAACATCTATAAAAACTGGGCGCTGTTTGGTTCCATCGGTCCATCTTGGGTTCTTCATAGTATTAACCTCGATAATTTCACCTCAAATAATACATCTTTTTCAAATACAAAACTCTCTTACGATGCCCGTGGAATTGTCGCTTCAATTGGTGTCGAAGAACAAGTCGAAGAAAAAGAATTGAGACCGGTTTTTATTCAGCTTCTTTTCAGTTACTATAAATCGAGAAAAGTATCACTTGTTGATATTTCCAATTCAAAAGAGATTCAAATTCTTAGTGAAGAAGAAAGCCGTCAGGGAATCAAAACGATTACTTGGATGGTGAATATGGGTCTCGTTATTTTCTAAAAGGAGTAGCGATGAAAAACTATACTTATTATCACAACCCAAGATGTTCAAAAAGTCGTGAAGGGCTGGCCCTTCTTGAAGCAAAAAAAGTGTCTTTAACGGTTAAGCTATATTTAACAGAAAAAATCACAGCAAAAGAAATCGAAGAGCTTTTTCTGGCATCAGGCCTTGAACCCCTTGATGGGCTTATTCGTACAAAAGAGGCCGCCTTTAAAGAGCTTGAGCTCAAAGATAAGAAAATGTCTGTAAAACAATGGGCCAAAGTTGTTGCTGAAAACCCTGTTTTATTAGAGCGCCCTGTCCTTACCAATGGCAAGAAGGCCATTGTAGGACGCCCTCCAGAAAATATGCTTGCCCTTCTTTAATAATTTCGTAGGGTTCAATCTTAATATTTGGGCCCTTTGACTACTTTTAAAGCCACATTTGCCAATAGATCTTCATATTTAATACGAATTTTCAGTAACTTAGTTTTTCTTGTAAAGAAGCCTTCTATAATGTCGATAAACACTAAAAGAAAACCCCACACTCCATGAGGGATTTATGAGATTTTTAACGACATTTAGTTTTTTATTGCTGAGCTTTACATCGCTCTATCTCTTTGCCACCGACATTGTTGTGGCAAGTGAAAACGGCGTGGCCAAGGCCATTATTGTCCGCGGGGATGTCAGCGCTAAAATTGATGGCAAGATGACTAAAATTAATAAGAACGATTGGCTTCCAGAAGGTGCAGTTGTTCAAACTCAAGATAAGAGTTTTGTTAAATTCTTACTCATTGATAAGTCGCAAATGAACTTGGGTCCAAACTCACAAATGGAAATCAGTGCTTTTCCACAAAAAGATGCTGGGATCATTACTCTGATGAAAGGTCAGCTTCGTTCAAAAGTTACGAAAGACTATATGAAGATGGATGATAAAGATCGCTCAAAGCTTTTCATCAAAACAAAAACTGCCGCCATGGGTGTTCGTGGTACAGATTTCCAAGTTAACTACTCTCCGGAAAATGACAACACAACTCTAATTACATTCGAGGGAGCTGTTGCCATGGGACAAATTGATGCCATTGAAAAGGCACGCTCATTTTCTCAAAAGAATTTAGAGTCCATTGTTTCAGGTCCAAATGCGGTAATGGTAAAGCAAGGTCAATTCTCAGGTGTTGCGCCAGCAAGATCTAATAGACCTAACGAGCCTATTAAAATTAACCCTGCACAGTTTGATGTACTTAAGAAAAATGAGACCGGAGCAGAAACTCCAGCGGCCACAAGCGAAACAACTTCGGCCACTAAAACATTTAAAAGCCCTATTCCTCCAGGCGTAAACAGCAAGGAATTTGCTAATGATACTTCTGCTGTGGCCAAGCAAGTTGCTGGAGCTGTGGGTGCAGACAATATGAAAAAGGCAATGGCCATTAAAGGTCCAAAAGACATTAAATTCGCCCCACCAGAAGGTTTTAAAGATAAAGAAACAGGGGCCTTTGCTCCGCCATCAGGTGGCTTTGTGGATCTAAAGACTGCTCAGTATATTCCACCACCAGCTGGTTCGGCCTTCGATGCTGTGACAAAAACATATGTGCCACCAAAAGAGATGGGAACATTTAATGCCAGAACTGGCCAGTATGTGAATACAACTTATAAGCTTATGGCCAATGGTAATATGGTTCTTAACACGAACTCTAGACTTCCTGCGAGCACTGACCCTAAGGCCCCACCGAAGCCTCCAGTAATGAATATCAATGAAACGAAACCAATGGAGCCTATTCCATTAGAAGGCCCAGAGTTAGTTGACGGAACTAGACCACTAGCTCCGCCACCAGAATTTAACTCAGATGTTTTAGTTGAGGATCGTGATAAGTTAATTGAACAAACAAATAACACTGTTCAACAGTCAAGAACTTCACGGGTAAAAGTGATCATTCGTTCTCAATAAAAGAATTTCATTTTATAATAAACTCAATATGTTATTTTAGTTGGCCCTCACGAAGAGGGCCCTCTTTATTTTCAAGGAAAGAAAATGAAGTTTCCGACTCTTCTTACTGCCATTTTACTTACTGGTGCGGCCTTTGCACAGACGCCAAAAGAATTCACGAATATCTATAGTTCATTCACTGAAGGGGCCTATGTCGAAGTAATAGAAGGGTTAAAACAAATCAAAGACTCTAAAGAAACTCTTGGTTTGAAGTACTATCTCTTCGGTGTTAGTTATGCAAGACTTCAAGAGTTTGATAAGGCCGCATATTATCTGGCCATGGCGCTTAAAGCGGGAAATAAATCAGAAGACCTCTACTACGAATTAGGACAGGCACTTTATGCTAAGAACGATTTAGATAAATCGAGAAAAGCATTTTATAAAGCGGCAAAAGGCAATTATAAGCGCCCTACTTCATTGTACTATATCGCTCACATCTCACAAATTTTAGAAGAGCACAAACGCGCTAAAAGCTTCTATGAACAAGTCTTAAATGACAAAGAAACATCAAATGATTTGGCCCAGGCCTCTCGTTTTCAACTTGCAGAAGTCATGCTTGAAATGGCCAGAGCAAAAGAAGATGCGAGTCGTATTGTTGAGAGCTATATTATCCCACAATATAAACTAACAATTAAAATGGATGAGAAATCATCTGTTGGCCAAGATGCCATTCGTCGTTTGAAAGAAGTTCAAAAGGAATTTGGACTAGACCCAAATCTGATGGTCAATGGTCGCACAATTCCAAGTAAGCGCTATCGCCTAAGCTTCTCACAGAGCATGGAGTACGATAACAACATCACTTTATCTTCAGATACGCCAGACGTTTCTTCATCACAAGAAGACAGTTTTCTTTTTAATACGAGTTTATACGCAAGTTATAAAATGGTTTTTAAAAGAAGATATCAAATTGAACCCGTAATTACTTATGATTATCTTAGACATCAAAACCAAGACACATCTAGCGTTTATACAAATGATTACTATCAAATTGGCTCAAAGCTAAGAACAAAATTTGAACATAAAATGTTCAATGCACCAGCTTCATTTATTTTCGACATAGAATATGATTATAAAAAACGTGACATAAATGCAGATCATAATCTAATTTTTAATAACCGCACGACGACTTTTGTTTTTGGTGAAAGATTAAAGTTTTTCAATTTTGGTGAATCTACTTTAAAATTTAAAATCAAGTCATTTAACTCATATTCAGAAACAAATCACTACGATTCCAAAGTTGTTTCGTTCGATCAAGTGGCCATACTAAATAGTGGAAGTCTTCTTATTGGTTTATGGCAAATGGATATGAATGACTACTTCAATAATGAAGAGTCATCGACAACGACAAATTTATTTCGTGTAGACTATATCCGTCCAAATTTCATGTTCAAAACGACTTTAAACTTGGCCCTCTCTCTTACAATGACGACGTATGAAAATGAGGCAAAGAGCGAAGCAAGAGGAACAGAGAAGACATGGAATCCCTACTTTAAACTCACTCGTAATATAACAGATTCATTAAGCATCGATTTCAGTTACAACTACACTAAGAATACTTCTTTAGAATCTACTCAAGAATATACTAAGCACGTAACTGCAACTGAAATCAATTACGACTTTTAGGGAATAAAACCATGTTTTCAAAAATCGTTAAGTACTTTGGACTAGTGCTGATTATCTCCTTTTCAGCGATCAGTGTCTTTTTCGCCATTGCGGAAAGGGAGATTGATAGGGCCGATCTAAAAAAGATGTTCTACTATACTTCATTTTTTGAAGATCGTTTTTACGACTTTAGAATGAGGCAGTCCCTTGACATGACAAGAGTTGATAAACGACTTGTGATGGCCGATATCGACGATTATTCCCTAAAAAAACTTGGCCAGTGGCCCGTGACACGTCATACTTGGTCTCACCTTGTTAGCAAGCTCAATACTTTTGGTGCTAAAGTTATTGCATTTGACGTTTTCTTTGGTGAAGAAACGAAAGTTTGTGGAACAGATGATCCAGATGGAGAATTTTTCGATTCCATTGTGAATTTTCAAGAGAAGCCAGGAAATAAAGTCATTCTTCCCTATTCACTTGTAACTCTTTATCAGGCCGACGAAGACTTCTATGAAGAAATGCCTGAGCATCTGTACAATTACGTAATGGACGCGAAACAAAGAGAAGGTCTGAATCTCATTGAGAGTAAAGTTTCAAAATCAGTTTACCCTATTCCAAAACTTCTCGATTCAGATGCGGCCCTTGGTCACATTCAAGTTGTCGCTGACTCAGATGGAATTATGAGACATTATCGTCTGGTTGGAAATATCGATACAATCTACTTACCTTCATACGCCCTTTCGACTTATCAGCATTTAACAGGTGATTCAACGACACTTGAACTTTTAGGACTTGAAAAAAGTGAACTTGTAACGACTAAGGGTCGTATGCAAGTCAATTATAAAGGGGAATCTAAAGTGAGATGGTTTGGTGGACCAAATCAATTTCCAAGAGTTCCTATCTACGACATCATCTCGGCAGGAGATAATGACGAAAAAATGAAAAGCATCTTTGATGGCACGGCCGTTTTTGTTGGGGCAAGTGCCTTTGGGGCATACGATCTTCGACATACTCCCATTGATCCCATTCTTCCTGGGGTATATTTTCACATGAATTTTACCAATATGCTCTTAGACGGAAGATTTTTTAAGCCACACTCTGAATCAACACTTTATTCTTGGTCGCTTCTGATTATTGGAACAGTTCTTATTCTTCTAATTCAATTTTTTGGCAATCCGATTCTTGATCTTGCGGGAGTTATTTTACTAAGTGCAGGCCTTTATCTTTTTGATACTTACTTTCTAACACCCGAAGGTTATGAGATTAAATTATTCTTTTGCCTCTTTAGTGTTATGGCCACTTATTCATGGAATACTTTCCTACACTTCTATTTGGCCAATAAAGACAAGGCCTTTTTAAAAAGTGCTTTTGGAAACTATATTTCGCCAGAGCTTATTGATGAGATGTATAAAAACGGAGAGCCTCCAAAGCTTGGTGGTGACTCAGGAGTAAGAACAGCATTTTTTACGGATATCCAAGGTTTCTCGACTTTTTCAGAAAAACTTTCTGCCACAGGATTAGTTGAACTTCTTAATGAATACCTCACGGCCATGACAGACATTCTTCTAGAAGAAAACGGGACTCTGGATAAATACGAGGGTGATGCCATTATCGCATTTTTTGGGGCGCCTATGCCACTGCCTGATCACGCAGCAAGAGCATGTATGGTTGCTCACAGAATGCAGGAAACTCTTTTAGAGCTTAGAAAAAAATGGCTCTCAGAGGGCGAGAAATGGCCTCAAATCGTTCACGATATGAGAATGAGAATTGGTATCAACTCTGGTGAAATCGTGACGGGAAATATGGGTTCAACTTCACGTATGAACTATACCATGATGGGAGACTCTGTAAACCTGGCCGCACGTTTAGAAGAATCGGCCAAGCAGTATGGAATTTTCACTCAAGTATCAAAAGAAACGGTGGAACTTGCTGGTGATGACTTCTTATGGCGAGAACTCGATACAATTCGCGTTGTGGGTAAATCAGTACCTGTAACAACATTTGAGCTTCTTGGTCTTAAAACAACTGGTGAACCCTATTTGCATGAACTTTCAAAATTCTTTAAAGCGGGAATCGAGTATTACAAGAAGCAAGAATGGGATATGGCCATAGAGCTTTTTACAAAAACACTTGAACTTGAATATCAAAGATTTCCAGAACTCAAAGGGGTTAAGACAAACCCCTCTGAAATCTATTTGGAGCGCTGTAAAGAATATAAAGTGAATCCCCCTATTCCAGATTGGGATGGAGTGTATACTCTAACTTCTAAATAGCGATTTTTTCTTTTTGACCATTTACAAGGCCGATAACTTCGAACACAACCTGATCAAGTTTTTCGGCCTCTTTCTTAAGAGACTCAGCAGAGGCCGACGCACTTGAGGCCGCTTGATTATTTTGATGAGTCACTGAATCTAAAAGTCTCATAGCCCGTGTAATTTCATCTACTCCCAAAGACTGTTCGCGACAGGCCTCGGCGATTTCGGTAACCTTACTATTCACTTCTACAACATTGCCTAAAATAGCATCGAGAGCATCTTTACACTCACGGGCCTTACTAGTTCCGCCCTCAACTTTTTCCTTACCTTCTTTAATAAGAACATCAACCATACTTGTGGTTTCAGAAACGATGCCTTCAACTTTTTTAATACTCGTTTCAATAAGACTTCTAATTTCTTCACTGGCCTTACCACTCATAGTAGCAAGATTTCCAACTTCCTCGGCAACTACGGCGAAACCTTTTCCACTCTCCCCAGCTCGTGCCGCCTCGACAGAAGCGTTAAAAGACAAAAGTTTTGTTTGGAAAACGATGTCATTAATAACACTGGTTTTAGTGTTGATCTCTTTAATGACATCAAGAATCTCTCCGATTTGTGTATTTGAATGAGTCATACGATCCATAACTTTTGAATTTGAATTTGAAATGTCATGGATGGCATCAAGCATTTCATCGACAGTTCTTTTTCCATCTTCGGCAGCACTTTGACTGCGTACAGATGTTTCTCTAGAATTTTGGGCCGAGTCGCTGTTGCGATTAATCATCGCCGATATTTCATCAATTGAAGCAACTGTTTCTTGCAGTGAAGACGCTTGATGAGAAGTGGCCTCTGATAAAACTTTTGAAGTATCAAAAGTCGTATCAGAACCTTTGGTAACATTTTGAGCAGAAGTCCTTAAGTTGTCAGCGATTTCGAGAAGTGGCCTTGAAACTCCCCTTTTAATAACAAAGCTTATAAGAAACGAAATTGCAAGAATACCAAACGCACTAAAAGCAATATATTTCATCATAAGAGCTGAAATATAATCATTTACATCATTGATATAAATCCCAGTCCCAAGCACCCAGCCCCATGGTTTAAATGATTTAACATAAGAAAGTTTTGGGGCACTTTTAGTCGGATCTTTTTTATCTGACCAAATATAATCAACGTATCCCTCACCATCTTTCTTTGCGATAACCGCCATATCAACGAAAAACTTTTTACCGGCCTTGTCTTTGAATTCTTTCAAAGAAGTACCATTTAACTTTGAACTTGTAGGGTGAATAATCATATTAGGTTCAAAGTCTTGTGCCCAAATATAATCATCGTGTTCGCGACCATAACGAAGACGAACAATATAATTTTTCGCATGCTCTTTGGCCTCGGCCTCAGTGATTTTTCCTTCTTGAACTTGATCTGCATAATATTGCAAAACATCTTCAGCAGTGGAAATAACATCTTGAAGAACAAAACGCTTTTCTTGCATTAAGGCCTCTTTAGTCGTTTTGTATGAGGCCGCCAACATAATGGCGTTGAACAATAGAAATGGACCTAGAGTCAGGGCCAAAATTTTTGTGTTTAAGCTTATTCCTCTCATGGAGTATTCCTTATTTGTGGAGAAATTATCTAATTAATGGCATCTATTTTCAGTTGTTTTTGGGCCAAAAAGAAACTTTTTATGATTTAGAACAATATTGATCGAATAAATATATAGTTAGAATGGAAGGCCAAAGATGAGGAGTTTTGATTATTCTGAAAATGTGCCATACTCTCTTGCTAATCAAAAGAGTATGGCCATTATTTCTTAGTAGTTAAGTGTTTCTTTCATGGCCGCAAGAACGCGATCAGTGTTTGGAAGAATAGCTCTTTCAAGGATTCTGTTAAATCCAACTGGAGTAAATGTCGAACCAACACGCTTCACTGGCGCGTCTAGGTGCTCAAATCCTTTCTCATTGATTAGAGCAACAATCTCTCCACCGAATCCACCAAAAACTTTATCTTCGTGTACTACTAGACACTTATTTGTTTTAGCGATTGAAGCAAGAATTGTTTCTTCATCTAGAGGAATTAGAGAGCGAAGATCGATAACTTCGATATTATATCCATCAGCAGCTAATTTCTCAGCGGCCTCTAGACAGTGGTGAACCGTATTTCCATAAGTCACAACAGTTAGATCTGAACCTTCTCTTCTTACGCGTGCTTTTCCAAAAGGAACTTCAAAGTCTTCAGGAACAACAGTTGCCGCTTGTTTAGCGTTATAAAGAGCTTTCGGCTCTAGGTATAGAGTTGGCCCTTCACTTCTCATGGCCGTTCTTAAAAGACCAGCAGCATCGTCAGCAAATGCAGGACATACAATTCTCACACCAGGAATACCTGCAAGGTTTCCTTCAAGGTTTTGTGAGTGGTAAAGACCACCACCGATATAACCACCTGAAGCAAGACGGATTAGCACGTTTGGTGCGAAAGCTCCGTTTGATCTCCAGTAGTCGTGTGAACACTCAAGGTATTGCTCCATTGCTGGCCAGAAGTAATCTGCAAATTCTGCACCTTCAACAACAACACGAATATCTTTTCTAAAACGTGAGAAACCGTTTGCCGTTCCAAGGATAAAGTCTTCGGCGATCGGACCGTTGAATACACGCTCTTTACCGAATTCTTGTTGCATACCTTTTGAAACGTTGAAGATACCACCCTTATCTTTGTTGGCCATATCTTGACCCCAGATAAATGTATTTGGGTTGTGTCTAAATTCTGCTTTTAAAGTTCCATTGATAGCATCAATGAACTTCACTTCTTCACCACTTTCGTTGTGAGTTCCATCCACGTACTTAGTTGGCACGTGAGCTGGAGCGTATACGAAATCGTAAATTGATTCAGGAGTTGGGTTTGGAGCTTGCATAGCAGATGTGTGAGCAGCTAGTAGCTCTTCTTTTTTAGCAGCATCAATTGCATCAAGTTCTTTTTCTGTGAAAAGCTTTGCTTTAACAAGTTCATTTCTAAAAGCAACTAATGGATCTTGAGCAGCTGCTTCAGCTCTTTCTTGCTCATCTCTATAAAGCTCGTGCTTATCAGAGTTTGAGTGAGAGTGGATACGAACACACATTGCGTGTACGATTACTGGCTCACTTTTTTCAAGAGCAATCTTTTTAGCTTCTTCCATAGCGTTCATTGAATCAAAAACGTCTTTACCATCACAGATGATGATATTTAAGTTTAAAAATCCCATGAAGTTTTCTGCACAAATTTCATTGGCAGTTTGGTCACACTTAGGAACAGAAATTCCGTAACCGTTATCTTGGAATACAAATACAACTGGAAGTTTTTCTCTAGATGCACCATTGATCGCTTCGTAAACGTAACCTTCTGATACAGAAGACTCACCTTGAGAAGAGATTGCAATACCTGGGTGCTTATAACGATCCATTGCACGAGCAACACCTACTGCGTGTAGAGGGTGGTTTCCTGTACAAGAAGAAACGTTGTGAATATTCCACTCTGGTTTTGCAAAGTGGTTAGACATGTGACGTCCACCTGAAGCAAGGTCAGTTCCTTTTGAAATACCATTTAGAATCAACTCTTCAGCAGTAAGGCCTGCAGAAAGAGCAGTAATCATATCTCTGTAATATGGAAAAAGGTGATCAGTTTCTTTGTTGAAAGTCTGACCAATAGCAAGTTGAATCGCATCGTGACCAGCACATGGTGCGTGGTATGACCAACCGATTGCTTGCTTTAGATAGTTAGGGGCACGATCATCAATCATGCGTCCTAGAGTTAAAATCTCATACCATTTCTTAAGAAGTTTTTTGTCCGTATTTTTTAACGTGTACTTCTTGGTAGGCTTAACTTTTACTGCCATAATTCTTTCCTCTATAAAGTAACAATAAGTAATTGAATTTAAAAAACCTAATTAACCATAGAAGGCCCCGCTCGTAAACACTTACAGGACCTTTCGCACCGAAATACTTTGGCGAAAATTAGCTATAAATTTAAAGTTTAGAACCCATAACTTTTGTTGGGAAAAGTTGTTCATAAGTCCTTGCAATTGTTGGAGACACACGACGCCATACATGGTTGCGATTAAGCTCTTTTGTATGGTGAAGACCAACTGCACCAAGAATCTCTGTCACCGACTCAACAGTTTTTCTGTGGTAGTTTGCGACACGAACATACTTATCTTCGACAACTAGCCCACGAACTAGGCCTTTATCTTGGGTGGCCACTCCAGTTGGACAAGTATTTTTGTTACACTCCAAGGCCTGAATACAACCTAGGGCCAGCATCATACCGCGAGCACTATAGCAAGCATCAGCTCCTAACGAGATACAACGAATAATATCAAACCCAGTTAAAATTTTTCCAGAGGCCAAAATCTTAACCTTGTCTCTTAGACCATATTCACGCAACAAATCTGTCGCGATAATTAGTCCATCGCGCAAACTCATCCCGATTGAGTTTGAAAATTCAATCGGCGCGGCCCCTGTTCCCCCTTCTCCTCCATCAATAGTGATAAAGTCTGGAACAATATTTTTTTCGTTCATAAGCTTACAAAGCTCTTCAAATTCCTCAGGAATACCGACGCACAATTTGATCCCGACAGGTTTTCCACCTGAAAGTTCACGAAGCTTAACAATAAAATCAAGAAGACCATCTAGCCCTTTAAAGGCCCTGTGTCTTGGAGGAGAATCGACTTCTGTATGGGGCTTCACCCCACGGGCCTTCGCTATTTCTTGTGTATTTTTTGAGGCCGGTAAAATTCCACCATGCCCAGGCTTTGCACCTTGTGAGAGCTTGATTTCGATCATCTTAACACTTTCTAGATGTGCGCGTTCTTTGAATTTATCGGCATCAAAACCACCATCATCAGCGCGACAGCCAAAGTAGCCCGTCCCAATTTGCCAAATAATATCTCCACCATAACGAAGATGGTATTCACTAATACTTCCCTCACCAGTGTTGTGGGCAAAGCCACCAAGCTTCGCACCACGGTTTAGGGCCATAATCGCATTACTGGATAGTGCACCAAAACTCATGGCCGAAATATTGAAAACACTTAGCGAGTAAGGTTTCTTACAATTTTCTCCTCCGACATTAATTCTTAAATTAATGTCGTGGGCCTCTTCTGGATTTAGAGGATTCATTGAATGATTAATCCACTCATATCCAGTTTCGTAAACATCAAGTTGTGTTCCAAATGGCGTAGTCGAAAGAGTGTCCTTCGCTCGTTGATAAACAACTGAGCGATAGATACGACTGATTGGCGTCCCATCGGTATCAGATTCAATGAAGTATTGATAAATTTTCGGCCTCAGTACTTCCATCACATAACGAAGTCTTCCGCCAATAGGATAATTGGCAATAATAGTGTGATGATGTTGGAACATATCATACACACCAAGGATAAAGAGAGGGACTGTAATGAAGAACAGCCAGTTCATACTCTGAGTCACAAATAATAGTCCAAATTGAACCATAAAAATTATTAGTGAAGCAGTTAGAAACTGACGGCGCATAAATTCCCTCTTTGATAAAGTTATATAGTCTTTTCGGCGGGAAAATATTTAAGTATAGATGAATAGTCAAAAGAAATAATTAAGAGACAAAAAAGCTCCCTTTGAAGAGAGCTTTTCTATTAGAAGCTTGACTTTAGAGTAAATGCTGTATGGGCATCTCTGTAACCAACAACAGAAATTGTATAAACACCTGAGGCCAAGTATTTTGTTACTTTTTCAGTATTAGTAACACCTAATGACTTAGCGATAACTCGACCAGAAGAATCTGAAACATAAAGGTCAAGATCTCCAAGACGATGAGTGAAGTTCAATTGCACACTAACAACTTTTGATTGTGTCACTGCCATTTTATAGTAGCGAACTTCCTTGGCCTCAAGTAACGCCTGGGCAACAGCAACTCCACTCACAAGAACTTTTGCCTGAGAAGCAGAGGTGTTTTCTTCTTCCTCTGTTGGTGGTTCAGGAGTGTCTGGCGAATCTGTGACCCCTCCAATATTTAATTCAACATCAGGAAATCGCGCCTCAATATTTTGAACAATTTTGTGCATGGGAACTGCATAGTTTTCATATCCGCGACCACGGCCATCGTTCCCGTAACCCGCATGGTGAATAGCATAGACCATGTGATCATCTTCAGAAAAAACAGGAGACCCAGATGAGCCGCCAAGAGTATCGGCGTTATGTGTGTATTCGGAAGCGATATCCTTTACAATACCTCGTGAAAACTTCTTAGTAGGATCACAGTATCTGTCCGTGTAGTAATCACAGTTTTGTTGAACAATATAAAGGGCATCACTTAGAGAGAATTCTTCTGTAGCAAGTCTCACCTTTCCATGTACTGTCCCAGGATTGCCTGCACATTTTAAAAGAGCGTAATCTAGAGTTTCATCGTTACCAATAAAAGTAGAACAATCATAGACTTTTTGCTCTAATTTAGTGACATCTTTTTCATGTTTAAAACGGGCCGTCACACCTTTTGCATAGCTAGCACTTGGAATACAGTGTTGATTAGTCATAAGGATATCATCACTGACCATAAAACCTGTACATCGAGAACCCATAACAGGAAGATCAATTGTCGCAACTGCATGACCATTCAATCTAATAGGTGAAGAACTTGCAAGCACAGTGATTTCTTGCCAATCAAGTTCACCGACAATGATCTGTGAACTCATAAACTTGTCAGAAAAATTATTCGCATTTTTTCCGCAAGACGAAGAGAGGACTAAGAGAACTAAAAATAACAGAGGCACTAAATTTCTAATCATGTCTTTGGACTCCTTCCAATAGATGTTCCCGGTTTTTGGGATAAACCCATGATCATTAAATAGAATAGTAAAGAGCTTCCCTCTTGGAACCCTTTTTTTAATGACATTTTCTAACTGGTAAAACGCTGAATAGGAGCTATTCTAGAGACATTGTGACACTACTTTGAAAACTCTTAGTAAGAAGTAGTGGCATTTTTTGATTATCAAAATTGTGAGAATTCAAGAGATTAAAGGCCTCTTTTTCTTCATTTGAAAAGAATAGCCTCTGTCCTATTTGATGAGAGAGTTCTTCATATTCGCTCTCGTCCAAAGAATTTAAAGTAGAAGACTGAGAACGTCTTAAAAAATATGAAAGCAAAAATCCTTTGAAAAACTTGAGGGAATGAAATGGATGAGTGTTCATATCACTTAAAAGATAATCAAAGTCTTTTTTAAATTGTTCTTCTTCAAGATAATCTCCCATGAGATCGTTAAAGCCACTCCACTCAACTAATGAGTGAATTCTTTTAAAGAAATTCACCTGCATCTTCTTTTGCTCTTCATCATGATTCATTTTATAGGCGTGTTCGAGGTCATGAGTAAGAAAAGTTAGAGTGTCTTCTTTGTGAAGAACTGGCTTAAAAAAACGTTTGCTTGAAATAAGCATAGTCACAGGTCTTAGGCCCAATGTTTGCCAATACAAGACTTCTTTTGGAGTTGGGATATAGGTAATTAACTTTGCTTGCCACTTACCTTTAAGCCACTGAAGAAGAACTTCATCAACATAAGGCTTGGTTTTTTTCAATTTATAATTTTCTAAAACATCGATAAAAAAAGACTCTGAATAATCATATGAATTGATATCAATGATTTTAGATTTTGAACTTTTCCTTTGAAGGAAATCACCCTGAAATTTGATAGATGACAAAGTAAATGCGTAGAGAGTGGCCATTAGTGCATCACTAATTTTTCCACTCTCCCATTTTGAAATAGCACTTTCAAGATCGAAGTCTTGCAATTATTTTACCTTTGCAGCGGCGATAGGCTCAAACTCACCTTTTTCATCGCTAAAGTTATAAACTTCACCTGTCTCAATAATATAGTGCCAACCAAAGATTTTCAGAGTGCCCTCTTCATATCTTTCTTTGATATAAGGAAAAGTCAGAAGGTTTCTCATTTGAACAAGAATATTCACTTGTTCAGTCAGCCATTCTCTTTCGTGAAGGTCATCTGGATTTGTCAAAAGTCTATCGACACGACCTTTAACTTCTTTTGAAACTTCTAACCAGCGGCGAACGTGTGGAATGTCCACAAGTTGTTCAGCAGTCATATGAAGGGCCGCACAACCTCCACAATTTGAGTGACCACAAACAACAATATTTTCAACTTTTAGAACTTTTACAGCGTATTCAATGGCCGCTGTCGTTGAAACGTATTCTTCTGTCTTTCTATATGGTGGCACAATATTGGCCACGTTTCTTACGATAAAAAGTTCACCTGGGTCAGTATTGGTAATAAGTGATGGCGAGACGCGTGAGTCTGAACAACCAATAAAAAGTGTATGCGGGTGTTGCGCCCTGCCAAGTTTCTCAAAAAGATCTTTGTGTTTTTGATAATCCTCTTTCCTAAACTGCATGATGCCTTTAAAAAGCTTATCCATAGTTATCCCCTTTTATTTAGAGCATAATATTGCCCAGTTTGCTTCCATGGACAAGTTTTTATTGAGCGAAAATCCGACATTTTCTGCACTGCGCACCTTTGTCACTTTAGTCAAAGTATTGTTTAATAGTCGCAATTGAAACTTTTAAGGAGATTTCCATGCCTGTAGCTACTTATGAGCAGTACTGTCAAATGCTAGAAAAAGCGAACAAAGAAGGATACGCCTATCCTGCTATCAACGTTACTTCAACTTCTACGGCCAATGCTGCCCTTAAGGCCTTTGCTGAAATGAAGTCAGATGGAATTATCCAAGTCTCTACTGGTGGTGGAGAATTCGCTTCAGGTTCAAATATTAAGGATATGGCACTTGGGGCCATTTCAATTGCTGAGCACGTTCACACAATGGCAAAGAAATACAATGTGTGTATCGCTCTTCACACTGACCACTGTCACCCTGATAAAGTTGAAAAATTCATGGTTCCCCTAATTGAAGAAACAGAAAAAAGAAGAGCTAAGGGGCTTCCAAATCTTTTCAACTCACATATGTTTGATGGATCTGAACTTCCACTTGAAGAAAATATCAGAGTATCTAAAGAGCTTCTTACTCGTTGTGCAAAAAACGAAATCATTCTTGAAATCGAAACAGGTGTTGTTGGTGGCGAAGAAGATGGAGTTAATAATGAAGGCACACCAGCTGATAAACTTTATACTTCTCCAGAAGAGATGGTTGCTATTGCAAAAGCTCTTCGTCCAATTGGTAAGTTTATGTACGCGGCCACTTTTGGAAACGTTCACGGCGTTTACAAGCCAGGTAACGTTAAGCTTCGTCCAGAGATTTTAAAGCAAGGACAAGACGCTGTTGTAAAAGAATTCGGTGATGAAGCTAGACATTGGTTAGTTTTCCACGGTGGTTCAGGCTCAGAGCTTTCTGAAATTCACGAAACTCTTGGTTACGGTGTTATTAAAATGAATATCGATACAGATACTCAATATGCTTATACGAGAGCAGTTGTTGATTATATGCTTAAAAACTACGATCAAGTTCTAAAAGTTGAAGGCGAAGTAGGAAATAAAAAATTCTACGATCCAAGAGCATGGATGAAGGTTGCAGAAAATTCAATGTGCGATAGAATTAAAGTGGCCTGTGACGATCTAAAATCGACTGGTAAATCTATTTTACTTTAATACGAAGGCCACGTAAGTGGCCTTTTTTATTCTGGAATTACATGATGAATAAACTCTTAGTTATAACCCTCTTTTTTTCAGTAAGCACTTGGGCGGATGCAAAAATTGATTTTTATAAAAAAGTGTTTCCAAATCTAAATTCAACAAAGTCACACAAAGTTGCTGATCCAATAAGCGATGAGCCTACTAATACTGAGATTCTCGAGGCCTTTGACGCTAAAAATAATCTGCTAGGCTACATCCGTGAAGTAAATACAACAACAGGTTGTAATAGTGCTTGTCTACCCGTTATCTTCACCCTTTTCTATGACAAGAATGTACAGTTCAAAAAACTCCTCAGCCGCGATGGCCTAACGAAAAAAAATCATGCCCCCTTCACTAACGAAGATTATCAAAAGCTAGAACTTATCCTATTAATGAATCCGAAAGAATTTAAAAAGGTTGGTTACCCAACAGAGATGGTTGATGGGATAACAGGAGCAACGCTCAAAGAATATGACCAAGTAGTCGTAAAAGAAGCGGCCTATAGTTCACTGAGAGTAAACACTTACAATCAACAAACCATGGCCGAAATAAAAAAGTTACAACAAAAAAAATAGATTCATTGACTACCAAGCAAGTATAGGACTATGTTTGCTCCATTCATAAACATGGGACAATCAATGAAACTTATTCTTTCTATTCTTATTTTAATAAGTACGACTCACGCTGCAATAAAGACCGAATATGAAGGCTCTAGAGTAGAAGATGTTTGGACATTGATTGAAGAAAATCCATATCAAAATCTTCCAAAAGAACAGATCAATATGAAGCGCCTTACGAGATGGGGTAAAAACAAATTGGCCCAATCAGCTTCAAGAACAATTAGCGATAAGAGTGATATCCTTCCCTATTTTGAAAAATTAGTACACGCCAGTGGTGTATGCCTACTTGGTACATGGGAAATTACAGAAGAGACTCTCTACTCTGGTTATTTTAAAAAGGGTGCAAATGCAATCATTATTGGTCGTGCTTCAAGTGCTCTTACTCATACAGAAGCAGGAGAAAAAAGAAGTTTAGGTCTAGCTGGAAAACTTTATCCAACAAGAGATTTTTATCACGCTGAAAATCTGAGAACTGCAAACTTTTTTACTATCGACGACTTGGGTGGAACAAAAGTTAATCAATTTTCAAAAACGGCACTTACAAATGAACCAGAAGTATCACTTAGCTTAAGCTCAGTGTTTCTCATCAGAATGGCCGCCTTTGTTGCTAAAGTTTTCAATAAGGCCGATGAAAATCCAAATATCAGACAATTGTGGCAAATATCTTCTCTTGGAGAGAAGAGTGAATCAACTGTAAGAACTCCAATGTGGATGAGACTAAGAGCTGCACCAGAATCAAAAAAATTATGGGCCTTAGACTTTAGAGATGAATTTACAAAAAATATCGAAGAAAACGGCGTAATGACATTCAATATCGAAGTTGCTGGTGATTTAGAAAAGGCCTGGGATCAGCCACAGAACTTTAAAAAAATTGGTCAAATTAAATTTACAAAAGATATGGCCAGTGAAAACTGTGACCACAGACTCCATTTCAATCATCCTAAATTTAGAACTGATATTCGTTAATTTTATCTGAGTGGTTATTCAAAAAGAATTTTCTGTGAGTACCACTCATTTTTTGAAAGATAAAACATAGAATCGAACATCCCACTCTTTCGAATGCGTTGTTTAACAAAGATTGGAAAACGATAGACAAGATTTTCAATATCAAAAAGATCATCACTTTCTTTTTCAATGCTCTTCAAGGAGTGTGTGTTAATGACATCCACGACTTTAGTGACACAGTTATTATCTAAAATATCATAGTCTCTATAACCTTTGAGATCACGATCCCACATATCCGTTTGAATATCTCCATGAATCGCCTGAACCTCATCTGATGATCCTCTGTAACGATAAAATTCAACGGACTGATCTCTATCAAGATATTTCTGAGTATGTTCTTTGGCATTATCAAATTCATAGACACGAAAAAAAGCAGAACTGAACATTTCAATTTTTTCTATAAAACTAGCATTTATAAGTTTTTTAAATTTTTCGCCTAGATTAATATCTAAGTTGTACTCAATAGCATGACACTGACTTAAATCGAGCTTAATTTGATCTGGACAGAAAGTTAGAAATGTATGACCGAGAATTGAACCACCACTTCCCGAATTCACAATGGTAAAATAAAGCCCAGTAAAACGTTCGTTTTTAGCATAAGCACAGTTTTGCCAAAGGGAGAAAACAAATAAGAGGAAAAGTATTGACCACTTCATCTCCCCCTTATCTCATGGCAGCTAAATAATGAAGGCCCTCATAATAAAAAATATCAATCTGACTAAAAAATCGACAGCTCCCTAGAAAACGGCAATTCAATATCAAATATTTATGAACCAAAAAAGGCCAAATTGTTGGCCTAAATATTGCTCCAATTTCTTAGATAGTTAGACGACAACAAAGAGATGACTTCTATTGTATAAGTTTATTTTAAATATCCTATTCATCTTTACTTTTTTTGCCACTACTTCAATGGATGGAACCGTACGCTCACCTGCGTCCCCGAACGATCCGCAAAATTATAAAATTATAAATGGTGGAAAAATTGACGATATTCCTAATGGAAGTTACGTAGAAGGCTCTTCAACTCACGGTGGTGCACAGCCAGATTACTATATGGATCTCGAAGACCCCATCGTCAAAACATATAGAGAGAAGGCCAAAGAACTTGGGAAGATGAGAAATCTCTCTTTTTGGGACAAAATAGATGAGATCACCAATATTATAGCGGATTCGGCCCTCATCGGACGTGAATACGATGATAAGAATCACAAGAGTGTATCAAAAAAATATTTGAAAAAAGATGGCAATGTACCTTTTAGTGAATACCTCTATTGCTCGGCCGGCGTTTGTCGAGAATACGCACTTCTTGCTCATATTCTTTTAAAAGAAGCAGGAATAGAAAATACTCACATGTATGCCACCATTCATAGAAAGAGTAATTACTATGATTATGATTTTGAAG
Source organism: Bacteriovorax sp. BSW11_IV (assembly GCF_000447755.1). GTDB lineage: Bacteria > Bdellovibrionota > Bacteriovoracia > Bacteriovoracales > Bacteriovoracaceae > BSW11-IV. The sequence continues at coordinate 6,470 of NZ_AUNE01000054.1, read as the reverse complement.
AAGATCACGCTTTTAATGTCGTCAAATACAAAGGCGAAGAATGGGTTGTTGATACCTACTATGTTGGTTTTAACGGATATCGCTTAAAAGATCTTATGAGTAAAAAAGGAATTACAGAAAAAAGTAAAATGGCCCCCGTCGCCGAGGAGCACATCGAGTTTAGAAGAATTGTTGAAATCAACAATTACCCCCGTGTTTGGATTCCAAAAAAGAGACTTACTTCCAAATGTATGGATGCGATCAATAAATTTATAAAAAAATAATTTAAAAAGAACACGTCCTGAGCTCTGCCCCATCAATATACACTTTCTCAATCCCTTTTTCATGGGAGCCTAGAATATAAAGTGACTTCTCTTTTTTACCATTAGTATGCTCGCCAGAAGCACAGGCATCATACTCTACACCTTCATAATCAAGACACTGTACAAAAGGGCCTTTGGAGTGAATAGTAAGACGAAACTCAGAGCGCCCCACGTAAGCGAACTCTCCTTCATGGGTGATTTTAACTTGGCAACTCTTACCATTTTCAAGCTGACCAACAAAGACACCCTCTTGGATAAATCCCGCCTGTACTATATGCCCCACAGTCAAAAAAACGAAGAAAATTAATGACTTCATGAGTCCTCCTTATGTGCCTTTCTCATACCTTGGGAAGAAGGAAGCGATCATAAATATATCTAACTCATGGTAATAATTGCGAGGCAGGTTCGCCACAATCCCTCTGATAAATGGCCCAAACGAGTAAGAAAATCTAAAAGAGTGAAAAAGAAAAATCATATTAAATACCTCTACAACAAACACAACTAACAAGGATAAAAATTATGAAAAATCTTTTACTTATGATCTGTGCTCTTTCTTCACTTTCGGCCTTTGCAAACTACAACTGTGCCGTAAAAATTGTGACTGAAAGAAACTTTCTTTCCGATAAAGAGCAAATTGCCCTTGCATTTTCTACAACAGAAAATGGTTCAACAGAAATTGGAACAACTAACGTTTTAGAATTAAAATCTCAAGACGGTTACAAATATATGTTTTGGTTTGAAGGCGAAACAATGTGCAACAGCGCAGACTGTTCACTAGAAGCAACACTTAAATCAACATATAACGATGCAGATAATAATTTTGTTGGTCATGCAAGTTTTCAGAAAAAGATTTCAATCAAAATTAATCAAGAAAGAAAATTCATCGTCGCCACGAAGGGAAATAAGACAAAATCAATTACGATTGATTGCTCAAACTAAATTTCAAAAGTGCCATGTTCCCTAAAGAAAAATTAAGGGTACGTGGCACCTAAAAAATTTCACAAACCGACTCTAAGTAGAGCGCCAGTTTATTTCTTAGGTAGAGAGGATCATCAAAGCGAATATCTTCTTTTTTGGAGATTGAGTATTCAGCGTCGGATGAGAAGTCGGGATAGTTCCAATTGATTTCGGCCACGCATGAAACGTGGGAGTCGTTTTTAATTGTCACTGTAATTGATTGGCAGACTTTTAGTTTTTTACTTTCTGCCCCTGGATACTTTTTGCAAAGAGAGATAAGGCCTTGCTTGACGCTTTGATTGGGCGTTTTCAAGGCCTTCAAAATATCTTCTTCGAATGAGCGAACCACAAAGACATTGTCACCCTCGACGTGGCAAGAGATGTCTTTGTGCGTGTCCGTTTCAAGGTAGCGAAAGGCAAAGTTTTCAAGAGTGAAAATGATAAGAGAAGAAAGCCCGCCCTCTGCGCGTAAGCGCTCAAGGTTTTGATCGTGGATTTTCTTTTCTAAGGCCTCTTTATCAAATTCACTCATGATCTTTATCCTGTAATTTCTACGCTAGTGTTTTTGAAACAATTTCAAAAACGTTCTTCGATAGACCTTCAGTTTCTACGATGCGAGTAAGTTCAACTTTCGCAAGCTCTTTAAGGTTCGATGGAAGACGTTTGTAGTCTTTGAAAAGTGTCGCAAAACGTGAAGCAATTTGTGGGTTTTGCTTATCAAGTTCTAAAATCTTATTAGCAACAAGTTTATATCCTCTACCAGATTCGTGATTGAATTGAGTATAGTTAGCAGCAAAACTTCCATAAAGAGCTCTTACAATATTTGGAACTGTTCTATCGTAGTGCTTATCTTGTTCCATCTCAAGAACTTTATCGTAAACTGAGTCGCTTGGATTTCCACCAAGAATACCAAGAAGCTTTTGATACACAAGAGTCTGTGAAGACCACTTGTCATAGAAGCTTTTCACGGCCTTATCAGCACCTTGTGCTTCATTGTGAACGAGAAGTTGTAATGCCTTAGCTTCATCAGTCATATTTGTAGCGTTGTAGAATTGACCTTCGGCCATGGCCACAGTTTCTTCTGTTCCAATTTGCATAAGCATTGATAGAGCAAGATTTTTAAGTGATCTCTCTCCCATAGCAGCAGCAGAAACACTAAAAGGCTTCTCTGTTGCTAGATCTGAATAAATCTTAGCAAATTCTCTTTCATAAGTGCTCGCCAGAGAATTAAGTACAAATTCACATACAGCGTGTGTCGCTTTGTAATCAATCACTTCTTGACGCTGGTGAAGGGTTCCTTGACCAGGAAGAGTTAGAGCAAGGGCCTTGAACATATTATCAATTGAATTATCCTCGATAATTTTCCCATAAGCTTTTTCAAAAAGTGGATCAACACTTAGTTTCTCGGCTTTTTGAGCTTTGGCCACAAGATCAAGCATCATTTGAGTTGCAAACTCTTGAGCTGCTTCATAGCGGTTGAATGAATCACTATCGTGGGCCATTAAGAAAGCAAGATCTTCTTTTGAGTTGTCACTTTCAAGATTGATTGGTGCCGAGAAGTTTCTGTTAAGAGAAACAACTGGTAGGACATCAATATTTTTAAAAGTAAATGTCTCTTCTTTTTTTGTTAATAGGACAATCCCTTCTGCAATTTGTGGTTGAGATGAAGCATCAACTAGAGTTAGCGCCATATCTTTTCCACTCGCATTGAGAAGACCTAACTTCATTGGAATAAGCATAGGAAGTTTATTTGTCTGTCCTGGAGTATCTGGGATTGATTGCGTAAACGTAATTGAAAATTCTTTTTTAGAAGAATCATAATTATATTTCGCTACAACTTTTGGTGTTCCCGCTTGGTCGTACCATAGTTTAAATTGCGAGAAGTCGTAATTGCCATTAGCAACGCTCATGGCATTTAGGAAGTCTTCTGTCGTTACAGCTTGACCATCGTGAAGTTCAAAGTACTTGTCCATACCTTTTCTGAAACCATCACGGCCAAGAAGTGTTTCGTACATACGAATAACTTCAGCACCTTTTTCATAAATAGTCGCTGTATAGAAATTATTAATTTCAATGTATGACTTTGGCTTAATTGGGTGAGCGTTTGGTCCAGCGTCTTCAGAGAATTGACGAGAACGAAGAGCTTGCACTCCTTGAATACGGTCAACAACTCTTGAGTTCATATCAGATGAAAACTCTTGATCGCGATAAACTGTTAAACCTTCTTTAAGAGTTAGTTGGAACCAATCTCTACAAGTAACACGGTTTCCTGTCCAGTTGTGGAAGTATTCGTGACCAATAACTGATTCAATACCGTAGAAGTCTTTATCAGTTGCCGTTTGTTGGTTGGCAAGAACGTAGGCCGAGTTAAAAATATTCAGACCTTTATTTTCCATGGCACCCATGTTGAATGAATCAACAGCTACGATCATGTAAATATCAAGATCGTACTCAAGACCAAAACGGTCTTCGTCCCATTTCATTGATTTTTTCAAACTCTCCATGGCGTGATCACATTTATCTTCATTACCTTTATCAATGTAGATTCTTAGATCAATCTTTCTGCCACTGCCTGTTGTATAAGAGTCTTGCACAAGAGCAAGATCACCCGCCACAAGTGCGTAAAGGTAACAAGGCTTATAGAAGGGGTCTTCCCAAACAGCGAAGTGTTTTCCGTCTGCTAGATCTCCTGATTCAATTGGGTTACCGTTTGATAAAAGAACAGGGTATTCTTTTTTATCAGCGATCATTTTTGTCGTGAATTTTGAAAGTGAGTCAGGTCTATCTTGGAAGTAAGTGATTCTTCTAAAACCTTGCGCTTCGTTTTGTGTACAGAAAATACCACCAGACTTGTAAAGACCATCAAGGGCCTTGTTGGCCTCAGGGTTAATCTCAACAAGAATTTCTAGTGTGAAATTTTCCGTTGGAAGATTTGATAGAACAAGTGTGTCGTCTTTTTTAGCAAAAGAAGTAAACTCTTGTCCATTCACTTTAATCCACTCAAGTTTCAGTTCTTCTCCATCTAAAACTAAATCGCTCCCCTTTTTCAAAGGTTCAACTTCAATTTTAGAATGAACAAGTGTGTTCGTATTATGGAGTTCAAATGTCAGGTATACAGTTTCAAATTTATAATCTACAGGTGTGTAGTCTTTTAAATGAATAGTAGATGGTGTGCTTTCTTTCATGGCAGCCTCTTTCTTGTTTATACGTTTGTGGCATACTACTCTTATACCCCCTTTTTGTCAGCTAAATAGCGAAAAACAGTGGAAAGTTTAAGAACAATTTTTCCTGCCTCTTGCGGTAAATGGCCCTTATGCAAGATAATAGGCTAAGGTGTTAAAATTGTTTATGAACAAACGGGACTAAGATCTGTGAGTGACGCAAATAAAAAACATTATTTTACGACGATCTCTAAAGAAGAAGCAGTTAGTTTCCTCTCGCGTGCGCCACAAGATGAACGCACAGTGAGCCTATGGCAAAAAGGTCAGAACCAAGACGACGTAGAGGAGTATCGCATTTCGGCCTTCGATGAAAAAAATATGGCCATTATTCTTGAATCGACAGGTGGCTTTTTATCTAAGCTTGCAGGAACAGATCTTCTGTACAAAGAAGTTTTTTTCAAAATTAATTTTGAGACAATTAATATATTCTCTTATTCGACGCTTAAAAAAAATAGTTCGGGAAAATATGAGTTGCGCGTTTTAAACGACGTATACAAAAGTCAAAAAAGATCAAATTATCGCCTGCTGGCAGGTCGCCATGTTGCTCTTCAATTTAAAATTGCAGATATCGTTTACAATGCGCTGGATATTTCAGCAGGTGGAACGAGTATAATGGTTGAAACTGATAAGAAAGATCTCTTCTCGAAAAATAGTGTTCATAAAGATTGTCGCCTACGAATTAACAGGGCACAGTTTGATATTCCCTTCGTAAAAATTGTAGGACAATGGGAACAATTTCACCGCGATGGAAACCCAACAGGTGAAATGAAATTGGGGATCGCTTTTATTGATCTTCCTGAGCGCACAGAAGAAGAACTTTTTAAAGAGATCAACTCTGAAGCGCGTGCAGAAGAAATCAGAAAGAAAATGAACCTTTAGTTCGCTTCTTGCTCTTTATTTAAATGAATACAACTCGAGCTCACTTCACCTTTTTGTAAAAGACTTTTTGCCACATGCAAATCTTTTAGTCCATTGAAGGCCGCTTCATTTTTTGTAAAAAATTCGAATGCTTCTTTTCTCGGTAAAGATAATAACGTTGTCATCACCTCCGTCTTCAAAGAAGGGAATGCGATTAACATTTCTTGAAGTTCTCCAAAAAGATTTTCAGGACAAGAAATAAAAAGTGTTCGCACATATGAGCGGGCCACAACTTCATTTTTTAAATAACGAATCTTCTCCCCCTGAGTGACTATCCACTTCGGGTGATATTTTGCGAGATGTAAAATGGCACGATCAAGATAATCGCCGTCTTTGACTCGATATATTGACCTCTCCATAGAGGCAAGAACATCGGGATGATTAGGGATTATTCGGCCAAGATAAGTTAAGGCCAAGGCCTGCTCCTTACCGGCACTTAAATAAAGAAGTCGCTGTAAGGCCAAGGCCTTTTTCTCTCCTGACATGGCACTTGTGTGTAAGGCCGAATTCAAGTGAACAAGAAGTGCTTCGTTATTTTGTTTTTCAACTTCAGGATAAATTTTTTCTATGCGAGCACCAGTCCAACTTGAAACGATCTTACCCAAAGATTTCGCTAATCCTATACGGGCATCGTTAGAGATCTTGCTGGCCCATAATTTATCAAATTCATCACGCGCCTGCTTTTCATCATAGAAGTACCCAAGATGTTCAAGAACATGTGCAAAGGGCTGACCTTCTAATTTAAGGCCCTTATCAATAATCCATGCAAAGGCCTTCTGATCTCTTTTTTGCGAGAGTCTAAAAAGTGACCCATAAAATTCATGGTTCTCAGGATTTTTTAGTGCCTCTAAGTCGCTGAAATAAAGTTCACGATTCACATCGTCCTGACTCTTTTGTGCTGGACTTTCATCTTTTTTATTCATTGTATTGAGTGCAACTAGGCCTACAAGCCCTAGTAATATGGCCGATATAGAAACGATCAGACCAATCTTTTTAATCATGTTAACTATCCTTAAAAGCGTTATGGCCGCTTGCAAAAAAAAACTTCATACCATACTTAATTGATTGACTA
>NZ_AUNE01000053.1 GCF_000447755.1 Bacteriovorax sp. BSW11_IV | reverse complement strand
GCGCCCTAAAAAGGCCGTTATGCTTGCCACAACTCACACTGAAATCTTTCTTCCCCTTGAAGGCGTTATCGATCTTAACGAGCAAATTTCAAGACTTGAAAAAGAGCTTGTTAAAACTCAAAAAGAGTACGAAAAGTACGCGAAGAAAATCTCTAACGCTAAATTCATGGACAACGCCCCACCAGAAGTTGTTACCGAAGTTAGAGAAAACGCTGCGAGCTTAGAAGAAAAAATGAAATCAATCGAAGAAAACTTAAAGAACTTCAAAAACTAAAATGTGCCACGTTCCCTAGAGATATCTTAAGGGAACGTGGCACCTATTTGTCCTATTTGTTTTCTTCATCCTCATGTAATTTACTCAAAATAAAATCGATCACTTCATCCACGACTTTTATTTCTTTTTTAAAATTGCCTTCGATAATATCGAGAACAGATTCGTCATCATATGTAATAATAGGTTTCGTTCCTTCGAAGTATGTTAAATACTCTGACGGAATACTTTTATGCTTGAAATAAAAGCAGCTCGTTCCAAGAGACTGACAAACAAATTGCACCCATTGCTTGTCAGTAAAAACGATATCCACTTCTTTAAAGTAGCGCTTTAAACTATCGGCCTCACCCATGTGATTGAAGTATTCGCTTTTCTTATTAAGTGATTTCTCGAGTTCTTTGAATTTTTCATCATCACACCAGAAAATAATTTGTTGGTTATAGATTTGATTGGCAATTTCAATCCAATTCTTTGTCACATCTTCTGGCGAGAGTTTCTCGAAATGGAAGAAATATTTCAGAGGCCTATTTTTTCTCATCCATTCAACAGCTGGTACTGGATTTAAGCTCCCCCCATCTTCGAAATCAAAAAGCTCCATCATTAGTTCTAATGTTCTTTCAAAAGAAGGATCGTGAGAAATATCAACAGACTCCGTGAAAAGAAGTTTCGTTTTAAAGTCTCTATGAAGTCCATATTTTTTCTCGGCCCTAAAAAACATTCCTGTCATAGCGCCAAGAAACTCTCCACTAAGATCAATGTACATATTGATATTAAAAACGTCGTGAAGGTTTGCTGCAAACTTATGCATAAAGGCCAGTTTATAATCATCCAAAGGAATTTCATAAACCTTCAAATTAATATCTAGAAATTTAAAGAAATCGCCCTGCTCAGCAAGACAAAGGAGATTAATTTCTGATTCAGGAAACTCATGTCTGAGTTTTTGCAGCATTGGATAAGTGGCCAATGCTTTCATGTCTGAAAATGGAGTAAAAATAAGAATCTTATGCACATCAACTTCCGAGTTTTGTTTTCATTCTTATCGGAAAAATGAAAACAAAACTCAATAAATTATGGTGCTTAAAAGTCTAGATCTCTTAGGTTTAGGTTGAAGACAGTCTTTAGAAGCCTCTCTGGTCTGCCACCAATTGAGAGAACTTCTCCATTGCCATCTTCAATAATTGGCCTAGAAATAACGTGATAGTTCCGAGCTAACCACTCGGCCTTTTTCGCAGTATTCAATTTATCATAATTCTTCTTATTTTTTTTGAAGAAGGTACTTCTAAGATTAATTGGGAATTCCTCACCCTCGAACTCTCCCCACTTTTGAAGATCTTCAAATTCAGGAGGATGATCCCTGAAATCTCTAAATTCTACTTCGATTTCAAATTCATTTAGAATATCAATCAACTTACCAATCTGATCGTCGTTACCAACACCCCAAATTATATATTCCATGCTTATAGCTCTCTCTTTTTAGAAAATAAAGTTGTGAAGTGAATTACACCAATTGGTAAGAAAAAGACATTTAATACTGGAATAGAGATCGCGAACATAAAAATTATTCCAGAAATTAAGTAAGTCACAAAAGAACTTTTTAGATCATCTATACATTGGGCCACGGTAAAATTGTGTCTAGACCATGAATAATCTAAAAACGTCACGGCCATCAAAATAGCAGAGACAAGAAAACTGATTGGGGGAAAGAACAAACCTAAAATGAGTCCGATAATTGTTACTAAAAAAATAAAGAGGATCTTCTTAATTTCATTTTTAATAACACCAAAAACTTTTCCAAAAGAAAACGGCTCATCTGCCGGTTTGATTTCTGCCACTTGATATTCAACGCGTGAGCTTATCAGGTCATTAAATGGCGATGCTACCAATGAAACTACAAGAAAAAATGTCCAACCAGCAATAAAGAAAAATAGGATCCCAAAAAAGAATTTTAAAATACCAGCAACGAGTTTGATGTCTTCAAAATAAGGTGTGATGAAACCCAAGCACCAATTATAGAAATCAGTAAAAAAGTAAGTCCCCACAAAGTAATATAGAACAATACCAATCGCAGAAGGAATCAAACTTAGCATTAAAATATATTTGTCTTTTTTCAACATTTTGAATGAATTCGCTAACACAGGAACCATTAAACTCTCCAATTTTTCGGATCTTTAAATTTAAAATTATACAATTCTTTATAACCTTCGATAGGTGTTTTTTTAGATATACTAAAAACTAATTTTTTAAACTCTGCCCACGACAAATAGTCATAGAGAAGTTGTGTTTCAACATGCATGGCCTCACACTTTCTAAGTTTATCTTGGGCCTTAAACAGCATGCCCCACGCCCCCGTCAAATTTCCCTCGCGAGTATGAAACATAGAAGCTGCAACTTGAATAATACTCCAATAAACATAGCGCGCGGAATCCCCTACGTGATCGAGCCACAAATCTTCCAAGGCCTCATGACACTCCCAGTATTTCTTTTCATTAAAAAGAGAAATGCCTTCTTGGATGGCCTCTAAATGTTCAGGTGAAAATTGCCCAAATACGTATTTTTCCATAGGTGTATTGTAATCCATTTAACGCAGATTAACACTACAAACAGATTAAGACTCGTTGCAGAAACACTTATCTAAATCATGTGGCACATGGTGCTCTTTATGATACATTTTTTAAAATTGTATTATAAAGGGTAACGCTCATGGTTAATAAAGTAGAATTTTCTAAAACTCTAGTTCCTAGTTATTTAAAAGATCTTCAAGTCTATCAAGCAGGTAAACCAATTGATGAACTTGCTCGCGAAAAAGGTCTGACAAAAATTTCAAAATTAGCAAGTAATGAAAACCCTCTTGGCCCATCTCCTTTCGCTATCAGAGAGATGACTGGTGGCCTTTGGGATCTTCACCGTTACCCTGATATGCACGCTTTTAAATTAAAGTCAGCTCTTGCTGAACTCTACAATCTTAAAAGAGAAAATATTATTTTAGGAAATGGTTCAGAAGGAATCATGGGCTATATCGTTCGTGCCTTCTTACAACCAAACGAAGAAGTTCTAACTTGTGACAATACATTCATCGGTTTTTATATTCTAGCAAGAAGTGTTGGCGCAAACCTTGTTAAAGTTCCTCTTACTGAAGACTATCGTTTTGATGTTGTAAAGCTTGCAGAGAGTATCACTGAGAAAACGAAAATCATCTATATCGCAAACCCTAACAATCCGACTGGAACTTACATTACTAAAAAAGAATTTGATTACCTAATGGATCACGTTCCTGGTCACGTTCTTGTAATTTTAGATGAAGCTTATTTTGAATTTGCAAAAGATGAAGATGATTATCCAGATTCAATGCAATACCGCTATGATAACGTTATCACACTAAGAACATTTTCAAAGGCCTATGGCCTATCAGGAATTAGAGTTGGTTACGGTTTCGCACACGAGTTTCTAATTTCAAATCTTTCAAAAGTTAAACTCCCATTTGAGCCAAACCTTATTGGACAACTTGGTGCCAGAGGTGCTCTATACGATCAACCGCACTTAGAGAGAACAATTAATAACAACAGAACTCAATATACGAGAACTTTCAATTACCTTCAGAGTAAAGACTTTAATCCAATAAAGTCTGTTACAAACTTCATTGCATTTAAGACAGGCTCTACTGAAGCAAGCGATTGGATGTTCACAGAACTTTTAAACCGTGGAGTTATCATTCGTCCGCTTAAGGCCAATGAAATGCCGGACTTTGTTCGTGTTTCACTTGGAACGCCAGAAGAAATGGATCATTACTTTGAGGCCATGGATGAAATTCTACCAGAATACGATAAGAAATTTGGAAGACCAGGAAAATAAAAATGAAAATTTGCCAAGTAAGACTAAGATCAGCATTTGGAATCGAGTATCGACTAGGAATCCTTCTAGACGACACTACTGTTCTCGATGTTAATAATGTTTGGAATTTAAAATTTGAAAAGGAAGGTAGATACAATGCTTCAGATAGAGCAAACTACTATTCTCCAAATTCTCTTCATAAGATTTTAAATCTCAAAGACAATCCCATTGCTTTTTTTCAAGAAAGTCTTGAATTATTCAAATCATTCAATTCAAAAGGTGATCTGAAACTCAAAGGTGGGCAACATCTTACTTACAAACTTGATGGCAATGAAATTTCTCTTGCTAAGCCAATAGATAAGATATCAACATACAGGGACTTCTATGCCCATGAAAAACATGTGGCCAAAGGTTTTGAAAAAAGAAAAGAACCTATTCCTGAAGCTTGGTATGAAATTCCTGCATACTACAAAGGTCCTTCTCTTGGATTTATTGGACCAGAGGAAGAAATTCTATGGCCAAGCTATACAAATATTCTCGACTACGAACTTGAGCTAGGAATGATTATTGCCAGAGAAGGAAAAAATCTCAAAGCAGAAAAGGCCCATGAACATATCTTTGGATTTACAATTCTCAACGATATCTCTGCTAGAGATATTCAGAAAAAAGAAATGGCCATCAGGTTAGGACCAGCAAAAGGAAAAGATTTTTGCTCTGTCATCGGTCCTGTTATTACAACGATTGATGAATTTGGCGGCAAAGAACCAAACCTTCTTATGACAGCTACTATCAATGGTGAAGAGTGGTCGCGCGGTCATTCTGGAGACTCTCATTTTTCTTTTGCAGAAATGATTGCTCACGTATCTATGGATGAATGGGTTATACCAGGAGACTTCTTCGGAAGTGGAACAGTTGGTACTGGCTGTGGTCTTGAAATCGACAAATGGATTCAAGAAGGCGATGAAATCGAATTAAATATTGAACATATCGGATCTTTGAAAAATAAGATTGGCAAAAAAAGGAAGTCATAATGGAAAACTTCAAGGCCAGTGGCATTTACTCAAAACAAGCACACGTTCACATTCCAGAAGGTCTTTATGAAGAAGAGCATGGAAGAAAGGGCTTTTTTGGAAAAGTTTCTCACATCTACCATGAGCATCCTCCAGTAAATTGGACAAATCTTGAAGGTGATTTAAAACCTCAACAACAGCCTCCTATGTTTGGAGATCAGCTCAACGTAAATTACTTCCAACCGATTCTTAGAAATAAAGACTGTGTTATTAATATTGGTCACTATACAGTAAGCTTTGAATGTTTCTTCAGAAATGCTGATTTTGATGAGCTCTATTTTATCCACGAAGGTACAGGACGAATTGAATCGATCTATGGTCATCTAGACTATAAACGTGGCGATTATATCGTTATGCCAAGAGGAACTACATACAAACTTTTTGTTGATACTCCTTCAAAACTGTTAAAGATTGAATCTGCTTCTGAGTTTGAAGATCCAACGAGAGGCATCTTAGGACCAAATGCAATTTATGATCAAACTGTTCTAGAATCTCCAGAAGTTGCAAAGGGATCTGAACAAAATTTACAAGAATATAAATTAGAGATCAAAAGACTTGGGAAGATTACAACTGTAACTTATCCCTTTAATCCACTAGATGCTCATGGTTGGAAAGGCTCTGTATATCCCTACAAACTTTCAATTTATGATATCTGTCCAGTAATGAGTCACAGATATCATATGCCTCCATCTGCTCACACGACATTTTTATGCCAAAATTTTGTCGTGTGCTCTTTTGTGGAAAGACCGCTTGAAGACAAAAAACATGGCGTATTAAAAGTTCCTTTCTACCATAGCAACATAGACTATGATGAGGTTCTTTTTTACCACCAAGGTAACTTCTTCAGTCGTGACAATATTGATGCAGGGGCCTTAACTTTCCATCCACAAGGTATCCACCATGGGCCACACCCTAAAGCATTCAAGGCCGGTACAGACAAAGAATATACAGATGAATATGCAGTAATGATTGATACTCGCTACCCACTTGAGCCAACTGAATGGTTTACAAAGAACGAGAACAAAGATTACTGGAAGAGCTGGATGTAAGGAGAAAAAATGCAATCATTTGATACAAATGGACCTTTTCAACAAAACTATAAATTTTTAATTGGCTCAATTCTTCCAAGGCCAATTGCTGTTGTTTCAACAATAAATGAGGATGGTACCAACAATGTTGCGCCATTTTCTTTTTTTACAGCAGTAAGTGCAAGTCCTATGATTATTGCTTTTTCACCAATGATTAAATCTTCTAATGGTGAAATGAAAGACACTCCAAGAAATATTCTCAGAGAAAAAGAATTTGTAGTGAACTTTGTTCACGAAGATATTATTGATCAAATCAATCTTGCTTCTACGGAACTTCCTTACGGAGAAGATGAATTCAAATTTTCTGGTCTTACACCAATTGATTCTGAAATAGTAAAAGCAAAGAGAATTAAAGAAAGTTTAATTCACTTTGAGTGCAAATTCAGAGATCGTTTAAGCTATGGCGACGATCCTGGTTGCGGACAAATCATCACTGGTGAAGTAGTAAAAATTCACGTGGATGAATCCCTTTTAGACAGTGGAAGAATTGTTACAGACATCTACAGACCTGTAGGCCGTGGTGCTGGTAATGACTGGATTCTTTGTGATCACCGAATTGAGCGCGAAAGATTAATGAAGGCCCAGATTCAAAAATAATCTAGACCAGGACGCTTTTCTTTCTATCTAATAATATTTGGCCAAGTTTCTCTTTTAAGTTTTGAACTTTGAAAGGCTTGGCCAAAAAATATTTTGTATGAAGAGATGCTTGCTTAATCGCCTCTGGTGTAAAGTTCCCAGAGATCATCAACACAGAAGTTCCGACAAACTCTTCCTCTGTACCAATCATTTTTAATATATCTAGGCCGCCTTTTTTAGGCATATCGATATCTAAAATCACAATATCAAATTTCTGATTGCTTAATTTTTGAATGGCCTCAGCACCGTCATAGGCCTTAATAACTCTTTTAATCGCATCATAACTACCCAATTGCTCTGCAATTGAATCAACTAACATTTTTTCGTCATCTACAACGAGAATATTCATAAAAATTGGCCCCATGACAATACGTCTTACATTATACACGGATATGGTATTGATCATGTTTTCGGCTGAAATCTAGGCTTATTTTAGAAGAAAAAAAAACCCCACCAAAATGGTGGGGTTCTTAATTTTAATTTACTTTTTTGATGTTTCAATTACTTAACAGTAACTTTAGCTTTGATCATGTCAAAAGTTTTTTCTTCTCTGATAGCATACATCAAGTTTTGCTTAATTTTAGCGTCAGAGTAGTACTTCTTAACTTGTTCAAGCTCTAGTCCAGAAAGCTTGGCACTTTCTTCTACTTTTGCATTGAAATCAGCTTCAGTAGCTTCAACTTTAAATTCGTTAGCTAGGTTGTCTAAAATTAGACCAGACTTAACTTGGAAAGTAGCTTTCTCAGAAAGATCCCCTGCCCACTTGTTAAAGTATTCACCAACCATTGAATCATTGAAACCTTGAGACTTAAGAGTTCTTGTTAGGTCTTCTCTTAAGTATTGCTCTTGTTGAGCAACTAGCGCAGCTGGTACATCAAATGTATTTTCAGCGATTAGTTTTTCAAGAATTTCTTGGTTTAGTTTCTCGCTAGCTTGTTTTTCTTTTTGTGAAGTTAGGTTTTCCTTAGTCTTAGCTGTGAAATCAGCAGCAGATTCGAAACCAAATTCTTTCGCAAGTTCATCTGAAAATTCTGGGAAAGCTTTTTCTTTGATTTCTAGAAGTTCAACTTCAAATTTAACTTTTGCATCTTTAAGGTCAGCAACATGGTAGTCAGCTGGGAAAGTAAGGTTGATATCTTTTTTCTCACCTTTTTTCATACCAATCATTCCATCTTCGAATCCTGGGATAAACTGACCAGAACCGATTTCTAGAAGGAACTCTTCACCTTTCATATTTTCAGGTCTTTCACCATCTTCTTTCTCACCTTGGAAATTGAATACAGCAAATTGACCTTTAGCTAGCTTAACTTTTGCATCAGAAACTTCTTTCATTTCTGCTCTAGAGTTAAGGTAGTTTTTCTTTACGTTTTCTACTTCTTCATCAGTTACAGTTACAGCGTCTTTAGAGAATGAAAGACCTTTCATTTCTTTAAGCTTAACTTCTGGGAAGATTTCTACAAGAGCATCAAAGCTTACAGACTTTCCTGCTTCGTAATTAATATTTTCAAAGTTAGGGTAACCAACTACGCGCAGTTTTTCTTCAGTTACAGCTTGAAAAAGTTCTTGTTGAACGAATCTGTTAAGTGCATCTGATTCAATTTGTGGTCCATATACTTTTTCAACCATATCAAGAGGAGCCTTACCTTTTCTGAATCCTTTGATATTTACTGATTTTTGCTTTTGCTTTACAGCAGCTTTGATTTGCTCAGAAAGATCTAGCTTATCAAATGTAAAAACTAGTTTTTTAGTACATCCGTTAATGCTTTCTACAGAGTAGGCCATAATAATCCTCTTTTTTTATTTATACAGTGCGCAAATTATAAAAATATACTGGGCATCAAGCTATCTACAATGCGCTAAAAAGTCAATTCCAGCATTTCTCTTTCACACCAATATCTGCTATAAAATAGCACTGCATTCAGTGGAAAAAAAATGAAAAAACATATACATCTCGGCCCTCAATTCATCATCACCCTCATCTATCTTGTGTTCATTACCATTGAGCTCCACAATGAAAGTTTAGGGTTTAAAATTTTATCAGCACTCTTTCTTTTGGCCTACGTTAATCTCTTTTTTCTCGCCGTACGCTTCATCGTATTCGCTCCCCTTGCCTATGTGCTAGGTGGACTTAGCCGCAGACTTAAAAAGCTTATTTGGCATATCTGCGACGCATTAATTATTATGTTCGCTTTCCTAGATTGTTTTATTTTCTCTAAGCAAGGTCTTCATATCTATGATCGCGTAGTAATTAATACGCTTACAAATAGTAACTTCAACAAAGAATTAAATATTTCTTATGTAAATGTTGTCTTTTTCATTCTCATTCTAATCGCGATGTTTGCCAGTAAAGAAATTATCTCAAAGTTTTCTGCTAAATTTTTAAATAAAAAAATCTATCCAATATTAATTGCCATTTTTTCTTTGCTAACAGCATTCTCAACTACGGCCTATATTTCTAAACATGAGTCTCTAATAAATATTTTTCCTCTCTATCCACAAATCAAAGGATCTATTAAACAGTCCCCTTTGGAATTGTCATACGACTATTCAAAAGAATTAGAAGAAACAAAAGAATTTACGAAAAAAAATGTCATTCTCGTTATGGCCGAATCACTTCGCAATGATTATTTCAACGAAGAACTTGCTCCAAAAACCCATACCTTTTTCAAAGAGAATAATTGTTTTAATACTAATGGATACTCCGGTGGACACACAACGGAATATGGTGTTTTCAGTGCTCTCGCAGGCGTCTACGCATTTCACTACCAAGACTTCTCTCAAAAAGGTGTTAAACCATTTGGTACCACTTTCTTAAAATCTCAAGGGTACAAAATCTATGGAGGTTCTGCATCTCAGTTATACAATTGGAATAATGCCGGATTTCTATTTAAAGACTTTGATGAATATAAAGAATTTTCTACTCAAGACATTCACTTAGATGATCAAGTTCTACTTAATTGGCTTTTAGAGAAAGCTGAAACAGACTCTCCATTTTTTACATTTGCTTTTTTTAATAGCACTCACCACAATTATTTTTATCCAGAAGAGTATGAAATTTATAAACCTGTTTTAGACAGCAATCATAATTATTTCATAAACTCTGACTCAAACCCAGAAGTTCAAACTGGTATTGTTAATAGATATAAAAACAGCGTCTATTACTCAGATACAAATTTAGAAAAACTCTTTCGTGGCCTGAAAGAGAAATTTGGCGACAACATTATTATCGCCTTCACAGGTGATCATGGTGAAGAGTTTTGGGAAGAAGGACTTTTTGGACACGGAAAAACATCATACATTAACCCACGCACCCATGTGCCAATGTGGTTTTGCGGTGTAGGAGAAAATAAAAGAAATAGCTTCTCACACCACACAGATATTTTTCCAACGATTTTTGAAGCTCTTGGTCTTAATGATTTAAGCGAAAAGTATTTTAGCGGTTATTCAGTAACAAATGAAAATCATAGTATTAGACCACCGGCGATCATCAACGGCCCCCTTTTTCCATACAAGAGAAATAAGGCAGGAATCATTACTTACAACAATAAATTCTGGCTTAAAAAAGGTGGCCCAAATCTCTTTGATTTTTTTAAATACAGAACAACAAATCTTAATGATGAAAACATTCTCGACGGCTCAGACAAAGAAGAGTATGAGAGCGCAATACTCTATTTTAAAGAAAACGGTTACCGATTTCTTAAGCCTCATACTCAACATTAACCATATAGAGGCCTTGCCCTGGAGCTGTAATACCAAGTCTTTTTTCACTTGGATTTTTAAGTTCCAGCTCTATTTCAGAAAATGATGTGCGCCCCTGACCAACGGAAACGATCGCTCCCATAATCATGCGCACCATTTGTTTCAAAAATCCATTCCCAACAATTTTTAAAACATATCCCTTAATAGGCCTTTCGCAGCCTAGTAGTTGAAAACTTTGTTCACTTATCTCGCAACTATAAATCGTTCTGACTGTTGATGTGATATCAGTTCCCACACATCGAAAAGAAATAAAATCATGCTCTCCAATAAAATATGAACAGGCCTTCTTCATTTGTTCAATATCAATTTGCCCGGAAAAATCGACAATACGATCATTGTAAAATGGCATCACTTGCTCATTTAAAGTAAAGTAATAGTGATATTCTTTTTTCTTTGAGTTAAAAACAGGATGAAAAGAATCATCTGTTTCTTCAACTGATAATACTCTGATGTCTTCTGGAAGATTTGAATTCAGTGCTTTTAAAAGCCCTTCATCTGCAATTTTAAAAGGAACTGTAAGCTTAACGACTTGGCCAAGAGCATGAACTCCTGTATCTGTGCGACCAGAGCCTATTGTTTTAAAATCATCTGTCTTGAAAATTTTTGAAACAGCTCGGTTCAATTCACCCTGTACTGTTTTCATGTCAGGCTGGACTTGCCAGCCCTTATAGGCCGTTCCCTTATAGGAAATTTTAATTTTATAAATATTCAAATGAGAAACCTATTCCGAATGAAGTTCCCGACAGCTCAATATTATCTGCAAAATTACTGTAATTATGAGTTCGAGCAATAAAATCTAAACCAAGATTAGAAATATCACTTACCTTATAAATTTCAAATCCCATATTTGTAAAAATCTGAGACAGGTTAAACGATAATTTCGCTGTGGCGAAGTATCCGTATCCGAATTGTCTTCTCGTTTTTTTAGGATCGCCCTGCTCTCTATCGTTTCGATCTTGCCATAACCCCATACCAGAAGGGCCACCCATTAATGAAAGATTAATATACTTACTCAAGCCCATTTCAAGACCAAGGTGTAGATCAATTGGCACCATCCATAGGTTGAATTTCGCCAAACTTTTCTCACCATTTACGAAACGGCCTTTACCAGTTGAAAATCCAAATCCAGCTCCAGCTCCAACAAAAGGACTAAAAAGTCTTCTCGTTAAATAGAAATCCCAATTTAATAATAGAAATCCACCCTTAACAGAGTCAGCACTGTCAGCCTCAAAGATTTTACTATAAGTCCCTTTCTCATCTTTTACATCATAGTTGTCTGGAAGGTATGAAAATGAAAAGGCCTTAGTGCCACGATGATAAATTGAACCTACGATATCTTTATTTGAAAATTCTACGTACTCTTCAGGGCTGCTGACAGCACCTGAAACAAAGTGACCTTTTTCATCTTCATTAAATTCAGGTGTACCTGTAACGGCCCCCGGAACATAGGTACTCTTCTCATCAGTTTCACCGATGGCCTCTTCCGTTGAGCCTCTTACGTATGAAGAGCCGTCATAATAATTATCAAGGGATTTTTCGAACTCAGAGCGATCTGTTTGATCGCTCATTGTTTGATTCATTTCAGCATATGAAGAAAGACAAAGGAGAGAAAGAAAACTAGATATTATCACTCTCTTCATGGGTATCATCATCCTCATTTTCATTTCTCCATTCAAACATATCTTGAAATTTACTCTTATTTTTAATGTAGTAAGCAAGACTGCCAAAAACATAAATTGAAGTTAAAAGTCCTACCATTATTCTCTCATAGGACACGACAAGTGCAAGAATTAAAAAAATGAGGAAAAGAACTTTCCTTTTGCGCTTTCTCACCCATTCTGACTTCTTGAATGAATTAAATGGAACATTTGAAACCATTAGAGATGCGTAGAATACAACATAAAGCATGGCCACTGGCTTTGCGATTGTCAGACTATCAAACTCAAGATTAATAAGCACATATCCAATAATACCAAGGGCAGCACCAGGGATTGGCAAACCTTGAAAATAGTCAGAAGACACCTTGTTAATATTTGCATTAAAGCGAGCTAGTCTTAGGGCGCCACAAAGCAAATAAATAAATGCCACGACAATTCCAAGTCTGCCAAAATCAGCAAGAAAGAAATTGTAGGCCAAAAAGGCCGGAGCTGCACCGAATGAAATCACATCAGATAGGGAATCAAATTGCTCACCAAATGCTGATTGAGTCCCCGTTATTCTTGCAACACGACCATCAACAGAATCGAATATCGCCCCAAGAAGGAGGATCATAGAAGCATTATAGTAATCCCCTTTCCAAGACATAATTATTGAAGCAAAACCACAGGCCATATTTAGCGCTGTGAATGTATTAGGTAGAAAAAACGCCACTCTTCTTGGTGTGCTTAAAATCATTAATTAATCCTTATTAAGGCTGGCAAGAACTGTTTCTGCAGCACTGACATCGTCGCCTATTTTTATCATCAACTCACTCTCTTTGGGAAGAATCATAGATAGCTTCCCGCCAAAAGGCATATATCCGATGTTAACTTGTCTTCTCGCTCTATCTCCTGGAGCAATCATTACTTGTGGTCTACTTCCAATAACTGAGTTATCGAAAACAATTTTTATTAAAGTGTGGGCCTTTCCCTCAAACTGTAACTGACTCACACGCCCAGGTAGATTAGAGGCCTTATCAACTATATTCTTCTCACGTTGAACTTCCCTAACTTCTCCCGTTAGAGGCATATGGATTCCCATTTCTTGCCATGGTCTTGCATGAAGCTTAATTTCCAATGCACCATCTGCTTCGCGAATTGATTCAACCTTTCCAGAAATCGGAGAATAGATTAATCCATCAGTGGTTAACTGATCATCGCGAAAACTAATTCTTCGTTTTCTAAAAACAAAAACAGTTAATGTGTAGATGAGAAATAAGGCGAATGCCGCTTTTGCAGAGAATAACCACAAAAGAAAAACGGCAAAACCAAAGCCCATGTGAATAATTTTTGGTAAGTATGAAAATGTCATGCGTTAAATCTAGCAAGACTCTTCTTAAATGTCATTTACTGCTTGGAACAAATTCTTCTTCTAAAGTTCTATAGTAGTAAGGTTCTCTTCGCATATTGTCAGAAACAACTGTACTTAGAAGCTTATCCCACTGTTTTTCGATCAGTTCACACGTAAACATGTTCGCAAGTTCAGTTTCTTCATGGTGGTGAGTGTAAATATTCGGAAATTTTTTTAAATATTCAACAAGATCATCTTTACGAAAGAGTTTCTTTGTTTCACCTTGATCATTCCAATTAAAGGCGAAGTACTCTCCCTTAAAGGCCTGTGAAATCCAAACCCCCTCAGACTCTCCAAAAAGTTTTGGCAGTTCGAAATGATAGAAACCAAAAATGGGAATTCCTTGCCAATTAAAAACTTGGGCAAGCCCTTCTGAGACTCTCATTCCCGTATAAGAACCGGGGCCAGCAGCATATAAAACACCAGACAGCGTCTTTAATGAGATTCCTTTATCAATACACATTTCATGAATTTCACTGTGCAAAAGCTCAGAGCTTTTAACATCTTTATGAACAATACGACTAACCCAGCCTTCTTCACTTGAAAGAAGGCCTAAAGTTAGATTTTTAGTAGTATCAATATATAAGTAATGACTCATTAGAAGAACTTTGAAATATCGTTAAAGATTGCTCCACCCATTAGAAGAAGGAGAACTGATAATCCCATTTGCTGAGCAATTTCCATTTTTCTACGTGATAATGGACCTCTATTTATAATCTCAAGGAAGATAAAAAGAATATGACCACCATCCAAAATTGGAATTGGGAAAAGATTAATAATACCCAAGTTCAAAGAGAACAGGGCCATCAATTGAAAGAAATAAGAAATACTTGTATTAAATGAATCCGATGCAACTTTTCCAATTGCAATTGGACCACCAATATTTTTGAAAGAAACCTCTCCCGTAATTAGTTTTGTAAATCCCTCAAAAGTTTTCTTCATCATCTCCCACGTTTTAGGGAAGGCCAGAAGCATTGAATTTGCAAAACCTTTTGAAGGAGTATCAACAAACTTTACGCCGTTAAATACCGCAGAAGAATAAACACCAATTAAACGAACCATTTCATTTTCAATTTTACGATTCTCTGGTGTTACTTCATATTGTCTTGTAATCCCATCAGTTTTTAGGACAACAATTTTCACTTTGTCTTCTTTAATTTTTTGAAGTTGAGACCTCAATTCTTCGAAGCTTGAAAGTTCGTGCCCATCTAATGAAAGAATAATATCCCCAGCACTAATACCTGCAAGATCAGCGGCCGATTTCATCGCCAATGATTTCGCAACAAGATCCAGTGGATATAAATTGTTATTCCTTAGGGCCTTAAAGAATTCTTCGTAGTTAGTATAAGCAATCTGCAGTTTCTGACCTTTTTCAGATTCCAACACTAAATTTGGTTGACCAAGATCTGCATCTTTTGGAAGTTTAACAAGGTATAAATCTGTCGCTCTTTTTAAGATGATTTCTTCAAGTGACTCTTCCCAATTAATACTTTGATCATTTAATGAAATAAAGAATTGCTCGCCTTTGTTATTTACAACAACAGGTCTTCTCAAAGTGTATGGAGGATATTTAGTAAACTCAGTAAGAAAATCCTCCCCTTTCATATTTAAAGAGATTGCTTTTTCTTCACCCATTCTTTCAACAACAACTTTTTGGATTAGTTCTGTGCCAACTAAAGCAAAATCAGATGGACCAGTAATCGTCTTACCGTTAACGTTCTTTAAAACGTCTCCTGATCTAAATCCAAGATCATAAATTACTGTTTGCTCTGCCACTGCTCCAATTTTTACTTCTGGAACTCTCTCTCCAGAGAAAAACAATCCAAAGAAAAGCACATAGGCCAAAATAAAGTTTGCCAATGGCCCACCAAAGACAATCCAAAATCTCGCCCACTTACCTTGGTGAGTAAAACTAAACTTTCTCTGATCGACTGGAACAGAATCTTTATTGAAAGGATCATCACCAAACATTTTCACATAACCACCTAGTGGAATAAGTGAAACTGCATATTCAGTGTCCCCTCTTTTAAATTTTAAAATTTTTGGTCCAAAACCAATTGAAAACACTTCAACTCTTACTCCGAATAATCTCGCAAATAAGAAATGTCCCAATTCATGGAAGAAAACTAGAGGACCTAGAAATAGAATAAAAATACCGATTTTTTCGAACATCAAAATACCCTTTTATACACGACCGGTTAGGTGTAGTGCCAAGACGAAAAAAGGCGACAAGAAAAGTAAACTATCAATCCTGTCATATACACCACCATGTCCTGGAATTAACGACGAACTGTCTTTAATTCCAAATTGTCTTTTCAACTTAGATTGTATCAAATCTCCCAGTTGAGAAATACCACCTAAGACAAAAAACAGCGGCCAAACAATTATTGACGAGTCTTTAAAGAGAAAATAGTACGCTAACCCACCAAAAAGAGATGAGGTGAACATTCCCCCCACTAAACCCTCTACAGTCTTTTTCGGACTCACACTAGGCCATAATTTCCTTTTACCGAAGTTTTTGCCAAAAAACCAAGCCCCAGTATCCATTCCAAAGTTAATGATCAAAAGAACAATGACCCAACTGATCCACTGTTCAGTTTGCATGATCCTGGCCAACGACATAAATGGAAGCAAAAATATGATTCCAGATGAGGCAGGAAATTTTGCAATAATGTTAATGAAGGACTCTGAGTCGATATGAGTGAAAAATAAATAATAAAGGAAAAGTGCATTTAATAGCACGGCCATAAGGACAAAAATATTAAACGCCCAAGGCATTACAAAAAAGTAATTGAAATAAATAAATATACACGCGAATACACCCTGGGCTAAAAAATAAGAAGGGGCAAAGCGTGGTTTAGAATAGAAATTGCAGTAAATCTCATCAACTGACAAAAGACCAGCGACAAGAAGAAATGCAAGTGTGACCTTTGGTCCTAGAAGCAAGCATCCGATGACAATCATTGCCATTACAAGAGCCGATATTACTCTAAGCTGTGTGTTACTCATGAGAATTTTCCTATTTTGTTCCTAGAACTTTAAGATTTGAGGCAGCACTTTTTTTAGATGAGCCTAAGCAGTCCGTTGCAGACACTGAACCAAATCTTCTTTCGCGAGACATGAAGTTTTCGCAAATGCATTGAAATTCATTTGCAGAAAATTCAGGCCATTTAGTTTGAGAGAAATAAAGCTCTGCATATGCAACTTGCCACAACAGGTAATTGGAAATTCTATGATCTCCACCTGTTCTGATCAAGAGATCAACATCACCAATTTCTGGTCTATAGAGACAACTCTCCATATCTTCTTCTGAAAGCGGTTTTCCAGGATTGTTTTGAATAAAATTATTCACAGAATCGATGATTTCTTTTCTTCCGCCGTAGCCAAAAGCAAAAGTTAACTTAAGACCTTCAAATTCTTTCGTTGTTTCTTCGATTTCTGCGATCAGATTTTGAGTATCATTAGGAAGGTTGTCGATATCCCCAATGACTCTAAAAGAGATTCTATTTTTAATAATGCGTTCACGTTCTTTTTGAAGAAATTTCTTCAAAAGTTTAAAAAGTACTTTAACTTCAGTAACCGGACGACTCCAGTTTTCTGTAGAGAAAGCATAAAGAGTAAGGGCCTCAACTCCACAATCATCAGCTGCCTGAACAATAGACGAAACAACCTGTGAGCCTCTAATATGGCCCCATACTCTAGGATGGTTTCTCTCTTGTGCCCATCGCCCGTTACCATCCATAATGATGGCAACGTGCTTAAGCTTCTTGTTTTCTTCTGAGTTCATTACTTAAAAAGTATTAGATAGAAAGAATTTCTTTCTCTTTAGCTTCGATAACTTCATCAACTTTTTTAACAAACTTATCTGTAATTGTTTGAATTTCAGTTTGAAATTTCTTCGAATCATCTTCAGAAATTTCTTTAGCTTTTTCTGCTTTCTTAACAAGTTCGTTTTGGTCACGACGAGCGTTTCTGACTGCAACTTTTGTTTCTTCAGCGTATTTTTTAATATCTCTTACTTGCTCTTTTCTTCTTTCTTCAGTTAGAGCAGGAAAGATAATTCTAATTAGATTACCATCGTTAGATGGGTTTAAACCTAAGTTAGCATTGATGATTGATTTTTCAATTGCAGCAATCATTGTCTTATCAAATGGCTGAATCTGAAGAAGTCTTGCTTCAGGAGTACTCACCTGACCAACCTGATTAACAGGAGTTGGTGATCCATAGTAATCAACTACAACACCATCTAAAACTGAAGCTGATGCTCTACCAGTTCTAACTTTAGTTAGCTGATATTTTAAAGAATCAATTGCTTTATTCATTGATTTTTCTAGTTCTTGTTTGATTTCGTTGATCATGATTTCACCTCTAACTATTTAACAACTTTTGTTCCAATCTGCTCACCGATAACAACTTTCTGGATATTCCCTTTTTCAAACATGTTGAAAACTCGGATTTCAATATCGTTATCCATACAAAGTGAAATGGCCGCAGAGTCCATAACTTTAATACCACGATTAAGAACTTCAATATACTTCAACTCATCGAACTTGACAGCATCTTTATGTAAAACAGGATCTTTATCGTAAATTCCATCCACTTTTGTCGCTTTCATAATTAGGTCTGCGTCAATTTCATTTGCTCTAAGGGCGGCAGCTGTATCTGTTGTGAAATACGGATTTCCAGTCCCAGCAGCGAAGATGATAACTCTCTTCTTCTCTAAATGACGAACAGCTCTTCTTCTAATATATGGCTCGCAAATCTCTTGCATCTTAATAGCAGAAAGAACTCTTGTATAAACGCCTTTTCTCTCTAGAGCGTCTTGAAGCGCTAGAGAATTAATAATTGTCGCAAGCATTCCCATGTGGTCTGAAGTCGTTCTATCCATACCTTTTGTTGCCCCAGCAACACCTCTATGAATATTTCCACCGCCAATAACGATAGCAACTTCAACTCCCATTTCATTCAAAGTCATAACTTCATCTGAAATTTGGTCTAAAACTTCTCCATTAATACCGTAACCCTGATCACCAGATAGGGCCTCTCCTGATAGCTTTAATAGAATTCTTTTGTATTTCACTGACCACTTCCCTTGCTTAAAATTTACGAAAAAAAAGGGGCTTTAAAAGCCCCTTTCCTATTAAATCAACAAAATTATTGTTGAGTCATTTTTGCAACTTCCTCAGCAAGGTTATCTTCTTTCTTCTCGATACCTTCACCAAGGTTGATTTTCTTGAAACCTTTAACAGTGATATCAGCACCAGCTTTACCAACTACTTCAGCAACAAGTTTTTTGATTGTAAGGTCAGGGTTCTTTACGAAAGCTTGCTCAAGAAGACATACTTCTTTAGCTAGCTTAGCAAGTTTACCTTCTACGATCTTACCGATCATAGCTTCTGGCTTACCTTCTTCTTTTAATTGAGCAGCATAAATTTCAGCTTCTCTGTTCTTGTAGTCTTCGTCGATTTCAGAAGCATCAAGAAATCTTGGATCAGCAGCAGCAACGTGCATAGCTAGATCTTTTGCTAGTTCTTCAACATCTGCACCAGTAGCAGTTGTAGCAAGCTCAACAACAACACCGATTCTTCCACCGTGGTTGTATGAACCTAGAAGACCTTCAGTAGCAACTACTTCAAGCTTTCTGATGTCAACTTTCTCTCCACACTTAAGAGTAAGTTCGTTTGCGTCAGCATTCTTAGCATCTCTTAGTGCTTCAATTGAAGCTACATCGTTATTTAATGCGAAATCAGCAACTGATTTTGCAAAATTTTGGAAATCGTCACCTTTAGAAACGAAGTCTGTTTCACAGTTAACTTCTACGATTACTGCTTTTTTACCAGTTGTTAAAGTAACAACAGCACCATCAGCAGCAACACGGCTTTGCTTCTTTTGAGCAGCAGCAAGACCTTTCTTTCTTAGGTAATCAATAGCAGCTTCCATATCACCGTTAGTCTCAGCCAGGGCCTTCTTACAATCCATCATCCCTGCACCAGTTTTTTCTCTTAGATCTTTTACGTCTTTAGCTGAAATTGACATTTTTACCTCATCAAAAAATATAGTATTAAAATATTAAATCTTAGTCTTCGTCTTCACCGATTAGATCGATGTCTTTTTCAAACTTAGAAATGATTTCGTCTTCTAGAGCTTTATCTTTTCCTGGCTTAGCAGCGTCAAGCTTACCAGCTTTCTTAGCTTTACCAAAACCATCGTTTACAGCTGAAGCGAAGTAGCTTGTAAAAAGAGTAACAGACTTAATAGCGTCATCGTTACCTGGAACAACATACTCAACACCAGTTGGGTCACAGTTTGTATCTGTAAGAGCGATTACAGGAATTCCAAGAGTGTTAGCCTCTTGAACTGCAATTCTTTCGTTGTTTGGATCGATAACTAGAATAGCTCCTGGAAGCTTTCTCATATCTTTGATACCACCAAGGTTTTTCTCAAGCTTGATAACATCTTTATTGATTTGTGATCTTTCTTTCTTAGTTAGAAGTTCGAAATCACCTGTTTCTTTCATTTTTTCTACTTTTCTGATTTTATCTACAGAAAGAGTAATTGTTTTATAGTTAGTAAGCATACCACCTAACCATCTTGTAGTTACATAGTAAGCACCACAAGACTCAGCAGCCTTCTTAACTGTTTCAGAAGCTTGTCTTTTTGTACCAACAAAAAGAACTGGCTTACCTTCTGAAGCCGTTTGCTTTAGAAATTCGTAAGCTTTTTTAGCTAGAGGAATTGTTTTAGCAAGATCGTGGATATAAATCCCGTTTCTCTCACCGTAAACATACTTTTTCATTTTTGGGTTCCACTTGTGAGTCTGGTGACCGAAGTGTGCTCCCGCTTCAAGAAGTTCTTTCAACTGAAGTTCGTTAGACATAAATACTCCATAAGGTTGGTTCATCTAATCCCCCCTACTATCGGCGTGCCAATAGACCTTCCAATGGGTGGACTGAGATTTCGCACTATTGCGATTAAGTTTGAGTTAATAACATACACGAAAACACTTCGCAAGGGGAGTGAAAAAAGAAGTTTTCCCCTGTAAACACAAGGGAAAACAAATGACATTTAATAGTGTGAATTATAGCTGCGCTGAGTCTTCCCCAGACACTAAAACGCGTCTTGGTTTTGAACCTTGGGCCGGTCCAACCACACCCTTAGATTCCATTTCCTCAATAAGATTTGCTGCTCTATTGTAACCAATTCTTAGACGTCTTTGGAGCATTGAGGCCGACGCTGATCTGTACTCGATAACGATTTTAACGGCCTCTGAGTATAGATTATCATCAGACTTCTCGTCGCCCATCGTCAGATGGCTTCCTACTGTATATTCGTCAGACTCTACATCTCCACCATTTTCAAGGAAATCCATAGCATTTTCATCAAACGTTTGTGGCATCTCGCTCAACTTAGCAGCAAGGGCTTCAATTTCCTCTTCATCAACATAAGACGAGTGAACACGAGTCATTTCAATACCATGCTTATAAAGCATATCCCCTTTACCAAGGAGCTTCTCTGCACCCATCTTATCTAAAATTGTTCTCGAGTCCGTAGGTGAAGTTACTCTAAACGAAACCCTTGTCGGGAAGTTTGATTTAATAACCCCTGTGATAACATCAACCGAAGGTCTTTGAGTAGCTAGAACCAAGTGAATACCTGCAGCTCTGGCCTTAGCGGCAAGCCTCGCAATATTTTGCTCAATCTCTTTTCCTGCTTTAGTTAAAATAAGATCGGCAAACTCATCTACGATAACGACAAGATACGGAAGTTCATATTCTTCAGCACCTGAATCAACATAGTGCTGGTGGATATTAGCAAGCATTGTCGGGGTAGCAGATTTCAATTTTTCGTTAAATCCAGCTATATTTCTAACTCCAAACTCTTTTAGGATTGAATAACGTCTCTCCATTTCTTGCACGGCCCATAACAACGCAATAGACGCAGACTTTGCATCTGTAATAACTGGCATTACAAGATGTGGAAGATTCTGATAAAGAGCAAGTTCGAGTTGTTTTGGATCAATCAGAATCAACTTCATTTGCTTAGGAGATCTTTTTACTAATAATGAAACTAAAAGTGAGTTGATAAATACCGACTTACCGGCGCCAGTGGCCCCAGCAACTAGCATGTGAGGCATACCCGCAAGATCAACAACAAATGCCTCACCAAAAGCATCTTTCCCCATAGCAACAGGAAGTTGCTTTGTTGAGTTTTGAAAATCCTTACTATTTAATACCTCATCAAGATAAATAATCTCACGAGGATTTCTTGGAACCTCGATTCCAATAGTCGTTCTCCCTTTCATAGGATAAACGATACGAATGGGAGCTCCATAAAGAGCAAGACTTAAATCTTCAGTTGCCCCTGTAACTTTCGAAACCTTAACACCTGAACCTAGCTCAAGTTCAAAAGTATCTACAACAGGTCCCTTAAGAACATTGATGATCTTTCCTTCAATTTTAAACTCAGCAAGCTTGTCCTCGATAAGATCCACAATCTCTTCAAAATACTTTTCATCAGGGTGCTTAACTCTATTTTCATCTTTTTTAGCAGAGAGCGTACTAACGATATCGTAATAACGATAATCTTCCTTATCGTCTCTCATGCTCTTTAGAACTCTAATTTGAGTTCTACTATTTTCTGAATTTTCATCAGATTCAGGAGTCTTTACTTCTTTATCATCAGATCTTGGGACCACTATGATTGCATCTTCAACATCATCATTATTTGACTCAACAGCAACGTCTTTACGCTCTACCTGTAAAGTAGATAATGGATTTGTAATTCGTGCAAGCAATCCAGGAACTTCTTCTTTTTTCTCTTCTTTGTTTGGACCCTGAACAAAAGAAGGAAGTTCTTTGTTTTCTTTAATTTCTTTCGATTCTTTTTCCTCATCACCTTTTAGTAATGAAGGAACTTTGACCTTCATATTCGAGATAAGTTTTTGCTTTGCCTCTTTTTGAGTATCAATCGACTTTTTAAGATTTTTTAATCTCTCAGGAGAATTAAGGACACCTTCATAGGCCTTAAGAATAGAGGCCTTAAAACCATCTCTAAAAGATCCAGCAAGGAATGAAATAACGCTAATAAAAGCAAGTAATGCAATCATTATCGGAGAGAAGGCCAATTTTAAAATATAGACTGCGCCACCACCAACAAACTCTGGTGCAATTAGAAATGTAATAAACTGTAAAGAGATGTACATAGTAATAATGTTAAAAACATCAACTACAGATTCTCTCTTCGAATAAACGAATGCATAAAACAAAGTAAAACAAACAAAGCCCACCAATAACCATGGACCAGTGTAATAACCTACAAATGAAACGATTGAAGACAAATAATAAGTAAAAA
>NZ_AUNE01000052.1 GCF_000447755.1 Bacteriovorax sp. BSW11_IV | reverse complement strand
AAAAAAAATTGGCCTTCATTTTGAGAAGAAAAAGTTTTATATTATCATTCCCAAAAATAATAAGAAGGCCAAAGAGTTCTTAGATATCGTTAATCAAACTTTAGAACAAAGAAGTTAATTCGACTTCGGGTCATTCCCAACTTTTTGCTCATTCTCAAAAAGAGCGACATTTTCATTAAAAGTCTTGTAACCCTTTTTAGAAAATTGTTTCTTCACTTCTTTATCGAAAGCAACTTTATGCTTTGTAAAAGCGGGATAGATAAATTCAATCGAATAATAATTTGAATCTACAGAGTATGAGCTCTTCAGTAGACCCACGAGAGAAACAAGCAACTTCTCATCATAATTTTTTGCCAGCTCTTCACTTGCACGAATAAGCAGTTTGTTCACGGACAACAAAGGTGTTTTTTTAATTTCTTTTGAAACACTTTTGCACTCATTTATTAATGATTCATGTGCTGTTGCACTGAACGCTGAAATATTAAATGTAAAAAGAATTAAGAATGTAAAAATAATATTTTTCATAATGATCTCTCTAGCTCTGCAGGTAGTTTAACATAGATACCAATGAGTTCTCTATGAGGATGATAGTCACTAATTGCTCTAGTGTTAATATGGTCTGAACCAAATTTACCATTATCAAGCTTAATTTCAATATGGCCTGGTCTTCCCGTTTTCTTTTGTGTATTTCTATAAACAAGAACTGCACCCTTTGGCGCCGTAGATGGTGTCATATTTCTAAAGCCTTCAACTTTAGTAATATCGATAAAACCAGCAGGCTTCAACCACTCTGCAGAATCAACAGCATACTCCCCATTAGGATATCCGCCAGTAACGTGCTTTGGGTTTTTCTCCCATAAACCGTGCTTTACATACTTTCCACAAAGACCAATTGATTTTCTTTCCGATTTTTTATAACCAGCGCCACGACAAACATTAACGCCTCTAAGAGTTTGTGCTCTTAAACACTTTGAAGCATTTTTTTCAATTGTAGAAATAGCACTAATTGTTCTAGGATCATTTGAATATGACTCCAATCCTTTTTGAATGGCCACCATTCTAATGTCACTGACTTCTTTGGGAATCGTTACTCCATGGGCCTTTAGATATTGCTCTTGCGCACATGTGTCGCAATCTCCATTGGCGATGGATAAATAAGGTAATAATAAAAATCCTAATAATAATTTCTTAATCACTTGGTCCTGCCCTGTTTTCTTCTCTTTCAACTCCAAAGCCTATATCGGACTTTGAGCGTTCAACTTGAGAAAACACAGGGCCAAGTGCTTTAATTAGGTGATAGCATTCCTAGAACTTGAAAGTAATCTTCATTACTTTGCCACAACTCATTGTAATATAGTAATCCATCAACCATGGTTGCATTCAATGAGAACTCTTCATATTGAAGAGATAACTTGTGTTCAGAAATATAACCGACTTTATCACCATGATAAATAAGTTCACCGTCTACAACGTTAAAAACTGAATAAGGATACTCGGCCTGGATATCGCCGCAACGATATCCTCCCCCTCTCAAAATGAGCTTATCACCCTCATGAATAAAGCGAATTTCGAGCATCTCGCAAGGGATTTCCTTACCGTTTAAAGTGGCCATTCCCTCTCCAGAGTAAACTCCTGAAGGAATGGCAAAAGAATTGAAACTTATTAGTAAAAAAAGTAAATATGTTTTCACTAAATCTTACCATCCATGATTTTTTCAACAACACTTGGGTCTAAGAGAGTTGAAGTGTCCCCTAAATTATCTGTCTCATCACAAGCAATTTTTCTTAAAATTCTTCTCATGATTTTTCCAGAACGCGTTTTAGGCAAGTCCGTTACGAATTGGATTTTATCTGGCTTTGCGATGGGACCGATATGTCTATTCACTTCGCCAATGATTTCGTCTTTAATATCACTCGCCGCTTGTTCTTCGTCGATGATAACGTATGCATAGATTCCTTGACCTTTAATATCATGGGGGTATCCAACAACGGCCGACTCGATAACAAAAGGATGTTCGTTAATCGCGTTCTCAACTTCTGCTGTTCCGATACGGTGACCCGAAACGTTCAATACATCGTCTACACGACCTGTAATTCTATACTTTCCATCTTCATCGCGGCGGGCACCATCACCTGTGAAGTACATACCTTTGTAAGTTGAAAGATAAGTTTCAATGAAGCGGTTGTGATCCCCCCAAATAGAGCGCAACATTCCTGGCCACGCTCTTTTAATACACAAGTTTCCTTCTGCTGGATCTCCCACAACTTCATCACCTTTTTCATCAACAAGAACTGGTTCAATACCAGGTAGAGGGTATGTGGCAAAAGAGGCCTTCTCTTTCGTAATTCCTGCAAGAGGAGAAATCATGATTCCTCCTGTTTCAGTTTGCCACCAAGTATCTACGATAGGACAAACTTTTTTCCCAACGAGATCATGGTACCAATCCCAAGCTTCTTCGTTGATAGGCTCACCAACACTTCCTAAAACTTTCAAACTCGATAAGTCTTTGTCTAAAACAAAATCTGCACCGGCACCCATAAGCGCACGAATGGCCGTTGGGGCAGTGTAAAAGTGTGTGATCTTATGCTTGTCGACAACTTGCCAAAATCTTCCGGCATCTGGAAATGAAGGAACACCTTCAAACATCGTTGTCGTCGCCCCATTAAGAAGAGGTCCGTAGGTAATATAGCTGTGTCCAGTGATCCAGCCGATATCGGCCGTACACCAATACAAATCATTTTCTTCAACTTGAAAGACATTGGCAAAAGTATAGGCGGCCCAAATCATATAGCCCGCAGTTGTGTGCTTAATGCCCTTAGGTTTTCCCGTTGATCCTGATGTGTAGAGGATAAAAAGATCATCTTCACTATCCATAACTTCGGCCTTGCACTCACTACTTTGAGATGCAAAAAGATCATGCCACCAAAGATCACGACCTTCTTTCATTGTAACTTCTTCGCCTACTCTTTTATGAACAATAACTTTTTCAACAGAAGCACACTCTTTTTTAAGTAGCGCTTCATCACAGATTTTTTTGAGCTTTACAGTTTTATTGCCTCTAAAGCCTGCATCATTTGTGATTACAAGCTTTGCACCACAATCTTCAATTCTTCCAGCAAGGGCCTCCGCAGAGAAGCCACCGAAGACAACCGAATGAACAGCACCGACTCTAGCACACGCAAGCACACTGATAAGAAGCTCTGGAACCATTGACATGTAAAGGCATACACGATCGCCTTTTTTTACACCTTGGGCCTTGAGCATATTAGAGGCCTTGCACACGGCCTCATGAAGTTGTTTATAAGTATATTTTTGAACTTGATCAGAAGGATCATTGGGCTCAAATAAAAGGGCCACTTTATCGCCTCTATCTTTAAGATGACGATCCAGACAATTTTCCGTGATATTGAGTTTTCCACCTTCAAACCATTTCACATTGGCCTCTGTGAGATTTCCTGAATGGACTTTATCCCACTTTTTTTGCCATAAAAAAGTTTCGGCAACATTACCCCAAAATGACTCTGTATTTTCTAGGGAGTTTTTATAGGCCGTTTGATAATCTTTCCATGATTTAATTTTCCATTCCATCGATTCCATCCTTTTCACTAATCTCTATTTAATTGTGAAAAGGATGGTATGAAATGTAAAGGAATGCAGTGGCTATTTTACGACTGTTTTACTTCGTAGAGATGAACATCTCTTTGCGGGAATGGAATTGAGATACCTTCTGTATCAAAAGTAGTCTTTACTTTTTCTAAAGTATCAAAATATACGGACCAATAATCCTCAGTTCTCACAAACATTCTAAGAACAAGATTAACCGAACTATCCCCTAACTGACTTACTCCCACAGTAATAGGATGCTCAGTTAAACGGCGAACCTCTTCATTGGCCACACGCTCAAGAATATTTTTAGCTTTTTTAATATCGTCACCATAACCAATGCCGAAAAGAAAATCCACACGACGATATGATTGGCGAGAAAAGTTAACAATATTACCCGTTGCCAGCGGACCATTTGGGATAAAGACTGTTTTATTATCAGGAGTCAAAAGAACGGTGTTAAAAAGGAGAATCGAATTTACCGTACCACCTTGCCCTTGGGCCTCAATATACTCACCGACTTTAAAAGGTTTAAAAAGAACGATGAGAACACCACCAGCAAAGTTTGAAAGAGAACCTTGTAAGGCCATACCAATTGCAAGACCGGCCGATGCTAGTATCGCAGCAAAAGAAGTTGTTTCAACTCCCATATAACCAAAGATTGAGATTGCTAAAGCAATCTTTAGGGCCATATTTAAAACAACACTTAAAAAAGATGATACTGTTTTTTCGATGGCCTTTCTTTGGAAAAACTTATCGACAGCGATTTGAACAAAACGAATGGCCTTAAGACCAATCCATAATAAAATAAGGGCCGCAACAAACTTTAATCCAAGCTCTGCTGCATTTGTGCCCAACTTATCTAATAGTTTTGAGTAAGAATCTAAATTCACAGCTTAACTCCCTCTATTCTTAAATCCTCAAAAATCTTTTCAATGATCACAACACTCTCTCCATCAGCACCATCTGGTTCGCTACAGTTTTTCCCATCATCATTACAACGATTCACTGTATAACAAACCCCAAACTTAGGATCATAGTCTTCTGCGTAATCAGTTTTACCACGCACAAGAACTCCTTCAACTTTTTTAGTTTTAGCATTCAACACTGGTGAACCAGAATTTCCCGCAAAAGTGTCGAGCGATGCGGTGAATAGAAAGTCTGAGGTTTTATCTAAAACTTTTCCATTGTCTGCAAATTTAAGGGGAAGGCCTAGTGGGTGACCCATAGTAAAAAGCTCTTCACCTTTTGCAATACTTGCTTTTCTATTAAGGCGAAGCGCACTTCTATTTCTCACGGGACGATCAAGTTTAATAACAGCGTAGTCTAGTCGATTCGTTGTTTTGGAATGGAGGACTTCTTTACAATTGTAGACGGCCTCTTTACTAATTTCGTTTAACAGATCTTCTGGTCCAACCATATTGTAGCTGAAGACCCATGAAAAATTTGAACAAGAATCTTCAATGTGATCGATACAGTGACCGGCCGTTAAAAGAATATCATCGCCAATTAAAAAGCCTGAGCAAACACCAATTACAGTTTGATCCCAGTACTTCACATCGCGACAAAGTCTTTTTCTTGTTATAAGAGTTGGTAATTTTTCTGTGTAAGTATAAGTGCCATTACCTTCTACGAGATAACTTTTTTCAACCATCGCACCCACAGAGCGGGCCATAGTTTTTTCACTTTGAGACAATTCGTACCAATCGCGTCGGTCATCATTTCCGTAGAGAACTTTATCCGAGCCAAATACCTGAGTGCACAACATCAATGCTAATAATATTTTATTCATCAATTCCTTCCTCATGGGGGTCAAAATACGCTTTGGGGCGGACTTTGACAACCGAGAACGGCAAAAATGGGAACATCTATTATTTCCCTACACCAATGGTAAAATCAAAGAGTTATGACTGGAAATAGAACCATCGACACAGTAATTATGGCCTTAACTCTCCTGCTAACCATGGCGACGGCCGGATTGTTTATCTACACTGAAAAAGTGTACAAACATCCTGTACCTTCAGATGCGGCCGAAAAAGAGCGCTTAATGCAGGACTCAGCGCAATATAATGCACTAACAACGACTAAAATTGAAAAACTAATCATCAATCTCGACTCTCCAACAAAGCGTCTGCGCTTCTTAGAAGTTGAGGTTAACTTCGTTACTTTTAAAGAATCTGGGGCCAAGGACATCACGGAAAACAATGCCATTGTAAACGATACGATTATCCGCCTGGCCAATGAAATGCCACCGGAAGAATTAAACTCAATATCTGGAAAAATTTTATTCGAAAATAGAATTAAGCGCGCCTTAAATGATTTCTACGGCAGACCTGTTATTAAGGAAATCTTCTTCTCTAGCTTTGTGGTGCAATAGCCCCATACAAGAAAGCCCCGTGCACAGACGGGGCAATATCAAGAATCAATTTATTTTAGAATTACTCTTGCTCTGATTTAATTTTACGAACTTCGTCAGTATATACTGAGCTTTGCTCGTCATCAGGAAGTGAATTTAAGTATTCTTCAACTTGTGCTTTAGTCACTTTTCCTTCAGCGATAAGCTTATCACGTAGGCGAAGGTCCATAACTTTTTCTTGTAAAGCTCTGCTTAATCTCATTCCAAAACCTCTTTTTTAGCATTAGTTAGCTCTGGACTTTAACATCGTTTTTGCCCATTGCCAACCTCTTTTCAGGCTATTGCCAAAAGCGTGGTGGCTTCTCATCATCATTTTTTACGATCTTCAAATGATTTTTATTACGTGCTTTTGTCGCCTTCGATGCTCCTAGATTCGGAATCTTAACACCTTTTGTCACAAAAAACATCCAAAGAACGGCCATGGCCATGGCCCCCAACTGACCCCAGGCGCCAGCAGCAGCTGGAGAAAAAAAGCCAGAGTACAGTGACATTCCAATTAAAATCAAACAAAAATATTTGGCCTTAATGGGAAAAACCATCATGAAACTAAATGTGCGCTCTGGGAATAAAATCGCATAACTCACACACATCGCCGCCCCCGTTCCCGCGAGACCACTGAAAGGATAAAGACTTAAGAGTCCATTGCTCAAAAACAAGAGATTGATGATGATATAAATAAGGCCCGCACCGATCACTGTCGTCAGTAAAAAACTTATGTAACGTCTTGGACCCCAAATTGATTCAAGCTCTGAACCTAAGAACCACAATAAGAGAGCATCAAAAAGAAAACTCATAAGACCGTTTGTGATTAAAGGATAAGTCACAAGCTGATAAATATGGCCCTCAAGAAATTTTCCAGAACTTAAACCAAAGACACCAAGAAGGCTAAGTCCAGTCGTTTTCAGAAGGATTGTATTCAAAAGAAAAAGTGCACCCGTTACAATAATAAGAACTTTATTGATCTTAGTCAGAGGTGGCATTTGAACTTGTGGTGTCTGATAACTCATATAGAATTCCTCTTATAATTTTTGTGAAATTTCAATAAGCACTCCACCTGTCGATTTAGGATGGATGAAATTAACAAGACAATTTCCTGCGCCCATAGAAGCCTTATCGTACAAAAGAACATAACCCTTATCGCGAAGTTCTTTAGCTTTTTTTTCTACATCAGGAACTTTAAAACATAGGTGATGAATTCCCTCACCTTTTTTAGCGATGTACTTATGAATTGGTCCATCTTCACCATAAGGGCACAGAAGCTCAATATGGGCATTCTCGTCAATGGCCGCAAACGCCGTAGTCACGGCCTGAGATTCGACAACTTCTCTTTCTGCAGCAAATGTAAGGCCTAGATCCTCATAAATTTTAATAGACTTCTCAAGGTCAGAAACGGCAATGGCCACATGATCTAAAATACAATCTTTATCTGGTAACATTTATAACTCCTCTAATCTTAATAATAGTTTTTGATAAATTTCTTTACGCTCTTCTTTTTCCAGCCACGCCCATTTATCTTGAGCGCGCAATTCTTTTTGCTTAAACACTAAGAGGTTTTTGAAAAACTCTTCTGAGCGCAACGTTAAAATTTTCTGTTGTTGCATGAAAGTATACTTGTGCGATTTTAAAAAGGCGACTTCTTCCAACTCCTTCTCAGTGAAAAGAGGTCTATCAAGCTCAGTTGAATTAACGGAAAAAGTCAGGGTGAATAGCATCCAAAAAATAATTTTCATGGATGCTATTGTACTAATTACTTATCGGAGGTTCAATGGCCCCTTCACAATCTGGATTTGCGGGGTCAAATTCTGGTTTTGTCGGTGTTTCCGGCTGACGACATGTTCCATCACACTCGGCAAAACGTCTTTCATTAAATTGCTCTAAGCGACATGATACAGTTCCATCAACAAGAACAGTTTTCACTTTCTTCCATACGTTCACATTTACTTGAGCACAGTACTGACTTGTCACACAACTTTGACCAACCGCCTTGCCACAAAGAACAGCATTTGCTTGTCCTTCGTTATAGTGCTCAGCACATGTTCCCGTAGACTCATTACAACAAAGACTGGCACACTCAAGATCATTTTGACACGAAAGCCCTGTTCCTAACTGACCACCAATGGCATCATCGTCATCAAAACACTGGGCCACGATATCTGTCGACCAACACTTGTTATTAAAACAACACTCATCTTTACCGCAAACTCTATTGCTATCGCATGAACGCAAAGATGTATAAACTGTTTCATTATCGTTGAAATCAATATTACTATCGCGAACGATTTGAAGCTTAAGCCCAATATTTTCGGCCAAGGTATTTGTCACTTCACCAGAGGAATCTTTTTCAATAAGGGAAATAGTCGCTGTAACGTTACATGATGAAATACTCTCTAGAGTTAATGAACTATAATCTAAAGTTCTAGCATTACAACCATACATAAAATCGGTAACACCGCTAGTTCCCACAGAGAGAATTGATTTTAGTGAGAATGGATCACTTGAACCAATATAGTTTACATTCTCGTTAAATTTAACTTTAGAAAATCTTGGATATAAATTCGCATCAAAGCCTCCGCGAATTTTCTTAACTCCTGCAACCGTTAACATCGTATCGTTAAAAACACCTTTGCCAGAAAATACGGCATCGCCTTTAATTTCCCAATCAGTGTATTCAATTTTTGATGACGGCTCAGTTTCAACTCCAGGAGTTTTATAAGGACCACTGAGATAATAGTTATCGCCAGTAATATTAACTCCTGTTGCCCAAGGCACTATGGCCGGATTTAAGGCATCAGTCATCGCCACTGTACCAGAGTAATTTGTTCTCAGAACGGCATTAAAAACACTACTTGAATTTGTGTCAGGCAGACATTTTTGAACGATATTATCAAAGTCATCATTAGCATAAGTCTTTGAAGCGTTAACATTAATTTGTGGGTATTTAGGTCTATTCGATACTTTTGTCGAAGTTCCGTTTACCACATCATCAAACATAAAAGTTTGATCTTCAATTTTTGCGTAAGCGTATAAACAAGTCTCACCTGCGGCATCACAAGTTGGATTTGTAATTGAATTTCCTTCGAATGTTGGATCGTGTTCTAACAAAAGTCCACGACAGTATAGATCACCGTCATAAGGAGAAGTCACACGCTCACCATCAGCAAGTCCTGATCCTGCTAAATAATCGTTGTAATCAAAAAGATCATACTTATTGATACGAACATTTTGAAAAGGACGTGAACTCATATCGAGAGTGACAACATCAATCGTCGTTTGTGGCGTAATACCAGAAGCACGACCAATAACGGCCGGAACATCAACCACAGTAAGCTCTCGCCCAAACTTAAAACGAACATAAACCTGGTTAGATCTAAGAGAAGTAATATTCAAACCAGAAATATACATGGGTCCATCATAATTTTTTGGAATAGTAACTTTAGATTTTAGTGTCCCCGTGAATGGGTCAAACATATTGGTCACATCAACTTTTAGAATTGTTGTTGTTCCATCTGATAGATCATTATCATCTGTTGGTGTTGTGTTATTCCCACCGCTATTGCCAGATCCACCTTGACCGCTGTCCGTTGTCCCCGCTTGAGATAGTGTTCTTTTTGCACTGACACCACCCCCAATACATCCTTGCAGGGATAACATGGCCAAAAGGCACAATGCTGTTAGGGATTTTATTTTTTCTCTCATAAATTCGTTTCTTCCTTAAAACCCATTACTTCACTGGGACTTATCGGCCAAATTGTTAAAAACGTTTAAGACCTAAGGCAATTTTAACATCAGAGTGCTTTGGTCAAGGTTGGTCATAGACAAATCCTCATAATTTCAAAGAGATAGATTAAAGTCATAGCTAAAAAATATTCCCATCATGCCTATGCTCGTTGGCGACCGTACTCGCTACTATTGTGATTTTGGCCTCATTTGTGCAAATGAATCTGGAAATTGCATATTTTGAACTTATAAAGTAACGATTTTTTGTAAAAGATTTTTACAAATGAGTAGGCCATGAACAGCTTTGCAAAGACTATTATCTTCTTCATGCTCTTAAGCTTGCCAAGCTTTGCGGGAAAATCGTTTAGTCCATGGTCCAAAGACGATATTTTAAAAAAGCAGACTGAATCTCATCTTTATTTAGATAGACATTTGGTTATAGAAAATATTTCGATAACGGATGAGCAAATTAGTAGTGAAGTAGCAAGATTGATCGATCAGAATGAGGCCATTCAAACTATATCAAATATGGCCAAGTCAAAAAATATTATCATCCGCTTCACCAATGAATCTCACTACGATTTACAGTCATATGCTTATTTCAAAATTCTAATGAACCAAAATGCAGATCTTTTGATAAAAGAAAAATTTGATGATCATATTACAAATATTTTTCCACACCTCGCAAAAGACAACGTGCTACATTTCACCTTACAAGGAGACAGCGATAATATTACTTCATTTAAAAATGAACTTCATAAACTTTTAAAAAATGTTGATATTACTCCACTTTTCCATGACGAACTTAGAGATGATATCAATATTAATTTCACCGACAGGATGCTAAGTCTTAATTCGACCATTAACAAAAAAGAACTAAGTGAAAAATTCAATTCAGTCATTCATGCCCTTCATTGGCTTAGTCGCTATGGAGTCTCAGCAAATCAACAGACATTAGAAGAAATGAAGAAAATCATTATCGATACCCATTCTCAAAACATCACTATTGATGAAGTCACAAGATTGGAAGCGGTTAAGATATTCAGCAATGCTCAAGACTTAGAGGATATTACAAAACTTATAAAAACCATTGATCCAAATAACCTGCTATCACAAGTTCTAGGTGATGAATTTAAATATTATATCGAAAAAGAAATACTAGTCCCAAAGTCAATTTTTACCAACAATGGGGCCACGGCAAAAGATATTGGACTTAATTATCTAAACCATCAAACGAAGAAACATTCATACTATGCGATGACGACGAATCCATTCGGAAAAGCAAATCTCACAATTTCACGGGCCAACCATAAAGATGAACTGGCGCGAAGAGGAGATGGTTTTTATACTATGAATGGTGCGGATAATGAATTTCATCCTGATTATGGAAAATACAAAATTATTTTTAAAGTGAATCCAAATGCTAGAGAAGGAAGAGATTTTTATCGTTACTACAATGAGATCATTTTCACAAACTTAGATGCACTCGAGATTGACTATACAATGATGTCAACAGATATAGAAATTTACGATTTCTTCAAAATGTTATCAGAGATTGGTCGAAACCAAAACGACGATGAGATCAATCGCCTTTACCGTGCTTATTACAAAATTCAATTAGATTCAATTCTTACGACTTATGATCGTCAAGCAATTGATCTTTTAGCAATCAATGTTTTTGAGAATATGACTATTTTCGAGATTTCGGAATTTTTTGTAGAAGCGTATCTCAATTTACCAAGAATCAATAACGAGTCATCTAAGAAAGCTTTTGATTCATTAATAAAGTTATTAGAAAAAAGAATTTACACAGAATCTCGAATGAAAGAGTTAAAACTACTTGATATCCTACTTGAGAGTCAATATCGAAATGATGTAAAAGAACTAGTAACTAAGTATCACAATAATCCAATTATGAACGGTAGATTCTATCTCAATGATAATATCATGCCATTTATAAACACTAAATTAATTCATGAAAATTGGTTTATTGAGCTTTTAAAAAATTCTGAATACAAAGAACAATTCATGAAAATTTTAAAATCGGGATACAACAATCCTAATATAGACTTATTGATTTCTAGAATTGAAGATGGAGCGAACTGCTTTTCGAAGATGAACGAGCTACTTTAGACAATTAATTCGATTCGGTCTCATCAGGAAGACTGGCCATTTTCCTCTCAAGAGCTTCAAGTCGCTTTTCAATCTCATCATTCTTAGCTCTAAGCTTCTCGTTCTCTTCTTCTAAATGACGAATCTTCTCATCTTGTTGTGACTGACCCACCAGATATTTTTGATAAAATTCTTTTGTGGCATTTATAACTAAAGGGATAATCTCTTGGTAGCGAACTCCTAGAAAACCGTTTCTTTCAGTTACCGCCTCTGGTAAAACTTTTTTTACATCTTGGGCAATAACCCCAACTCTTCGCTGTTGTTCAGAATCGTCTTCGTTATACCAATAAGTCACACCATCTATTTCACTCAATTTTGTAAGAGCATTAGGAATAGTTTCGATATCTCTTTTAAGTCTTCTATCAGAATTGGCAACCCAGGAAGTACCACCATTAGTAAGATAGGCGCCATTACCTGCTTGATTGTATATAATAAAATTATTTGAGCCATCAGGGCCCACTTGCCAAAATGTTGGTTGAGAAGAATGTCTAATATGTAGTGCGGCCGATCCACCAACGATATCCAATCTTGAACCTGGACTTGAAGTTCCAATACCAACGTTACCTGCACTTGTAATAACCGCTCTTTCAACATTTTGAGTTCTAAACATTATAGAAGATGGAATACTCGAAGCATCTGATTTAACACCAAAAAAACTTGAAGTGTCGTCACCACTTTTTGTTCCATACCAAAAATTGTCTGCGCCATCTTTTCCCGTTAGCCATTGACGGTTGGCAGTGAATTCAACAATTCCGGAACTATTTTCTAAAACCATCGCATCTGGCGAAGCTGTAGGTGCACCAATATGTGTTTTATCTGTAGCATCAACATAGATACCAAATGATGCCGTATTTGCAGAATTTGTAAGTCTAATTCCCTTGTGTGCAGTGTCGTCAGTTTGGACGATCGCCAGTTTTGATGTAGGAGCAGTGGCACCAATTCCGACGTTTCCAGTGACATCCGTAATTGTAAAACGATTAGCAAAAGATGCTGTCACATCTTGGATGCGAAATGAACCATCATTATGATGAACAAGGTTCCACTGTTGACCATCATCTTGAAGTCCAATTCCCATATATGTGTTTGTGCCACCCTTCTTTAAAGTCATCCATGAAGGCCAAAAGTGTCCGGCCTCCGTACCATCTTCAGACTCAACTCTAATTCCAGAAGCTCCCCCGCCAGCTTTTACAGTCATCTTATTCGTAGCATTTGGCGCAGACGTTCCAATACCGACATTACCAGTAGAATCGATGGTCATTCTGGTTTCTGCGGCAGTTGTCCCATTGGTTGTAAATTGCAAAAGGCCTGAACTTGTTACAATGGCATTTGATGATGTTGGATCCTTTAATTCTATTCTTGCAACGGCATCAGTACTTTCAACTAAAAGAGGGATATTAGATGTTGATTGAATATGAAGAGGCTGAGCAGGCGCATTTGTTCCGATTCCCAAATTTCCACCAAGTAAATAAGATGGGCCACTTGAAGTGAGTAAGGTTCCTAAGGTTCCTGTTGAATCATAAAGATTCAATTGCCCATTATTTGTAGCTCCAAGGTCTCCTAAAAGAGCATTTAACACTGCACCTCTTGTAATTCTTAAAAGTGGTGCATCTGCTTTTTCTAAGTGCAAAAGTCCAGAAGGAGATGCCGTACCGATCCCAACATTACCGTTACCATCAACTGTCAATCGTGGATCACCTGCATTGTTATCTTGTAAGATAAATTTATTCGCACCATTACCATGGCCATCAGCGGTAACAACCATTTGAAAATCGGCCCCATTGGTACTGGTATTTTGGAGTCTAATACCTGGCCCTGAAGTGGTCCCGCTGGCCGAGATATGAATATCTTTTGTAGGTGAAGTTGTTCCAACCCCTACTTTACCTGAATTGGTTATGGCCATTCTTGTATTAGTTCCCGTATTGAAAAGAATGTCTCCTGTTCCATTATTATCAGCATCGGCCGTAATCACTGAGTTCACATTATTACTTGTACTACTTGCTGTGACACCAGTTAAAGAAGAACCATCACCAATAAAGGCCGTTGCTTTTATATTACCAACTACATCAAGTTTTTCTGCAGGTGAACTTGTTCCAACTCCCACATTACCACTATCAGTAATTGTCATGCGAACTGAACCATCAATTTGACCAATTCCTGTCGTGAGAAAATATAAATAAGAACCGTGACCAGTAGCACTCCAGTCTTCAGCAGCTTTAGCAGATATACCAGTTGGATTATTTTGAGAAACAAAATTAGTTCCATCATGTCCACTAAAACTCAACCAACCTAATCGTGAACCATTTAGCATTCCCGTTGGCGCCGCCTCTGTTCCTCTTGCCCCTCTAAGTACAAGAAGACCTGCTGGATTTGTATTACTATAGGCGGTAGAAGAAATCCCTCTGCCGGCCCCAGTTCCACTCCCCGCTATTTCAAGTTGAGTATCAGGAGTTTGGGTTCCAACACCAACACTACCTGCAAAGAAGCTTGGAGCAGTAGCATCGTTAGTGAAAAATGACCATTTATTGGTTCCTTTCACTGTCTTAACATAGACACCGTAACCATTAGTAATATTCGCTTCAATTCCACCAGATGCGACTTCTACACCGTAGGCATTTTCAATTGTTCCGCTTTGTGCAGAATAACTCGCTCTCACTCCTACGGCGTGAGTGGTATTACCTGTAGACATGGAAACGATGGCCCCTTCTGATGCATGGGCACGAGTAATATTGGCCGCAGAGTTATGAACAAAGTAGCCGACATTAGAAGCATTTGTTCCAGTACTATCTAGTGCAGAATTATAGTTAACTGTTGATTGCAATCCTCTATTACTTGTCGCAGAAAGCGCGGTGTTATCAAGATCAAGAACGAAATGAATAAAGTTTGGAAAGCCAGCAACAGTATCAGTACTACTTCCTGCAACATGCAATTGGGACGTTGGCGTCGCTGTTCCTATTCCAACGTTACCTGTATTATAATAAATATCACTTCCCGTTTTAACCCATTTTCCATTGGCATCAATTTCGTTTGTGACATACGTTTTCATCGCACTTACAGATGCCGCTTGATCGGCTTCACTTCCTGCAGTTGAGTTAACGACTGAAGCACTCTTAGCTCGAGCGTCTGTAAAATAGAGATTTGTCCCTTCTGCAACATCAGTAGTTACCAAAGTAACGTTACTTGAGA
This sequence comes from Bacteriovorax sp. BSW11_IV, assembly GCF_000447755.1. Lineage (GTDB taxonomy): Bacteria > Bdellovibrionota > Bacteriovoracia > Bacteriovoracales > Bacteriovoracaceae > BSW11-IV. Next base: position 184,147 of record NZ_AUNE01000052.1, on the reverse strand, counting down.
GGGCCTTACCATTAACAGTTGTAGTCTTATCAACTTTGGTAGCATCTGCTGTATCTACATAAGTTTTAATTGAAGCGACACTTGGCGCTTGATCGGTTTGGGAACCAGCAGTTGAATTTACAACTGCTGCACTTTTAGCGCGAGCATCCGTAAAATAAAGATTTGTCCCTTCTGTAATATCTGTCGTGACTAATGTCACATCACTGGCCAGAGACTTACCGTTGATCGTACGAGATGTCGCGACCTTATTATTAAAGGTATTCCAATCTGTGCTTGAGAGATAACCATTTGTAGATGAGCTTGATTGTGTAATGGATAAATTTGGTGTTGCCCCACCACTCGATTGTAAAGGGGCCGTAACGGCAACATTGGTGACACTTCCTGTTGTGGGTGCAATCCAATTTAAATTTCCAGCACCATCAGTGGAAAGAACATATCCACTTGTTCCATTTGTTGCCGGAAGTATAAAGTTTAAATCTGCACTCATTGCATTATTTGCTTTTATCGTAACATAATTGATATCTGCATCTTTAAGTTTAATCCCGAAAGTAGAAGCATCAAGAGAGCCAGTCATTGCAATCGTTCCGTCACGTTTTACAAAATCAGTTGCCCCAACACCTGTAACTGCGTTATCGACATAGGCCTTAATGGCCTTTTGGGAAGGGACTTTTCCATCGCTATCCGCGGCCAAAGTAATATCGGTGTCAACATCTGAAGAATTGAACTTTGTGCCAATTGCAGTGGTGTTCGTCGCAATATCTGTAGCGTTAGTAGCAACACTTGTTTGTAAAGAAAGAATATCTCCTGCATTTGTAGAAATATTTGAAGTATTCGTTCCAACTGATGTACTTAGCGATGAAACATCTACCCCATCAACAGTTCCGACATTGCCAATATTATTTCCACCCATATCAAGAGCACCAGCTAAGGTGCCTCCTGTTAGAGGTAATTTTGCAGCAAGATCTGTTGCTAAATTTTGAATTTTTGATTGAGAGATATTTGCAGAGGCATTGATATCTGCATCAACAATGGAGCCGTCAGCGATTTCAGTTGAACTGACAGAACCGGCACCACCTCCCGAGAGGTCATCGCCCATAATCCATTTCGTACCATCATATTTTAAAACTTTACCCGCACTCGCTCCTGCCATATCAACATCAGACAAACCACTAAGAGAGTAGTCACCATCTTGAGCGGTAACGACTCCGTTTCTGCCGTTAAAACTAGTTACAGTTGAGCCGTTTGCGACTTTCTCCCACTGACCAAGAACAGCGTTGTAGATGGCCCAATCACCAACAAGCCATGAATTCGTACCTGGTCCACCTGCTAAATCTGTGGCCCCTGAACTTGTAACGATATAATAATCCCCGCCACTTGGTGAAACAGAAGGAGCTGCCAAACTTGAAGCATCCCAATTGCCTGCGTAGTTAAGTCCTGAAAGATCGGCCGGCCCCCACTCTCCTGCGGAGAATCTTAGAACCTGACCTTCTGCTGCTCCCATATCATGAATCTTTGTGGCCGTGACCGCTCCATCTTGAAGCTCAAACGTTACTGAAAATGTAGCAGAACCATAACTGTCACTGATAATGAGATTGAAAAGAGCACCAACTTTAAAAGAGATATTATTCAATCCATTGGCCACGATTTTAGATGCAGAGACAGACTCAATGGCAAAGTTTTCAGAAAAGCTATCTCCAGTTACTGAAACTTTTTTTGCGGATAAAAGATCTTCACCTTGAATGATGAGTTGATTATTTTCGATAGATACAGAAAAAACTTTCGCTTTATCCATCTGAGTTTTAGCACCTAAGATTTTATCTCCGATCCCAGAGATAGTGATGCTCCCCTTATCCATTACACATGACTGTGTTATGAATATGGTCCCAAACAAAAGAATAATGTGAAAATGTACCCTAAACACCTAATATAACTCCTCACATTCTCTTCGGAAATTTTAACTTAGCTCTAAGTTTTCCAAATAAAAGATCGTTATTTAGGCAACTTATGCCCGAGTAAAGGACTTAAGTGTTTAAAATTCGCCTCTGTCCGATGGCATCTTTACCTGCATGGCCTAATGACAAAGAGAAGCACTCGGTTTTATTTCGCATAAAACTTCTTTCATTTGATTTACTTTACTCTCCAATTTCTCATTCATATTTCTCAATGAAGAGATTTCTCTTTCTTGTTCTTGAGTGGCAGAAACAAGTAAAGGAATCATATTGGCCGTATTTAAAACATTGAAATCCTCAATAACTTTGTCACTGTATTTCTCTACAATTTTCTTTACCATTGTAGGGTCAACCAGTGCTACTTCTTGGGCGACAAATCCTGTCTTAACACCTGCAAGTTCCCTGCTACGACTTACATATTCTTTAATATATTCATAACGAACTGGACGAAGTTTCATAATCATCTCAAGTCCGTTTTGAACATCACGAATATTATCCTTCACTCTTCGATCAGAAGAAGTATCAAAGCTCGCTTGGGTCGAGCGGGCCACGCCATTGACATGTAAAAGATGCGATGGCGCAGTTGTTCCTATTCCAACATTCCCATCGTGATGAACAGTCATGCGAATAAAGGGCGAAGTCGTCCCATTTTGAGTTGTTTGAAATTGAATTTGACTTCCGGCCGCAGAAGCCGTTTGACTTTCAGTTGCACGAAAACTTATTGCACTTGAGTATGATCCCCAATTTGTTCCATCATGCCCCTGCGCTGAAATCCATGCGAGATTATCTCCCGATTGAACTGCTCCTGAAGATCTTCTCTTATAAAAATTCATCCCATGTCCTGAAGAACTGTTACTATTTCTCATTAAAACAGTTTGGCTTCCCTCAAGCTGTAAACTTCTATTCGCATAAATATAATCCGAAATAAGAAGTGCTGTACTTTCTACACCTGATTGCAAGGTTTGAAATGAAATATCCCCAGAGGCATTACCACTTGTTGCCGAAGTAGATTTCGTATAAATTCTTGAATAGGTTAATGATGACCCCGCACTATCAGGTGCAATGAATTTAATTTCACCAATTCGATCTCCACTAACACCAAGACCATCAACTCTTGATTTTGAGAATTCTAAATAGCTTCCAAAATTGCTGTCGCTATTTCTTGTAATACTTACGGTTGATGTACTCTGACTTGTTCCATAAACCTCGAGTCTCTTAGAGGGAGAGCTCGTCCCAATCCCCACACTGCCATTATTAAAATAAATATCACTTCCAGATTTTCCCCATTTGCCATTGGCATCTATTTCATTGGCCACAAAAGCTTTAACCGCTTTTTGAGAACTTACTTTAGTGTCACTATTTGCGGCCAATGCAGGGTCAATATCAATATCTGCAATATTTAATTTCGAAGCTAAGTCCGTTGTTAGATTTTGAATTTTTGATTGTGATATATTAGCAGTACCACTGATATGAGCATCAACAATTGCTCCATTTTGTAATTCAAAAGTTACCGAAAAAGAGGCAGATCCGTTTGAATCACTAATGACTAAATTAAAAATTGAACCCACTTTAAAAGAAATATTTTGAAGTCCATTGGCCACAATTTTATTTTCAGTAATGGATTCAATTGAAAAGTCTTCTGAAAAACCATCACCCGTAATGGAAATTTTCTGAACAGGCAAAAATGATTTTCCTTGGACGATCAATTGATTATTTGAAATTGCAACAGAACTCACTTGCGCACGACCTATTTGCGAGCTTCCACCTCGTGTATCATCATGAATTTCAGAAACATCAATATGACTATTGCCAACTACGCATGAAGCTAATAAACCAATAAGAACAACAAAATATATTGCTTTCATCACACCCTCCCCCTACTCGCGTGACTATTCGGACAGTGTTTAGAAAACATAAACACTCAGCTATAAATTTATGTAACTTAGGTGACTTATTCCTTATTTTTGACAATATCTAACGAAATCTTAATTCCCAATTTGTTTACAGGCCCTCTTTTGAATATTACTATGCGCCTAAATTTAACCCACACGAAGGATACCTATGAAAACTCTATTTGTTTTAATCGCTTTTGCAGCTATGACTCAAACTCAGGCCTTTTCTTGCAAACAGTACGAGGCCCAAGTCATTGGTAAAGTTATTTCTAAAACTATTGATGAAAATGGTGAATGCGCTCTTAGAGTAAGTCTTTGGCAAGTGAATGAGCACATTATGTGTCCACTTTCAAAAGGTGAAATCGAGAGCACTGAAATTACAGGTAGCTACTCTTGTTCATTTGAATCAGGCGATGATTTCTCAGGAATTGTTGTGAATGATGGAAAGACGACTTTTCTAGATTAGTCTTAAAAATATATTGAGACACTAGACTTCATCAGAAGTTCTAGTGTCCTCAAGACTTTCACGTTTTACTATCAAAAAACTCATCAATAATAAGATCACTGAAGGAATGACATCGAAAGCACAAAAAATCATTTCATACAGTGGCGTCGCTTTCAAACTTGGTAGCAAGATAAATTCACTTCCCATTCCATAAACAGATATCAGCACATATAAAATAATGACAGGTTTTAAATTGGCCTTAACAATAGCGGCCGATCTTTTAAAAACACTTTCTTCATTTTCATAAACAAGTGACACCATTGGACCAAAGGAATAATAAAATCCCACCAGAAGTCCAGGAATAACGAGTAAGCAAAAGCCTGCAATTAGGAGAATGACAAATTTAACTACAGTGAAGAAGTAATCAATGACTGACCATTTTTTATTAACAAGCAGAGAGAAAAATGAATGCTTCTCTCCTTTATCATTGGCCAAAAGTGAGAGAATAATAAAAATATTTAATAGCCCCACTAGTAAAGAAGTCACACCATCACTGACTAGGTATGCAATTTGATTATCACCAAGAAATAATCTCAAATAGACGCCAAAAGGTTTCAAGATTAGCATGAAAATATAAATGGGAAGTAAAGACACAAATGATTTTTTAAATAAGTTGATTGTGTCTTTTACAAGCATTGCAATTTCCTAAAATGTTTCAAATGTACGAGTAAGTTTATTCTTTCTCACACCTGGCACAGTGAAAATTCTGTTGTGAAAACTAATATAAATTCCAGGCCCCAATAATTTTGCGGCCAGCATGGCCTCAGTAACATTTTGAGTGGCATCGCTATTTTCGAAACCCATTGGTCTCATGGCCCCTGTGAATACGATTGGAACATTGAGATCAGTCATTTCTTGTTGAACGTATTCAGCGCTGACACTCATTGTATCAGTTCCATGGAGTACAACAATTGGTAGCCCCATCTGAGATTGGGCCTTAAGCGTATTTAATAAGAGCAAACGATCAGCATCAGTGAAATCCAATGAGTCCTTATTGATAATCGTAAAAACATTTAAATGCGTATAAGGTAAGCGTAGGCGCGAAAGAATCATTTGCTTTACAACCGACTCACGATTTAAGAGTGAACCCTCAACTTCATCGTAAGTTTTCTCAATTGTTCCCCCAGTTGTAATAATGATGACATCATCTTTATTTGGGAAAGGATTATTTGGCGTCATGTCGTCGCTCCTGCCTTTAAGGATTTTTCCTTATTATAATTGGAATTTCTTATATTTAGCCAAAAAAATTAAATTCGTCCATGGTTTGAACCTTGACGTTGGAGAAAATGGCCCCATAGTTAATGGGAGTTTAATTTAAAGAAGGAGTTTTTGACTATGAGCGAAAGAAAAGGAAGTATTTCCGTTCAAACGGCTGACATTTTTCCCATTATTAAAAAATGGCTTTACTCAGAGCACGATATTTTCATTCGCGAGCTTGTGGCCAACGCCACTGACGCCATTACAAAAAGAAGCACTCTAGGAAGAACTAGAAACGTAGAAGTTCCGGCCGGACGTGTAGAAATCAAAGTCGATGACAAATTAAATACAATTACGATCACTGATAACGGTCTTGGTATGACTGAATCAGAGGTTGAAAAATATATCGCCCAACTGGCCTTCTCTGGTGCCGAAGAATTTGTTAAAAAGATGGAACAAAATGGTGAGAAAAATAACGACATCATTGGAAAATTCGGTCTTGGATTTTACTCTGCCTTTATGGTGGCCAACAAAGTTGAAGTTGACTCACTTTCTATGGAAGATGGAGCAAAAGCAACAAAATGGATTTGTGAAGGTGATACAGACTACACATTTACCGAGTCATCTAAAACGGATGTAGGAACTACAATTACTCTACATATTGCAGAAGATTCAAAAGAATTTTTAAGTGAATTTAAACTTTCTACGACTCTTAAAAATCATTGCGATTTTATGCCTTACCCTATTGTTCTCATCAATGTGAACGAAAAACTAGAAGAAGGTAAAGAGCTAACACAACAACAAATCAACGATACAAACCCAATTTGGAAAAAAGACCCAAGTGAACTTAAAGATGAAGACTATAAAAACTTCTATCAAAAAATGTTCCCTATGGATGGTGATCCTTTATTTTGGATTCATTTAAAAGTAGACCACCCATTCACTCTTGATGGTGTGCTTTTCTTCCCGAAATTTAATCCTACGAAACCAATGACAGATAGAAATATCCGTCTTTACTGTAAGCAGGTTTTCGTTTCTGATAACGTAAAAAATATCATGCCAGATTTCCTAGGCCTTCTCAAAGGAACTGTAGACTCTGTTGATATTCCTCTAAATGTTTCTAGATCTTCACTGCAAGGTGATCCAAATATTTCTAAGATCTCAAACTATATTGTAAAAAAAGTGGCCGAGGCCCTTAAAAAATTATGGATAAAAGATCGTCCTCGCTACGAAGAGATTTGGGAAGACATTCATCTATTTATAAAATACGGATGTGTGTCAGATCCTAAATTTGATGAACTTATGAGAGAGCGTGTTCTTTTCAAAAATAGTGCTGGTAAGTTCATGACTTTGACAGAATATAAAGAATCAATTCCGGCCGAATACAAAGAAAAGCTTGGTGATAAAGTTATCTACTTTGAAAAAGAAAAATCAGACAACTCACTTAGAAAAGAGCTGCTAAGTGTTGGTGTGCAAACTCTAGAAGTAGACGACCATATTGATCCACATTTTATGCAACATGCAGAAACGAAGAAAGTTGGAGAGCACAACGTTCAATTCACGAGTGTTGATGCTGAAATTGCCAATATTCTTGAAAGCGAAAATACAAATGAAGAGGATATGAAAATCAAAGATCTTTTCATTAGCATCCTTGCTCCTAAAAAAGAGGGAGAGGAGGCCAAAATGGACGATACAGAGATCGAAATTGCCAAGATTAAGAACTCACACTCTCCGGCCTATTTCAAGGTAGATGAGCAAATGAAGCGCTTTTCAAAAATGGCCCAGAGTATGGGTGGAGGCATGAGTTTTCCTATTAAAAAGACTTTAGTCGTTAACCCCTTGAATCCTCTTGTGCGTAACGCATTGAAAATACATGAATCCGGAAAAAATGAAGCACTGGTTGAAAAATTATGTAAACACGTAGAAGATATGGCAACGATTTCTTCTGAAGGTCTGAAAGCAGAGCAAAAAGATCTGTTTATCGAAAGAACTCAGTCCCTCATGCAAGAACTCACATCAATTGCATTACAATAAGCGTCAGGGCATCCTTCTGGTTTTTTTTCAACGCAAACACTTATACACTTAGGTGTCTTGACCGCCCCTCCGCAAGGAGGGGTTTTTTATTGATGATTGGAAACTTTCCCCATAGAATTTTTCCATGCTAAACATCATCCTAAATTTTTTACTGATTATTTCAATTTGTACCTTCACCCTCTTGATGCAAAGAACTGCGAGTCACTTTAAACATAGTGGTTCAAAGACATTGTTCTTTATCTTGCTTGGGTATTTTATTTGGTGCTTTAGTGCCCTCAATATTATCCAGCTTCACGATATGGATTTACTTGTGGCCTTTACTCGCTTCAAGTTTATTGGCGTTGCTTTTATCTGCCCCCTATGGGCCCTCATTTTCATTCACGTTTTTTTCAAAGAACAAATCAAACTAACTAAAACTCTCACGACGATTATTCTTACCCCAGCTGCTGTCATTGCCATCACATGCTGGCTACCGTTTACAAGAGATTATTTCAGTTATGACTTTGAAACCATCACGATCCATGGAATAACAACCATTAAATATAAAGACGGACCCATTTTTTACTTTCATGTCATTTACACTTATCTGTTGCTATATACAGGTTTATTCTTTCTTTTTATTAAATTAGTTTTTTCTAAAACATTTAAATACCGTAGCCAGGCCACTGTTATTCTCATTAGTACTGGTTTTTCAATCTTTGCTGATACCTATGCCATGACTGTTGATGAAAACTATCGCTGGTTACAATTAACTCCTGTTACTCTTCTACCCTCTGCTCTAGGACTGAGTTTTGCCCTATTTAAGTTTGAGTTTTTAGACCTCTATCTACTCTCGCGCAATATTGCATTTGAAAATACAAAGAATCCAATTTTTGTTTTTGATAAATATAATACGCTAAAAAACTTCAACACTCAGGCCAAGGAATTATGTCATAATGAAATAAGGGCCGGGATCAATTTGGATAGAGTCTTCAGTTTTTTAAGCGACGAACAAGTGGCCAAGATTAACGATAATATTTCAATTACCATCCCTCATCTTGAACACGACCGATGCCGTTATTTTAGAATTGAATATGATCTAGTGAATAAGAAAAAGGATAGTTATCAAGGAAAAATTATTACTCTTCTTGATACAACAAAAGAGAAAGTTTTAACAAATGAACTAGAAGAATATATCGCGCTTAAAAATAAGCTACTCTCAATTATTTCTCATGACGTTTTGGGAAATATTAATAGTCTAAACTCTCTTTCAACTCAACTATTTGAAAAAGTCGATGAACTTGATAAAGAAAGAATTAAAAGAACTTTGGGTGTCATGAGCTACTCCTCCCTAGTATCTAAAGACTTTCTTTTCAATCTTCTCCACTGGATAAAAGGGCAAAACAAGACACTTGAAATTCACAAAGAAGAATTTTCTGTTTTAGATTTGATCGAAAGATGTACTAAAGAAGTTGGACCAATAGGCCATTCTAGAGAAGTTGATATCGTGAATAAGACTGAGAATAATTTTAAAATTCTCGCCGATCCAAATATTATGGCGCTTATTACAAGAAATCTCCTATCTAATGCTATTAAACATGGGGCCCGAAATAGTAATGTTGAAATCGAAGCGAAACAAGAAAATGGAACGGCCATTTTCTCAATTTCAAATAAAGGCGATAGAGTTTCTAACGCCTTTTTGAACTCACTATTTGAGAAAGAGAAGAGTAAGAAAAATCGTCTTTCTCCAGATTCAATTGGAATGGGACTCAATCTTTGCATTGACTTTGTTGAGGCCCACGAAGGAAAAATCTGGGCCACACCAAATGAAGACGGTGGATCGGTATTTAAGTTTTCAATCCCAATCCAACACGCTTAAGTCAAAAATTAGAGGTGCGAATCGAGAGTTTGCACCTTCTTCAAAAACTTTTCACGAGAGGCGGGAGTTGATTTTCGAACTTCAGCAAAATTTAAAACTTTCTTCGTTTTGATGCCGCAAAATTCGAGCACGGACTTTGTCAGCACCCGCGATGGCGCTGACCAATTTACAAGTTTTAACCAAAAATTTGGTGAATCCGAAGTCGTAATCACGGTTGCCGATTTTCCACTTAGAAGCTTATCCCAAAAAGGTGAATCTTTATGATAGCGAAAGGCAAATCCAGGAACAAAAACGCGATCAATAAAGCCTTTTAAAATTGCGGGCATATTCCCCCACCAAACAGGATAAATAAAAACAAGGTGATCAGAGTTTTGAATAAGTTCTGATGCGCGTTTTAGATCCTCTTCAAGGGGTTGCTTGGCATTTCCCTCTTTGTACTCCGTTTTAAGAACAGGATCAAATGTCATCTTGTAAAGATGAAGAGTTTCAACCCTATGACCGATTGTTCTTTTGTGATCGGCATATGTATTTGCTATGGCCTCATTGAAGCTTCCCTCTTTTGAATGGCCATTGATGACAACGATATTTTTCATTATTCCTCCAATGTTACCAACTGTAACATAAATGTTACCATTGTAAACATTGAAAATATGTTGTAGGATAAAAAAATGACAAATACCTATCATCACGGGGACTTGAAAGAGAGCGTTCTAACCCTGGCCATTGAATATATAAAAAAAGAAGGGCACCCCAATTTTTCATTAAGAGAATTGGCAACGAGTCTTGGCGTCAGTCATGTGTCACTTTATCGCCACTTCAAAAACAAAGATATGTTAATTAATGCAATTGTTGCGCGCTCATTTGAGAGTTTCCACCATGCCCTAACGAGTGCTCCAGTTCACAAGAAAGTCGATAAGCACCTTCTAAATGTTGGTCACGCCTATGTACAATTTGCTATTGATGAAGAGGGGCAATACCGCTCTATGTTCTATCGTTATTCGAGTGAACTCCAAGAAGGAAGTTGTGAGTATGCAGATAAGGCCTTTCTTTTTTTAATTGAACTCATTGAAAAAGGCATCAGCGAAAAAGTTTTCAAAAAAGTTGATCCTCAGATGGCGGCCCGCCATTTTTGGTCGGGACTTCATGGTCTTGCACTTCTAATTATCGATGGGCAATTTTATCAGACAGGTGAAAAAGAAATTGAAGAACAAGTTGAGTTTTCACTCAAACTTATTCTTCAATCTATTACTTTATAGTGCGCCTTCTAAGATAAGACCCACTTTTTCGAGATCAATATCTTGGTGCTCACCAAGTGCACCAAATTGACGAGACCTCAAGTTCTCCTTCACTTCTTCGATGAATGATCGATCCAGACCATAGTCACCAAGAGTTGTTGGAACTTCAAGCGAGTGGAAAAACTCTTCCATGGCCTTGATCCCTAATTCAATGGCCTTGTTCTCATCACTTTCATTGATACCAAATACACGATTTGCAAATTGAAGCAATTTCTCTTTTTTCTTATCTTTTTGCACTCTCAAAAGACTTGGCAGAACAACAGCAAGCGTTCTTCCATGGTCAATACCTTGAAGTGCTGTTAACTCATGACCAATTCCATGAGTTGCCCAGTCATGGACAACACCAACACCTATGATTCCATTTAGGGCCATCGTACAACACCAAACCATATTTGCCCTAGCATCGTAATCTTCCAAATTACTCATTACTTTTGGACCTTCTTCCAGCAAAGTTAAAAGAATCCCTTCTGCAATTCGGTCTTGTAGAGGTGTATTTACAGGATAAGTTAAGTACTGTTCTGTAACGTGAACAAAAGCATCAACGATACCATTGGCCACTTGTTTTTTTGGCAGAGAGAACATCACTGTTGGATCAATAATTGAAAATTTTGGATAAAGAAGAGGATGACCATAACCAAGCTTATCTTTACCTTTTGTCACAACTGTAAACATATTCATCTCAGATCCCGTGGCACTTAAAGTGAGCACACTTCCAAGTTCAATTGCCTTCGTAATTGGTAAACGCTTACGATAAACATCAAAGGGATCACTGCCTTCATAGCAAATGGCCTGTGCAATAAATTTCGTTCCATCAATTACAGAGCCACCACCTACGGCCAAAAGAAAATCAACACCCTCTTTTTTGGCAAGAGCGACCGCTTCCATCAGTGTTTCATAGCGAGGATTTGGTTCAATTCCTCCAAATTCAACGAATGAAATTCCTTCTAAAGCATTTACCACTTGTTGGTAAACACCATTTTTTTTGATACTTCCACCACCAAAAGTAATCATCACTTTTTTCTTGTTTTTCAAAAGATGAGAAAGCTTCGCAATCTCACCTTTTCCAAAAAGAACGTGAACAGGATTTTGAAATTCAAAATTTAACATGTCATGCTCCTAGATTGTTTGAAAAACTTCGTCTTCAGAAAATCGCACTTTCTTCAAATCTTGGTACTTATCATCTGCTGCTCTATAACCTACGGCAACAGCAGCAATCGTTGCATATTGAGAGTTGTCTAGCCCTAGAATTCTGTCGTAATCAGCTGGAGAAAGACCTTCTAAGCAACAAGTATCAATTCCTAAAAGAGCTGCAGCGAGTACGAGCTCTCCCATAGCTATATAAGATTGTCTTTGGGCCCAAGCAGATATATCTTGTTTTTGACCACCATTAACAATATTGGCCACCATCATATCTTTAAACCCTTTTAATCCTTCAACAGGAAGATTGCGAGTGTTTGCAATATCTTCAATGTATTTTTGAACATAACTCTCATCCATTGTTTTAAGAGCAGTAAAGACAATATAGTGAGAAGCATCTGTTACTTGTGTTTGATTCCAAGAAAACTCGCGCAATTGTGTGCGCACTTCAGGATTTTCAACAATGATAAACTTCCAAGGTTGTAATCCATAAGAAGACGGTGCCAAACGTAAACTTTCTTTTAAAACATTTAAGTCCTTTTCATTAATTTTCTTATTGGCATCAAAAACCTTCGTTGCATATCTCCAATCTAGAGCTTTCAAAATTTGTTCGTTCATTATTTAACTCCTTCACTTTTAACAGTGTTGTAAAATTCATCTATTTTATTTTTAAGTTCTGCTTCTCTTTTTGGATCAATGGCCACACATGAGAGCATTTTATCTCTCATTTCACAGGCCTTCTTTTGAAGCTCTTCACCTGATTTTGTCAAAGAGATATTAACAATCCTCTCGTCATCTGAGCATCGCTTCTTTTCAACATACCCCTTATCAATAAGACGTTTAATAAGTGGAGTAAGTGTTCCGGAATCAAGACAGAGTCTTTCTCCAAGATCTTTTACGTTTATTTTCTTTGTTTCCCATAAAACAATCATGGACAAATATTGAGGATAAGTTAAATCGATCTCATCCAAAAAGGGTCTGTACGTTTGAATCACCGCTTTACTCAGGCGGTAGATAGAAAAGCACAATTGCTTATGAAGAAGAATACTGTCATCAGTCACTATAATAGCTCCTTAATATCATCGAAAATTTCACTGGGTTTAACCTGAGGGGCATATCTTTTAACTGGTACACCATTTTTATCTACGAGAAATTTTGTAAAATTCCACTTCACGGCCTTTGACCCAAGAAGTCCTGGCAATGATTCTTTTAAGAAATTATAGAGAGGATGGGCCTCATCACCGTTTACATCAACTTTTGAAAATAATGGAAAAGTCACATTGAAAGTTAAGTCACAAAAACTTTGAATCTCTTCGGACTCACCTGGCTCCTGTGCTCCAAATTGATTACATGGAAAGGCCAAGACTTCTACCTTACCTTCAAAATTCTTGTATAGATCCTGAAGTTCCTTGTACTGAGGGGTGAAACCACATTTGCTGGCCGTATTTACTATCAGTAAAGGCTTGCCTTCAAACTCTGAAAGTGAGCGCTCTTTTCCTTTGATATCAATGGCCTTAAATTCATATACTGTTTTCATTAATCCTCCCTGTGTTTTTTGAAAATCTATCACAAAACTAAATTGTACACAATTTAATTATTGGCAATTTAGATATAAAAAAAGAGCTAGGCTAATAGGTGTCCAAAAAGCTATAATATTACTATGACAAAGAATAAAAATTACGAGGATTTACCTCACCTTCAAAGCTCATTTAAAGAAAATGTACGTGAAACAAAACGTATTGATGTCCACTCGCGTAAATCTGATAAAAAAGGAATTCGTGGGAAATTTGAAACAATCATTAGGAGTTTTCGCTCTTTTGCTTTTCTCATTGCCATCGCTCCCATGATCATTATCTATCTCCTGAGTTTTGGAATTGCCCTGACTCCCGGAGTGGCCATTGTCACTTCTTTATATGAATGGAGTGCTTCTTGGGCACTTTTACTTCGTGCTTTTTGCGTAGGAATGGGGATTGGTGTCTCTTATTTTATTTTTGGAATTTCTCTCGTGTTCTTGGCCCCATTTTTTAATTGGGCCTTAAGATTAAATTCTAAAATTAAATCAAATTGGCGTGGAAGTTGGTTCTCTATAGAGACACTTCCTTGGTATTACCACAACGCTCTTACACAGATGGTTCGTTATACTTTTCTCGATTTCATCACACCCACTCCCCTCAATATTCTCTTTTTCAAAATGATGGGTATGAAAGTTGGTCGCGGAGTTATGATCAACACTTCTAATATCTCAGATCCATGTTTAATTACTTTAGAAGATAATGTTACCATTGGTGGTTCGGCCACAATTTTTGGTCACTACGCACAGGGAGGATTTCTTATTCTTTCTCCAGTTGTGATCAAGCAAGGAGCAACCATTGGCCTTAAGGCCTCAATTATGGGTGATGTTATTATTGGTGAAAAAGTGACGGTAAAGCCTCATACGGTAATCCTACCGAAGTCTCGTATATCTAAAGGTGATCAGCTCTAGAAGTGATCACCTATTAAACTAGATTCTTAAAATATTCAGAATACTTTGCAAGCTTTTCTAGATAGGGATTGATATCTTCAACTTTCTCACGAGGCATTTCGCTTAGAGGATAAATATACTGGTCGGGCACATAGCGAAATGTCAGATTAATTCTGCGAGTTTCGTAGTCATCTAAATGATCATTGAATATGCGATTTCCCTTTGCCTCAACACGTTGGACGCGGTGAAAAAGCTCTTCTTTAAATCTCTTCGACCAAAAAATAAGTAGAGAGCCGTCGTTTAACCACATTTCATGAACAACGTTCTTTGGGTCCTGTGCCTTTCCCTTAACAAATTGGAACATGGCCCTCTCCCCCATGGAAATGGAGGCCACCGGTCCAGGTTCACTGTCTTTATGGTCTCCCACACGGGCCAAATCTTGCATCTGGCCGGCCTCATCTCTTTTTGAGCCGTAATAATTAATCAGACATGTATTTAGCTTCCATCCTTTTGGTACATCGTTACGGGCCATTTTATGAGTCATGGCCTCTATCTGATCCACAAGCTTTTGCATGAATGGAGGAAACTGCTCTGCCCTCAAGCAGCGATGTTCAAGGCCATGAGGAGGATGAAAATAATCAAGACAAGCAAATTGCCAATTGCCAAGCCAATATACCGGCCTTAGAAGGCCACGCCACGTATCCCCTTCTGGAGGGGGATTGGACTTTGAAAATCGCTCTTCCCAAATTGGATGAAATTTTTCGATTTCATTAATGAGCTGTTCTTTACTAGGTCCATTGAGAAAACCTGCATTGTAGTACATGCCATCGATGATTTTCTTCTTCGTGTTTTTAGCGGGTGATTTTTTTTTGTAATTTGATTGAGACATAATAAAGAGTATGCCATAGGCCTTTTGAAAAGAAAGGCCCCTATATCCTACAGGGGCCTTTTCTTCACATACGCCCCATCTCAATGGTGATGATAATGAGAGCGATTAGAATGATAAGATTTTTATTCACACCAACATCCTTGTAAGTGGAAGCCTCATGCCTAATAAAAATCTTAGCGTATTGAAAAACAATTCGTCAAAAAAATTAACAGCTTACAAAGCACTGCCAATTTTCGAAGGCGGCTAAACGAAAAAACAAAATAAATAATTTCATTTAATTAAGAAAGAGTCCGATAAATATTATCAGAAAGGTCAACTTATAGGCGACAATACAAACAATGAATAATCAAAGACTATTACTACTGCTAATCTTAAACTTAATTTTGCCATTTCCAATCATGGCCAAGTCGCTTCGTCCTTTCAGTGAAAAAGAAGTTAGTAACTTCTCTGGTGCGAAAAGAATTGCCATCTACAATACTTATATAAAGTTTCAGATTCTTGATGAGAGAAACACTCCCATCCCTCGCGTATCATCTTATTCATTCGGAACAAAAGATAAAATTGAAACATTTACGTCACTGTTCTTTCCAGAAAACGCCTATGCCAATGGTGCCAGTAAGTGCTTCTATGGTACTTATCCTAGCCAGGTCGTTAATCAGTCTTGTGAGCACCCTGCTAAAATTGCAAACAGTGGTTACAAATCGAGCTGTGGCCAAAACGAATTTCAATGTAACCCTCTTCTTTTTAAGCAAGGCTCATGTGTAGAAAACGCTGGACCATACCAAAACCTGACTGATGCTTGTATAAAAAAGGGAAAGCTTTCACCTTCTGAAATTGCAGATCTTGTCGCTTCCCCAAAATTTAGAAAATATCAAAACAATGTTTTAGAATATTGTAATCAGGCAAAACAAAGCGGCGACTGTATGGATCTCGAAAAGAAACTTGACGAGATTGTACGCGCTGATGACTCAATCAAGGCCGGACCAATTGTTCGCGACGTTGAAGAAATCATTCAAAATGTAAATAAACCGACATTAAATCGCGATTGTTTTGCGACCCAAGAAATTAACAGATGCCCACAAGTAATTGCAGACTCCCTTGATAATGTTTACTCAAATGGAGTTGTAGGTGCACTCAACTATGTCTTCAGTGATGGAAAATTCAAAGATCCGCGCTCGATTTGCCAATCTTCCCTTCCGAAAGATCTTGATATTGTAAAACTGAAATCAGAATTAAAAGAGAGATTTCCAAACGATGATCAACTCTCTCAATTTGCTGAAAAATGCGATTCAATCGCACTTAGCAAAGTTGAAGATGGAAGAAAAGAGTCAGACTCAAATGTAGCACCGGCCTATATGATGGTTGACTACAATATGAAATCAGAAAAGATTCAAAAAAGTATCAATGACCTTATGGAATCTAAGGCGAATTTAGATGCAACTCTTGGTGAAAATTCTTTCAATTGTAGTGAATTTAGAGGTTCATACTCTAATGCTAATCATTGTCTTGATCTAAAAGCCTGTGAACTTGGAAAGGCCAACGAACTTTTCGAGCAAAAACTGGATTCAACAACAAGTGCAGTTGAGGCCGCTAGAAAAATTCAAGATGAGTTGTATAAGATTAATAAAAAAATATCAAGTCTTGGATACGGTAGCTACATGAATGCAGGAGAAGCGGCACAGCTTATTGAGAGACAAAAAGAACTCAAAGCGCAGCAAAATGTTATTCTTGATAGCAATCCCATATTACGTGGGAAACATTTCAAAAAAATCATGGCAAAAGCACGTGCATCGACCAATGCTTATTCATACAATAAGCCAGCTCCTGAACCTACGAAAGATGAAATCAGTAAAGCACTACGCCAACAAATGAAGGACTCAAGTAAAGAAATTGATGGACTTGTAAATGACTATCAAAGAGCTCTTCAATGTCTTAAAGGTCAAAGAACAAGTTGTAGCGATTTCGATAAAATCCTTAAAAGAGCGAACTACAACACAGAAAATAGAATGTATCTCAAATCACCGAACTTAAATAAGCTCAACAACTTCTATACTTGTGTCGAAGGCTCAAAACAAAATAGAGACGAAGCAGATGAAGTTCTCATTGATGTCGGTGTTTCTATCGCACTTAGCTTCACCCCCCTATTTGCAGTGAACGTCTTAAAGGTTGCCGTAACAGCAAGTAAAGTCATTAAGGCCACAAGTACAATAAATAAAGGGGCACTTGCAGCAGATACTGTTTTTGCAGGAAATCAGGCCATGAAAGTTTACGACGCCTGTAAAGAGGCAGAAGTTACTTTCTTACAAACTCCAAAATCAGAAGTGAGATCATGTGGCGACAGAATGAAAGAAAGTTTAGCGGCCACAAATATGGATCGTTGTCGCACACAAGCGGCCTTTAGTGCGGCCCTTGCAGCACCTGTTGTGCTAAGCTCATTTAAATTGGCCAAAGTTCCAAAAACAACACCACCAACTCCTCCGAAGGCCACTGCACAAACACCGACAAAAACACCTCCGGTGAATAGACTTGCGACTTTAAAAGAAGCTGAGCAAAGAATTGCAGCTCAAAATGCTGTACCAAACGTTGGAAGTATTGCAGGAAAAGAATCTACAGCTGTTGCAACAAAGCAGTCCACTGCCGTTGCTAAAAAACAAGACGTGGTCCCAAAAGTTGAATCTCCAATAAGTGAATTCATTGGAAAAAGTACTGATATCGTTGTCTCTCCTCCAAGAGTTGCTCTTGAGAATGCTCCAATTCAAGGATTTGCAACGAGAATATTAGATCCTGAAAAACTTCCATCGCTAAAAGCTCTGACAGGACCTAAGCCAACGACTCCAAATTTACCTATTCCTTATAAGGCGCAGTTGCCGGCGACAACACCAAAAGTTGTAGAAGGGGAGTTTCTTGGCAAGGCCAATGAAGTTGTTCTAAGACCAAACTATAAACTTCTAGAAAATGCTCCAATAGATGTCACTCCAACAAGAGCTGCCCTTGGCCCAACAAAAGCTCAGCTACCTGCAAAGACAGGAACAGGTGTTGCGACAACAGGGCGTCAAGTTTCGGCCGAAGGAAGCGGAGAATATATTGGTAAGGCAACTGACGTCATCGTTAGACCTCCAATGAAGGCCATTGAGGCCGACGCACTTCCTGGAACATTCTCACGAGTTGTAGATGAACCAGCTAAAATTGCTCCAGTGAATAGATTAGCAACTTTAAAAGAGGCCGAGCAAAGAATTGCAGCACAAAATGCTGTGCGCACACCTCCAGTTAATAGACTCGCTACTTTAAAAGAGGCCGAGCAAAGAATTGCAGCAGGAAAACCACAACCAACAACTCAAGGTTCTGCTTTGAGAATTGTTAATGAGAGATCACCGCAAAGAGTGCTTGCCTCTCAAGCGGCTTCTATTGCTTATACGGCCTCTAGAGATAATGAAACAAACCAGAATCAAGTTCCTCCAACGACAAGTGCAGAGAATGAATCTGGCCCAGAAGTTCAAGGTTTACCAGGTGGAGAAATACCGCCAGAAGAACCTACTGAACCATCAGCTGAATCGCTATTTGATTTTGTTATTAATATATCAACGACTGAAACACATGAGCTGCTTACACCTGAAGTCATTTCTTCAATGCCAGATGGTGCCAGAGTTAGTTTTACATACTCATGTAATACTGAGATCGCTCCATGTAATGATAAAATTGAAAATGACGGTGTAAAAATAGCAAGAAAAGATAAAGAAAATCTTGTAACTGTAATTGGACTTTTAATCGGTGCTGATGGTAGTGAGCTTGCAAGAGTGGAACAGACACATATGGTCTCACCTCTTGATTCAGCTCCATCTCGTGATTCAGATGATGCAAATCCAGGAATTTCTATTAAGCTTGTTGAAGTTAAAAAAGAAGAAAAGAGTTATAAACTTAAAGTTGTCAAAAATGGTAATTTCACTAAAGATCATATTTGGTTCTGTTCTAAAGTTAGGATCAAAAAAGATGAATCTCCAAAAGCGGCCTGTTCAGAAAGCTCTGGTGGAATTGAAAGAACTTATGCAAGAAAGTCTTATAGCTACTACGTTAAGGTTAAACAACAAAAGAATGATTCGAATGAATTTGTTAACGCTAATTTTCTAGTTAGAAAATGTGATACTGATGCCTGTTTAAATCCTACATCAGATCGTGCTCCTGCAATGGCCCTTCCGCCTTCGGGAACAAATACTCCACCGAATAATTTAAATTTCAACATTCCAAGAAAGAAAGTAATTATTACTCCAGGATTCCTCTAATTTAAAATGAGGAATCCATTTCATTTCTTCTGACAAATGGTAAAACATTATTTTCGACTGTGTTTTCTTGATTGCGCTTAAAAGGAACAATCTTATTATAGAGTTCCACAGCAGATCCTGAACAATCATTACAATGGGTCTGAGTAGGACGCATAAAGATTTGAACTTTCTCAATTTCTTCAAGACATTCAACACAGTGACCAAAAGTTCCATCTTCGATACGCTCTAAGGCCATATCAAGCCTTTTTAAATAGTGATCGCGATTCTTTGCCAGCTTTACTTTGAGGGCACTCTCCTCGTTGCGCCAAATAAAATCATTTTCTAAATCGTAATTACTCTGCATGTGCTTGCTACGCATAACTAAGAATAATTCTCTAAAGTGACTTAGTGTTTTCTCATCCATTGAAACTCCCAATAAACGTTCATCGCACTCCCTTCCTAGGAGATGTCCGTACTATTGCTAAAACTGTGCCAATGATTTTTAAAAATGAGATGATGATTTTAGGAACTTAGATTTGGGATGGTGTCAGCGCGCCTCCGGCACATGGGCCAAAGCGCGCCCTACCATTTTTTTAGTCCCAGCGATTGTAAATAATGTTTACGTGGTCGAGCATATCTTTTGAAACCATAAAGTAACCAACGTCACTTTCAACATAACACACTTTAGAAAATGGTTTGCCTGGAATCATTTCTACACAGCTCTCGCCCATGGCATTTTTATTTGCGAGACCTAAGTCATGGGCCTTACAACCAATTGACTTCGCAACCTGTACGATGGCCTCTTTAGAAAAAGACATGGCGTCTTCATCAAAGTCATTATTTAAATCAATGTCGTTAATTTGGAATGACCTACTATCGTGATTACCGTCGTCGACAAACTTCATGTAACATTCATTTGCGTTAGCACCCATTGCGGATAGTAGTAGAACAATTGCCATTAAATACTTCATAAAAACTCCTTTTTCTAGGATCGCAACCTTCGATCTCTAGACAACTTATTTATAAAAGATTTATCGCAATTGTTAAATTATATAAAAGACATATTATCTATATAATTTATAGATACAAAAATAAAAGGCCCCACTTCATGTGAGGCCGTTTTATGACGTTATATTTTTGAATTAAACTGCAGCATATTTTTGAACTTCTTTGAAGGCCTTTTCTAACGTTTCACCGTTAGTAATGAGCTCAGTTCCAATAGTTTTTGATCTTTTCGCGTATAGTAAGTGTCCTTCATTTCTTTCGTGCTCTTCTTTACAGTTGATGCACATACTTGCAGTAGGACGGGCAAGTAATCTTTTTTCTCCGATGTCACCACCGCAGTCTTCACACTGGCCAAACTCGCCATTTTCAATCTTAGTTAGGGCCTCATCGATTTTTCTGAAAAAGAAGGCCTCGCGTTGCTTTAACTTTAAAACCATTGCGCGATCTCTTTCAGCATTTGCAAGATCAGCATCATCCCCGCCTAATCTTGTCGATCCCATTTCATCATTTGAATCTAGGGCAACATTACCGTTTTTCATTTCAAGAAACATTTTTTTGAAGTGCTCCACGTTGATTGTCATAAAATCCCCTTTTCCTTTTTCATCTACCGTGATGAAAGTCTTCAGTGAGTTTGTTCCTTAGATGATTAAAAAGCTTCTGTGCCTTAGTGCGATCTTCCTGATCTTCATCTCCATCCTAGAGATGCCATCCTTTCTGCTTTTACTATAAGCATGATGCGTGCCAAAATTGGCCACTCTAAAGGTTCCTGTAATAACATATAGTTACATCGAAAGTTAATGAAACTAATAATAAGCATTAGTGACACTGATGTCTTAATGACACTGAAAAGCAGTGACAAAAAGTGACTCAAAGAAAATTTAGTGGGGACTAAACGTACTCGTCGTTATTAGAAAAAGAAATTTCACCGCGCTCATGCATCTGCAAAACAACGTCTAGGACGCGTCTTTCGGCCTCTGCGACTTTAGTATAGAGAACTGGTGGCCCAGTAAATACATCAATCATTGTTTGCTTCATAGAAGAACTAAGTCCTTCCATAATTTTATCTTGAAGAGAGCTCGGATGAACTTTTAGAGAAAGAGCAAGGTCATCTAGTGAAATGCGCTTTAGGAGATCAACCTTCATCTTTAATGTAAGCTTAGCGAGATCTTCCAAAGTGACCATATGCTGTCTTAATTGCAAGGCCATCTGAGGGTCTTTTTTTGCAATTTGTTCAATAAGATTTTTTCGGTGCTCGGGTGCTAGAGATTGCAAAAGTTTTGCGGCCTCTAACACTCCTCCAAGTTTTTTTGCCATCTAGTAATGCGGGTCCTCTTTAAGAAGATAATTTTTTACATAATCACCAACGCCTTCCTCAACACTTCTAAATTTGAACTTTGGAAAGAGTTTAAAGAATTTCGTCATATCGGCCTCAGTAAAATATTGATACTGATTACGAATTGACATTGGCATATCTATAAATTCAACTTTAGCTGGAACATTCATAGCATCAAAAGTGGCCATCATAAGATCGTAGAAACTACGGGCCTTACCTGTTCCTAAATTATAAATACCAGAAGCTTGAACATTTGAAGTTTTCATCATCTCAATCATGGCAAGTGCAACATCAGGTCCATAGACAAAGTCACGAAGCTGTTTGCCATCTTCATAACCTTCTTTATGAGACTTAAAGAGCTTAACCATCCCAATCTCATTAATTTGACCGAATGCTTTATGAACAAGAGAGCGCATATCTGCTTTGTGGTATTCGTTTGGGCCGTATACGTTGAAAAATTTAACTCCAAACCACTTTGTTGGTTTTTCTTTTTGTCTTAGCACCCACTCGTCAAAAAGTTGCTTTGACCATCCATAAGGATTGAGAGGACGCAGTTTAGAAATTTCTTTTTCATTGTCACAATAACCATGCTCACCCGCACCATAAGTAGCCGCTGAAGAGGCATAGATAAAAGGAATGTCGCGATTAAGGGCAATATGAAAAAGATTTTGAGAATACACGACGTTATTTTTCATAAGGTAATCGACATCACGCTCAGTTGTTGCCGAACACGCACCCATGTGAAAAATACAAGTAATCTCACTTAACACATCATCATGATCACCATCAAAGAGTTCGTCAGCAAGAATATATTCTTGAAACTTCAATCCTCTAAGATTGAGCCACTTCACACCATCACGCAGACGATCAACAACAACGATATCTTCGCGGCCAATATTATTTAATTCTTTTAGTAAAACACTACCGATAAATCCGGCGCCACCAGTAAGTAGAATCATTCGTTTTCACCTTTTGGCAATTTTTGAAACGCCATTATTAACATCACAAGTAGTAATGTAACTTTCACTTTATCCAAATTCACATAGAGTCTGTGGTAGAAACCATGTTCAACAGAAATCTTTTGATACTCTGGACTCTCCATCTCATACTTAGCTCTTTCAGTATTGATCTCAATGATTCTTGGACTAACATGAAAGTTATATGTCAGAGCAATTCCAAATACCACCAAACTAAAAAAAGCAAAAATCTTACGTCCAAGTCCTTTTTTTACGACAGACTTAAGAGCGTAACCAAAAATGATAAGACCTAAAATAACTTCGACGACATTATATGTTGAAAAGATTTTCATCCCTACTGCACCGGCCTCATTCAATTTAGATACAGTTCTAAAAACCGTAGGTACAGCAACAAAATCAATCAGACAGCTTGTAGAAAACCAAGCGACAATAAGAGTAAACACTAATCTGAGCACAGGGAACTCCTCATATAAATTAGAACAATGAATTCCCTTCTATTTTATAATCAAGGAGTTGATAAGGCTAGCCTTTGTGCGAGTGGACAATCATTTCAAAAATATCACCCATCTTCGCGGCTATATCAAAAGAAGAAAAGGGTCCCTCTATAAAAGGGTCAAAGGGAGAATCTTTAAAAATGGATCTGAAGTGTGAATTATTTAGGTTGTGAGTAAATATGAGTACAGGAATTCTTTTTTCGTAAACAAGATTAATGAATTCCTCTTTCGACACATCGTGTTCATAAAAGACGAACAAATCGATATTGGCGAGGTCTTCTTTTATTTCAGAAATATTTTGAATCTTTGAATGACTAATTGGACAATCAAAGATCTCTACAAGACGCTCAAATTTAAAAGAAAGAGATTTATCTCTTATCAACGAACACACAGTGAACTTTTTCATATGGAGTTCATCGGCACAGTTTTAAAAAAAATAAAATTAAGAAATACGAAAAAGAAAATTAAGATCCGTGTTGTTTTGCCAGATACGGATGAACAATAAAACTTACTGCAAGCAGTCCCACTTCAAACAGTAATGTTAATGGAATCCATAGACCCAACATCGTTAAAACGTCTGGCGGCGTTAAGATTGCAGACATAACTGCAAAGAATACGTAGATATAACCACGCCAATTTCTCAATGAATACTTAGTCACAAGACCCATAAAACCCAAGATCAACATTAAGTTTGGCAATTGAAAAATTATTCCTAAAAACACAAGGACTTTGCTTGTTAAAACCAAGTATTCTTTCAATGAAATATAAGCATCTACATTTGAAACACCAAACATCATGAGCGTTTGGAAAGTAAGTGGAAAAACTAAGAAATAACCAAAACTGATACCAAGCCAAAACAAAATAAATCCGACAACAATAAACGGACGAACTGCTTTAATCTCGTAATCATAGAGACCAGGTCGAATAAATTTCCAAATTTGATAAAACCAAAATGGAGATGACACTATTACACAAGACCAAAAGGCAACTTGAAATTGACTGAGAACCTTATCAAGAATTCCTAAGTAAATAATTTGTCCGGCCGTTTCTTTAGAGGCCAAGGCCTCACGCAATGGCGCCAATAGAAATTCAGATATGACATCACCGAAGTGATAACAAACGCCGAAGCTGATCGCGAGGATAAACACTACTCGAACAAGGGCAGATCTTAGCTCTTCTAAATGTTCAACCAGAGTCATCTCTTTCACGAATAACCTCGTAATCCTCTCGGAATTATTCCCTTAAGGGTTTGAATTTTTTAATTTATTTAATCATAATACCGATAAGGTTATAACTCTTAGAAAATAAAATGTAAAAGTAATGATATGATGAAAAAGCTACTGATATTATTAAGTTTTTCCCTGTCTCTCCACACCTTGGCCAGTGGTACAATCATCGAGTGCTTAGGGCGTGAAGAATTAGTTTTACACAAGAAAAAATCTACGGGGCCACTCTATAAGTTGAATCAATATTTTATCATCGAGGCCAGTGCGCTTCAAAAACTGTCTCTTAAAGAAAAATACTTTGAAAAGATTTGTGGAAAAGGAATTAAAAACTCTCCTTCACTAGGACTACTCTACTATGGTCTCACTGAAGGTGTTTCTATTTTTCAACCCGTTGATGTTGAACTAGCTCCATCAAATAGATTTCTCTTAACGGAAATGGGACGTCTTATCGATTCTCTTCCTTTAATTTTCTTCGATTACCTTTCGCAAATTCAGGCCCAAGCTCCAAGTGCGGCCTGTCTTAAGACAGAAATACCGCAGCTAGCGACTCTCTTTCATGAGTACCGCTATATTGGAGAAGACTTGGATAAAGATTGGATTAAAACGAAAAATAAAGAAGTCACTTTTATTTTTTCCAAGCTTCATCAATTGAAAGATATTTTCGCGGCCTGCGAAAAAAGAGAAAAAGATAAGGAAAAAGACGAAAAATCTAAGTAAGAGCAATCAAGTGAAAGACCACTGAAGTTCTTTCTTTAATGGCCTTCTCAATTTCTCCAACGGCCACAGGCCCACTTACCTTAACATGAAGATCATGACCAATAAGATCGACGATCTCTGCTTGTACTCCTAAATCCTTTAAAATTTCATCAAGAGCAAGAATCCAATAAACTGGGGGCTGATTTTTGATATAAGGATAGCTCCCATCTTTTGCCAAGCGGGGATTTTCAGGATGGGCAAAATGCCAGCCTAAGTCATTGCAAAAATCACTGATAAGCTCTTCAATATCATGAGCACAACTACCGCATCCACCAGCGGCCATGGTTAAGTCTGTGGCCTCTCGCAAAGAAGTGATCTCACCGTGAACAAGTTTGTTCTTAATCTCTGTTTGCGTCACTCCAAAACAGCGACACAACAACTCTCCTTCTTTCCATGAAAGAACTTGAGCATCAGAATAATATAATTTTTTAAGAAGCTGACGATAAAGAACGGCCGGTAAGAAAAGAAATCTTCGCGACTCATCGTCATTTTCTTGTAATAAAATTGGCCATTCTAGCGATAAAACTTCTCTAGCATCGTGGCCAAGAATGTATTCGCAAAAAAATGAAAATTCAGCGTGATTTTTCTGATTAAAATCGCCTTCTAATTTATAAGAAATATCTTCAACACGATTTCTTTTATCTATTAGTAGATAAAGTGAAATCTTTAAATTATCAGAAACTTCAAAGGTCTCTTTAACACTTGGTAAAAAGACCTCTCGAAAAGGAATAGGTGTAGCAAGATGCTCGTTAAAAAGTCGCATTCTCTTCCTGACGAAGTGTTAGAATCTCATGGCCAGATTCAGTAACAAGAATTGTGTGTTCAAACTGAGCACTCCACTTTCCATCTTTAGTTAATACAGTCCATCCATCTTTTAACACTTTTGAATACTTTGTTCCAAGGTTGATCATGGGCTCAATAGTAAAAGTCATTCCCGGCTTCATTTCAGGGCCAGTACCTTTTTTTCCGATGTGAACAACTTGTGGCTCTTCATGAAATTCTCTTCCAATCCCATGACCACAATAATCCTCTACGACACTATAGCCATATCCATGAGCGATCTCTTGAATAACTGCTCCAATATCTCCGATATGCCCACCTGGACGAACTTGATTAATACCTTCTCTCATACACTGGTAAGTGACATCGACAAGTTTTCTTACTTCATCACTAACATTTCCTACAAGGAACGTTTTATTAGTATCGCCGTGAAACTTATTTAAATAAGTCGTCACATCTATATTTAAAATGTCACCATCTTTAAGTACATCTTTCTTGCTTGGAATTCCATGGCAGATGACTTCGTTTAATGAAGTACAAACACTCTTTGGAAATCCATGATAATTAAGTGGTGATGGATAGGCATTATTCTCAAGGATATAGTCGTGACACAATTTATTAAGCTCCTCAGTTGATACACCTGGCTTAACAAATGGTTCGATATACTCAAGGGTGCGTGAAGCTAAAGCGCAAGTTTGGCGCATAAGTTCGATTTCACGTCCTGATTTAATTGAGATCATAATGGCCCCCTAATGCCAAAAAAAGCTTTAATTTCAATACTTTTTATGTTTTTTAGACCCCTTCGTCAACGTTGGGTGATAAAATTTTACACCTTCCTTGATCAGAGTCCAAGCTCATGCAATAACAAGTGGCGTCACCACAAAAAAAAGGCCAGTAAATTGGGGAATTTAATGGTTAAATTGGTGATCTTTTTTCGGGGGGTACATAGTGAAAAGACTGAAGAGTCTAATCATTGTTTTAGGAGTTGTCTTCACAACACAACTTTCTTTTGGGGCAACAAGCAATACGCCTACCATTACACTGCAGTTAATTCGTGATGAACTCAACACAATTACTGTAGAGCGCGGTAACAGTGCCGAAACATTGCAAAATAATTTAATGAACTTCACACGCTTAAATAAGTTGGCCTTAAAGACGGGTCACTTCAATAGCGAGTTTTCAAAAAAAATCCAAATTATCATTGCAGATAACGAAGTCATAAGTGGTGCTCAATTAGACATCATGAGTAAGCTTGTTGATACCTTCCAACTTATGGCCCTTAGATATATTCAATTTTTACTGGCCTACAAACCCCTTGAAGATCTTCCTTCAGATGAAATGTTTCCTTTAGATGACGCTAAAGTTTTAAAGAAAAATATGATTTGGTACACGGCCCAACTCTATCTTTTTGATATTCTCATCGACTCTTATGACGGTTACTGGAGAGACGGTAATATTCGTCGAGTTGTCAAAAATATTTTTCTCTCAAAGAAAAATATCGAAGGACTTATGGAGCTTGCGGAGAGAATTCTCTCTAAAGAAAATCGTAAAATGCTTAAGGCCCATGCCAAGAGTTTGAGAAAGAACTGGGGTAATATCCTTGATTTGAATGATCAGGATATTGAAGTTATCACTGATGAGCTCGCTAATAATAAATCAACAAGAGAAATCCTAGATCGCTCTTACGGAGTGTTATCAAACCACGGCTTCATGGATTCAGTGATTTCATTCTTAGGTCGTGTAACAAATTTTGTAAGTGGAGTCTTTGGAAATATTGTAGGAGCAGTAAGATGGAGGCATGGATATCTTTTCGATGACCACTACGCTTACAATGCCATCAAAGATCATTTAAAACCATTAGATATTCTTGTGGAAAAGACTCCTTTTGCACTAACGGATACTTTTATTCCTGGACACTATGGTCACGCTGCTATCTGGTTAGGTACAGAAGCACAACTTAGGGCCTATGGTTTTTGGGATCTTCCGGCCATCGTGCCTTTCCATGAAAAGATCAGACAAGGCTACAATATCATCGAGGCCGTTAGACCTGGTGTACGCCTTAATACTCTTAAAGAGTTTATGGAAATTGATGAAATTGGAATAATTAGAGACCCGCGAGCTCTAACAAACAAAAAGGCCGTCAATATCATTTATAGTCGCTCTTTTGAGCACCTTGGCAAAAAGTACGACTTCAATTTTGACGTTGCGACAACTGATAAGATTGTGTGTTCAGAACTGGTTTTCCTCGCATTTGGTCATATCGATTGGCCGACAGAATATATTTGGGGAAGAAATACAATTTCTCCTGATAATGTGGCCTCACTTATTTTTTACGAACACTCACCAATTGAGTTAGAATACTCAATATACTCAAAGAAAAAAGGTGAGATTCTACCTGTAACTTTAGATGATTTAGCTGACAGGCTTGATTTCGTAAGAAGTGAAAACCAACATACATCTGGTCAAACGATGTACGATAAAAAAATCAAGAGTTGTCGAACTGTTACAGTCAGAACTCCCTTCAACGACAATGTCGAGCACAAGAGAGTTTGTACAACAAAATACAAGCACTACGTGTACGACCCAGGCGAAAGGGACGAAGCATGGAGAAAGTGGTACCTAACGGACAAAAGTATAAAGTAGTTAGAAAAAATGTATCTGAATATCAAGGTGCAAACTTCAAACAAATAGAGAAGAAGCACCTTGAGATAATCCCTGAAATAGAATATCACTGGGGAGAAGAAGTCACTGAAGGCAATTCTCCCCTTATTCTCATCACAACAAGTCAAACCAAAGTAGAACAAATTTCTGAGGAAGAATATAAGAATACAAAACTTCTTATTCATCCAAATTCGGGTCATGACAATTTAAGTTATGACTTTATTAAAAATGCACCTTTTCCCATAATTCTAGGAAACCCTATTAGGGCCCATGCCGTAACAAACTATATATTAAGTGCTGTCTTTAAACATTACAGCTCCTTTAAAAAGCAAGATGAATGGGACGCTAATAGAACTTGGAACCGTCATCTCCTAAATACCAAAAAAGTCCTTCTCATTGGTTATGGGCATATTGGAAAACTTGTTCATCAAAGCTTGGGACCATTGGTACAATCAATGAGTATTTACGATCCTGAAAAAGGTTATAAAGAACTAGAACAAAAAGATTGCGATCTTGTCATCGTGGCGGCCAGTTTAAATCCTACAAGTAAGTATTTAGTTGATAAGGCCTTCCTTACCTCATTAGCAAAAGACTTTGTCCTCATCAATCCGGCGCGAGGCCCTATTGTGAATCAACTGGATTTGATGGAAGTGCTAACTAAAAATAAGTATGCCACGGCCTACCTTGATGTTTTCGAACAAGAACCCTATAAGAAAATAGATTTTCTTGGAATGGACAATATTATAACGACTTCACATATTGCAGGTGTTTACTCGTCATTAAACTCTGAAATCATAAAATATGAATTTGACGTCATTAGTAAGTTTATTCAAACCTGTGATAAAATTGAAGAATTCAAAGGGTTTTACAAAGAACTCTTGCTACAAAACAAAATAAAAGAAGATTATATCCTATGAAAAAACAAAGTGATCTATTAACAAAAATGAAGACTTATCTTTGCCCTCCAGGCAATGGTGTCTTTACTGTAAATACGGCCAAAGAAAGAAAAGAAGGACTTCATCAAAAACTTTTCAAGACCACAGAAAATATAGAGGCCCTTTGGATGAAATCACTTGATGGCCTTGCTACCAGTGATGCTCCTTGTTTATTAGGAGTGTGTTCAGATACAGGTGGCGGTATTTTAAGAGGGGCCAACTGGGGACCATTATTTCTAAGAGAGCAGCTCTTAGCAGATAATCCCAATCTTAATATTTTTGATATGGGTGATATTAGAGTTATCCCTCACCTTTTGCATGACAAATATTTAAATGATCCAACTATCGCCAATTGTCGTAAGGCGCTTTATGGCGATGAAAAAAGTGAGCTTCCCGTAAGTTCTCTTTCGATCACAGAAGATTTTACAAAAAATTTCTATGACACTTTTCCAACCAAAGGAATTTTTGCCATCGGTGGAGACCATTCTGTCAGCTACCCTTTGGTGAAGTCATATTTAAAAGCAAAAAAGGCCCAAGGCAAGAAAGTCGCTGTTGTCCATTTTGATGCTCATACGGACTTACTTGTAGAACGACTGGGGATTGATATTTGTTTCGGATCATGGGCAACACACGTACTCGAATTCTTAGACTCACCTGCGCTTATGCATCAAATTGGTATTCGCTCTACAGGTAAATCTAAAGAGCATTGGGAAACAACATTTGGAGTTCATCAACACTGGGCCAAAGACGTAAAAGAAAAAGGCGCAGAGAAAGTGGCCAACGAAATTATTGAACATTACAAAAAAGAAGGTGTTCAAGAAATTTATGTCAGCTTTGATATCGATGCTATTGATTCAAGCTATGCATCGGCAACAGGAACACCAGAAAAAGATGGTCTTGACCCCCATGAGGCCATGACGATCTTAAAACTCATTAGTTCAAACTTCCCTATTACAGGGGCAGATATAGTAGAGATTGCTCCTTTTCTAGCAACTAACGAAGGTAAGCAAAGTGAACCGGACACGACTTTAAGTGTTGCGAGTTCTCTCGGACAATTTTTAATCGAGGCCATGGCCAATGCCAATCGTTCAATTTCCACCAATAGATAAGGCCGATGAGAATGGCCTACTTGCACTCGGGGGAGATCTCGCCCCCGAATCGCTTTTATTGGCCTATTCACAAGGAATTTTCCCTTGGCCATTAGGTGATGATTATCCGATGGCCTGGTTTTCACCAGACCCCAGAGGCGTGCTTCTGCTAAAAAATTTTCATATTCCGCGCTCACTTATAAAGTTTATGAAAAAAAGTCATTACAAAGTTACTTTCAATCAAGATTTTCTAGGAGTCATGCGCGGATGCCAAGAGTTAACAAATAGAAAAGATCAAAGTGACACTTGGATCACAGAAGAAATTATTGAGGGGTATTATAACCTTTTTAAAGAAGGTTACGCCTATAGTGTTGAATGCTATGACAATGAAGAACTTGTAGGTGGACTTTATGGCGTTTGTATTAATAGCTTTTTTTCAGGCGAGTCCATGTTTTTTCGCAAAGAGAATGCTTCAAAAGTAGTTCTTGTAAAACTTTTTGAAAAATTTCAAGACATGGGAGTGCCCATGCTGGACACTCAAATGGTAACATCAGTTGTTAAGGCCATGGGTGGCGAGGAAATTAAGCGCAAAGACTATATTAAGCTTCTACAGTCTGCCCTTTCCCAAGAACCAACTCACCTTCTTTCTCAAGATCAATAAGAAAGTTCTTATTTTCTCCATGACTTGAAAAGACATTGATTTTAGAACTCTTTAAAGAATCATCAGGACAAAAAGTGATACAGTCTTCACAGTAAATACAACGCTCAACATTTAAAAGCAGTTTATTTGAATTAGTCTCTAAAGCATTCGTTGGACAAACTTGAATACATAAATCGCAATCAGAGCAGCCACCTTTTTTTACTTTAACAGGAATACCTCTTAGCTGACTTGCCAACAAAATATCTGGCGCCATTTTTTTCTTTCTGAAAACAATGAGTAAATCTGCAAAGAAGAGTCTAATTATTTTCAACAGTGACGAAAGAGGATTTCTTTTATCATAAAGAACTTTATCTAAAATCATTTATCAACCTCCTTGCCTTCTATTCCAAACGAAGCAATGGAAGTCGATATCTCAGTGTATGAAGATTCTATCAGTAGCTTTTCCAAGGCACATAAAAATGAGCGACCAGGTAAGTTTAAAGAAAGCGAATACGGTGACGACTCTCCATCTTTAACCTCTAATAACAAACCTAGTTCTCCATGAGTCGATTCGAAACTTGAATAGTAAATTCCACTATTGAAGGTTAGTCCTTTAGAAACGGCATCAATATATTCTGCACGCTGACCATTGGCCTTTAGCTTTTTCCACTCTTTCATTGGCCCCATAAGGTATTCACCTTGTGGCATATTATCTAAAATTTGCAAAATAATACGGATAGACTGATTCACTTCTTCTAGACGAACGAGGAAGCGGTCATAGTTTGTTCCATCAATCCCTAGAGGTATATCGAACTGAACTTCATCATAAAGATAAAAAGGATCCGCCTTTCTTAAATCGTAATTTACACCTGTTGAGCGTAGAGAGGGTCCAGAGAATCCAAACGCGAGGGCATCTCCTGCATGAACTTTATAGGTTTCTGTTTTACTCATCCAAAAAGTTGAATTCGTTAAGTTATTTTTCAATGAAGAAACTTTTTGACCAAGTAGTGACAGCGTATTCAAACAGCGAGCAATCCAGCCAACTGGTAAATCGTGAACAAGTCCACCTAGCTTTATAATCCCTTCGCCGTATTGTGAATGATTATAGTGGCCAAACAGCTCGTGAACACTATTTTTAAGTCCATACACGAAATGAGATTCTAGACTTAAACCAAGTGTCGAAAAGATGCGCTCAAAATTTGCGAAATGGCCACCAATACGAGATAACTCAAGCATAACCATTCTAATGGCCTTTGCTCTAAGAGAAATATTGAGTCCAAGCATTGTTTCAAGAGTATGATTCACTAAAAATGACATTTCTAAAGACATTGGTGAATAGTAATTTTCAAGAAGCGCTGATAGTTGTAGAAAATTTCTCTTACATAAGGAAGATTCAATTCCTGTTCTATGATAACCTGTCGCTATCTTGAATCGCTTAATTGTTTCACCATCTAACTCAACAGCGCATTTCGCGAGATTAAGTGTCAAAGGTGATATTGGCCCCAAATTTAAATACTCTCTCGCCAATTCTTCTTCCTCAGAGATTGAGTAATCACGAGGAAATGGACATTGAGAAAAATCTAATGAAGTACAAGAGTTCTTATACCAATTTAACATTGGAAAAAGCTCATTAATATTTTTAACAAGTAAATCTTGTGCCTTACAGAGAACGAATATTCTTTTGTGAAATTCAAGGTTTGAAAGCTGAATAGCAATTCTATCATCACTAAGCTCATGAGTGGCCACAAGTACGATAAACCCGTACTGATTTTTTAACTCATTAATCACTTCATACAAAGACTCGCCCATATCTTTTAAAAAGAAATGACCATTTTCGCTGTAAAAAGCATCTTGAAACTTATCTTTTAATCTATTTTCAAATGAACTAAGCATTAGCACAAACTCCTTGCGCTACCCTTTCATGCAACAACTCAATGCCTTCCAGCAAAGCGCGAGATGAAATTCTTCCACCAGGGATATAAATATCGACAGCAATCTCACTTTGATTTTCAAAATCAAATTCTAGACTATCAGACCATGTAATAGTTTTTTTAGGACCGATATAAATAACCCACTTTTTCTGCGGCATTGAATGAAAGCGAGGGAGAATTTCCTCATACATCTTTTGAGTCATTGGCCCTTTGAGAATCAAAATATCAGCTTCTTTGATATCAAGACTTGGACTAATAAAATCTTTAATTGAATACTTGTGTTCATGGGCCATTAAGTAGGCACCCATCAGCTTTGATAAACCAATAAAATCGACCAAAGGATAGAACCACAATCTCTTCAAACTCAATTTGTGAACGAATCGTTCAACAAATTGCTCTGATTGTGCAAAAGTTGCAAATTGTGACAGGGCGAATTCGCCCGTTGCATATCGTGAAGTATATTTACTCATGCCCTATTCTACATCGGGAAAAGACATCTTATCAATTAGTAAATATACCCACTTTTATCTAGCTGTGTTTTCTTATGAAAGGACTGCCAGTTCACATCTTCAGGAAAAATGGACTGCGACTTGTTGTCTTCACATGACAACCTCTTGCCCGATTCATAAATCCATCTATAAATCTTCTCGTGAGTGTGCCCTGCACCAGAATCATACTCAATATATTTATAGTAAGATAGGCCACTTCTTTGGCGACTCGTCATAGCTGTAATTCCACGAATCATTGCAAGATCAAGAGATTCAGTCGAACATCCGCTAAGCATTTTTTTATTATCGTAGAGTCTTTTCCCTGATTGAAGAAGCGGATTTTCAATCCATGCTTCATTGTTACAGTTGTAAATCAAACCAACTTCTTCAAGATGAAAGTAGTTCAAAAAGTATGCAAAAAACCAATGTCTTTCAAAATTGTCTGTAATGGAACTCGATTGAATGAATTTCTCGCACGTCAGATATTTGCTTCTATGGTGGTTGTAAAAATGACGAAAAAAAGAAGAGAAGTTTGAAAAACGTTTATTCATAATTTTTTCAACTTCTGAAGGCTTCTCTTTTTGTTCGAACATTAAAACGTTACCCTGTAGCTTTGAGGCAACTGGTAGATCTTTTTCAAATTTCTCATCTTGAATTTTCTTTTCTTGCGCCTTTTTAGAAGGAGTCTTCTTCCCTTCTGGATAGAGCTCAGAAGCATTGTTCCAGACATAATCATAGAGGGCATGACAACTCTTTTGAAGGGCCTTTGCACTATTGCCCGTGAAGTGATGGTTGTTTTTACTAGAAAAATCAAGAACATTGTTCAAGCTAACTTCATTGAGAACACGATAGGCCGGAAGAATCTTATCTTCATTATGACTTGCTCCAAGATAATTCTCCATGGCCGCACGTGCATTTGACCAATCAACTTTTCTCTTAAGGCCATCGAGATCTACAACGCTTTTAAAATTTTCGTCATCATTAAAAACCGCGATATAAACAAGTCTAGAAACCCACTCATCTCTTAGTGAGCATGGAAAGTTTCGACAATACTGCTCAACAACTCCTCCGACGACTCTCACTGGGTACACGACACTGTCAGTAACCTTCCCTTCAGGTGCGTTGCCAAAGATATAGACTTTTTGGGGTGCTGCAAGCTGATCAAGGGAGCGTGGAACCAAACCGACGTTAAAAGGAAGAGTTTCAAGCTTTGAACTGTAGCGGGCCCAAGAATCTTTGTAAGGGCAAAATGTTCTTTTCAAATAAGCAGAGCCTGAGGCCAAATCGAATTCGTAGTGAAATTTTGAGTCACGTTGAGTCAAAATAAAAACATTCAACTCATTCTCAGAATAATTTTTGTTTTTCGCGGACGCATCAAAAAAGGGGTGAAAAGGAATTTCACCCATGCTAGAGCGGTATGAGAACTGTTTATCAGTGTTAAACCATGCTCTTTGATCGATTTGTTCGCCACTTTGCTTGTCCTGTTTTGCGCAAGCAGTAAGAAGAACAAAAATTAATATGAACTTTGAAATCCTTTTCAATTGACAACCCATTGTTAATAGTTAAAAATCATAAAATCTTTTTGGTCTGGTGGCGGAATCGGTAGACGCCCGGGATTTAAAATCCCGTGTCTGAATAAGGCGTGCGAGTTCAAGTCTCGCCCAGACCACCAAAAAGATTTCTTCTATTTTCCCTAAAATTCATTCGACGTGCAACCAATCATTTCAATTAATTGATGATTATGCTGCTTTTTTTAGAAAGGTTTCAATATATGCTTCCACAGTATTTGTAACCTCAGGTGATACTTCTATAAATTTTAATCCAATTCCTCTAGGTCTTGAATCACTAACTCTTACGATTTCAAATTTTACACTAAACGGTGTGGCCAAGACTGAATTTTGAAAGTGGATTTCTCCAACTTCACCTTTTTGAACATTCTCTGGCATCTTTGGCAGCTCTATAAAACATCCACCTACACTTAAACTTGTGCAATGACCTTTGTAATTTTCTTCATTCAAATCAAATGAAACCACATCATAAAAAGGTGCTCGGTAATCTGCTCTTTTAATGTAAAAAGTTTTCTTGCCTTCCATCTCATCAATTTGCAATGGCGCCCATACTTCATAGCGATCTCGCAATTTTGCCCAACGTTTTTCACTCTCCTTTTTAATGGAGTAGTCTTCATCAAGCATTCCGAGTTTTTTAAAACCGATAATATCTTCGAAAGAGTATGGCCCTTTAACTCCATCATCATTGCGAATAAGCCATTCTTTTTCATTGGTCACTTCATAAAGTGAACCAACAAGTTTGCGCTCTTCTTTATCTTCTTTTTGTCCATGGAAGTCTTTAATCTTCTCAAGTTCACCAGCACTTTGATGAAACTTACGAGCGTATTCTTTTTTCTTTTCATTTAGATAAAGAATATTCTCCTCGAGATTTTTAATTTTTGACTGGTCTTCAGTAATTTGATTTTCATACTTGGAAACTTTTTCATTGAGCCTCTTTAGCTCTGCAATTTCTTGTTTAAGCTTTGAGTTCTCAGCATGTAAAATTCTGTTTGCTTCATTGAGTCCATCAATTTCCATTCTCAATTGACGCTCTAGAATGTATTCTTCAGAGTTTGTGACCTCTTCAAGACGCGTAATTTTATCATAAATAAGCGAGAGCATTCTACCAATGCCATCTTCATTTAGCTGTGTGGGTGCAGCTCTTTGAGTTTTATTTGGTAAAGGAGGTAAAGCACCTTTTGAAGAAGTAATTATATCTTTGACAGATATTTGCTTATTGGATTCCAAATCAAGGACAAAAGTCTCTAGCTCAATCCATCCAAATTCAAGATACTCCTTGAGCCCATTGAGATCGACTTTATGTTTGTTGTTATCTAAATTAATAAGGTACACTTGCTTCATAGAAGACTTATCGACTATCTGATCAATTTACTAAACTATATTCATCAATTACCTGTAAAAACATTGAGTTATGAAAAATATCTTGTCCTTTAAAAACCTCCTAAATGATTACTTGAAATCAGATTTTCAGTGCTTATGTGATGAGAAAGCTATAGTGGAAAAAGAGGCGGCCCTTGAAGACTTGGTCGGGCTCAAAAATTGTGAGGACAATATTATTGGTAAATATAATCATCTAAAAGATAGCTACACTGATAATGAACTTTCGATGAATGCTTTAAACACATCATTTGCAGATTGGTATGTACTGTTGAAACATATCAATCATGATGAGACGCTGATTGACTTAGGTTCTGGCTATAGCAAAGGCTCCATTTTAAGTGCACTCTATGAAAACGTCGCAAATGTTGAAAGCTACGAATATATTTTGGAGCGCGTGAATAGCTCAAAAAAGGCCCTTAGATCATTAGAGTTATCTGACAAGACAATTCATCATCAAAACCTTTTGACCAACTTTCCTGAGGGAAAAAACTATTTCATGTATTTGCCTGCAAGTGTTTTTACAGAAAAAATGCTCACTCACCTTTTTGAGATTGCGTGTAAACACCAAATTTGTCTTTATGCGGTAGAATCCCATGGTGATTTTATAAATCTTTTAAAAAGTAAGAAGTGGTTAAACCTTAAAGAAAAACTTTCTTTAAAAACGCCACGCCATGATCCTTCTATTTATATTTTTAACTCTCTTGATCCAAAAGAATGTCTTAGTATTTTAAAAGAGACTCACAATAAGAACGAACAAACTCTCACAAATTTAAAAAATAAAAGTGAAACTGTGATGTGTTCAATTAACAATTTTTACTCATTACAAGAAATTTCAAAAGCAGATGATCAAATTGTCTTCGAAGATGAACGAGGACAATGGATTGGTGACTTCAAAGAAAGTAGTCTATGCTTTCTAGATCATAAAAAGCCCCATATTGAACTTCAATATCCCAAAAGAAGAATTCCATTTACAAAGGCCATAAAAATCCTTCGCCCAAATGAGGAATTAACCAAAACTATTCGCTTAAGAAGAGAGAATCCAAACTTTAGAAAAATTTATATTTATCCGCATTTTTTTATCGAGACGATTTAGAACAAATTTGTCATTCTATATAAAAATTAACATGAGGTTATTATGAAATACTTTCTACCATTTTTACTGATTACTAGCGTACATGCCAATCTCCAAATCAAATCTGGACTCTGGGGACAAAAGGCCACAGTTTTTGTAGACGGCGTAAATATGAATGATCAAGTAAGTAAAATTCTAGAGAGTATTCCAAAGGCCCAACAACAGATGGTCAAAGACATGATGAAGTCTCAAGGTGGTGGAGATTTCTTAGATATCTTGTCTGAGAAAAAAACATGTTTGACTCAGAAGATGATTGATAATCCTGAAAAACTTGCCGAAGTTGAGAAAGGTTGCACGAATAAAATCACAAAGAAAACAAAGAGCGAACTTGAAATGACCACTGAATGCAAGAATGGTGTAAAAGGTAAAACATCACTTAAGGCCAATAACGAAAAATCTTATGCCGGCCAGTTTGAAGGGACAACAAAAGACAAGAAGGCCATCAAAGTGGCATTCGTGGGAACGTTCATCGATTCTAAGTGCAAATAATTGGCACTCAATTTGAATTAATACTCCTTACAGATATGTAAGCTTTTAGAAAATGAGGCACTTAAGAACAAGGATGCCTCTTTATTCTAAACGGCCGTCTAAATTTTAGACAGTGGAGTATGTATGAAATTGCGTCAACTAGGAATCGGATTTTTAGCCTCTATGGCCTTTCTAAGTGCACAAGGTGCAGAGATAGACCAATTTAGTGTAAAAGATCAAAAAGTCGATGATTCTAGGGCCTATATCAATGCAAAAATCAATGAGTATGTAGAACTCACGCTTGAACAACTCCATGCTGACAACGTTAAATGTAACGATAAAAAACTCTACAAAGGTCTGCGCAAATATCTGCATAACCATGTCTTTGGTGAAATTACAGACTATATTGAAAATGATAAGGCCATTGAGAAAATCTTCCTCACTCCTAATGAGTCAATTTATAGAGAATGGACAATGTGGGATGGATTTGTACTTGGGCGCCCAGGAGCAGAAAAAAGTAAATTGGCCATGTCCCCTCTTATTAATATCAACAACACCTATATTGGTGTGGATAAAATCGAACATTTATTTGAGCGAGGATTTGCTTACTTTGAAGATCACTATCTGAATGGGGATGAAATTGAAGATGTCCTCCTCACTGGTGTATATACTGAAAAAGTCATTTTCGGTGGCAAGAAATGGGGAACGGGCGTATTTAGTTATGCCGATCTTGCAGCAAACTTCAACGGCCTTAGATTTTGGAATAATATCCTAGGAAAAAACAGAGATCTTCTCGCAGAAGATATCGGTCCTTATATCAAATGTGTTGATAGTAAATGGAAGCAAGTTAAGCAAATTGATATTGCCCACTACATCGATGATGCTCAAGATGAATCAATCAACTGTTCAACATATGCATCAGAAGGAAGTACGAAAAAAATTAAAAAGGCCTTAAAGGATTTAAACATAAAATCATGTCCCATTGCGCCTGAGAAATTTCAATCGCTAAAGAAGAAGTACGGCTACTATGGAAGCTTCATATTAAATTCAGATGGCGTTGGCCTTGCAAAATCAATGGATCAGTGGCGTGCAGATCATGACCGTCAGGATGGCTGGGTAAAGGTTCCAAAAAAATTCAAACCCTTATTAGAAGAAAACTATAATAATCTAGAGTACTATGCACCTAATAAATACCTTAGAACTTTTAGATCTGAAGTTCATGGCCGACATGGAAAAAGTTCAACTAACAAAGACTACAGACATCATAGTTTTAAAACAATAAAATTTGATCGCGACTATCACGATAAACAGCTACTACAATGCTGGTATATTTTCATGACAGGTGGAGATTGTGAGAAGGTCATCAATGCACCTCTCCCAACGGCGTACACAAGTAAAGGAACTTTAGATCTACTGGCGTACACACGCCAAATTTCTAAGCAATCAGGTTTAGTGAGGGCCCTTAACTATATTAAGAATGTGTTAGAAAATAAAAATGAAGATAGTAAAATTTTGAAAGAAAAAATTATTCAAACAACTCTAAATAAAGAACTCTCTTTCTCAGATAGCTTCTATACAATTGATCCAAGTGAGAGAAAAAAAATTGGTGTTTTTCTTGTTCTAGGTATAGGTGGTGATGATAGTGATAATGCAATCCTTATCAGAAAGGCCAGCGAAGAAATTCGTAATCTAGGATTTACTTCGTCAATGCTTGAAGTTGATCCTAACAAAGGGAGTAACTATAATTCTTCAATGCTTAGGGAAATCTTAAAGCACAAGATTCCTAAACTTGATAAAGTTGTCTTTGTATCTGCGAGTAAAGGTACAGCTGATTTTATTCGTTACTTCTTAAGATTTGGACATGTGTTACCTGAGAATGAAAGAGCAAAGGTACGACTTATGGTTTCATTAAGTGGTGTCGTTCGCTCATCTTTTGTGGCCAAGTATATAACAGAAGCTAATTACTTAACGGCGCTGGCAGTGAGAACAGGGCTGCGCTTAACTGGTAAATCAGATATGTTAGATGGAATAGAGTCTTTGGCCAATGATCCTTGGGAAGGATACGACATAACTAAAATACACAGAGAGTTTCCTAATATGAAATGGATGAGTTTCCCATCTTTACCTGAGTCAGAATTGGCAGTGACTAATCTATCACTATGGTCTGGCTTCTTACGCCAACCAGTACACAGATGGACACATATCGCATCTCCAGGAGATGGGCTTGTTGAAACTGCGGCAGCTATTTTACCTCCTGATACGGGAATTACTGAATATATTATTCCAATTACTGGCCCACATGCCATGGCATTAGGTAGCTATAGAGAAGGTGTTCGTTTAGCGCCGGAAGCTCAAGGAAATCGTTACGATAAGGTTAACCCTGAGGCCGGTCCAGAGATTTTAAGTGCACTTTTTAGAGCACTTCCTAAAAGTCTATTAGATTAAGAATAAATTAAGCTCTAGTAGCTTTATGCCCTCATGCTA
The DNA here is from genome assembly GCF_000447755.1 of Bacteriovorax sp. BSW11_IV. Classification (GTDB taxonomy): domain Bacteria; phylum Bdellovibrionota; class Bacteriovoracia; order Bacteriovoracales; family Bacteriovoracaceae; genus BSW11-IV. Next base: position 143,328 of record NZ_AUNE01000052.1, on the reverse strand, counting down.
TAATAAGAAAGTATGAGGGCCATTTTAATCCCATTAATCGTTATCTTTTTTTCCCCTACAACTCTTTCACAAGAGATTATTCGTCACAACCATGTCTACAAACATTTTGAAATAATAAGAAAGATTTTAATCGCAACATTAGATGAAACAAAAACTGAGTACGGAGACTACTCTTTGAAAGAGGCCGAGTTTATCCCACAAGGACGTGAAGTAGAACTTGTAAGGGATAATGAGTTCTTCCAAGTGATGTGGTCCATGTCTTCACCTGAGCGAGAAAATAAAGTTCAAAGTATTCCTATTCCGCTTTTAAAAGGCCTCATTGGTTTACGAGTCATGATCATTAGAAAAAACGATCAAGATAAATTTCCAATGAGTCTTAATATTGAAGACTTTAAAAATATCCGCCTTGGACAGGCCAATGATTGGCCAGATTCAGATATTTTAGAATTTAATGGAATGTCACTTTTTAGATTTCCCAATTATCAAACTTCATTTCAACTTCTGAATAACTCCCGTTTTACGGGATACCCTAGAGGAATAACAGAGGCCCTATCAGAAATAGAAGAAAATAAAAATTTTGATTTTGCCTTAGAGAAAAACCATCTCTTCTACTACCCTGCTCCTTTTTATTTTTACGTTAGTAAAAAAAATAAAAGACTCTATGACAGATTACTTCTGGGACTGAATAGACTTATTGAAAAAGGTGAATTTGATAAACTACTCTTTAGTGATCCAACCGTTCGTGACGCTTTAATCAATACAAATATTATTAATAGAAAAGTTCATTATCTTACAAACCCATTATTTGATAATCAAAAAGTTTTGAATGATAAAAGACTTTGGATTGATATGACGAAAATTGATGAGTATCTGAAAAAATACAAATAAAAAAGGGCCATTTCTGGCCCTTTATTTTTTTACATATTGAGTGCGCGATTATCAGTGGCCGCTAGAGCAGCTTCTTTAAAGGCCTCTGAATAAGTTGGGTGAGCATGACAAATGCGACCAACGTCTTCGGCAGAAGCTCTAAATTCCATTGCAACAACAGCTTCATTGATAATATCAGCAACTCTTGGTCCAACCATGTGAACACCAAGAATTTCATCAGTTTCTTTATGTGCTAGAACTTTGATAAACCCATCAGCTTCATCAGAAGCTTTCGCACGACCTGAAGCTGCAAATGGGAATGATCCTGATTTATAAGGAACACCATCAGCTTTTAGTTGTTGTTCAGTTGCACCAACACCTGCAACTTCTGGCCAAGTATAAACAACACCAGGAATTAGGTTGTAGTCTACATGTGGTTTTTGTCCTGCCATAAGCTCAGCAACAAATACACCTTCTTCTTCAGCTTTGTGAGCAAGCATTGCACCCTTTACAACATCACCAATGGCGAAGATGTGAGGAACATTTGTTTGAAGATGACCATCAGTCTCAATACGACCTCTATCATCCATTTTAACACCGGCCTTATCTAATCCAAGGCCATCTGTATAAGGTTTTCTCCCTACGGCAACGAGGCAGTAATCGCCTTCTAATACAAGCTCTTTTCCATCTTTAACCGCTTTTGCTTTAACAGTTACAGTTTTACCGTTTCTTGTAACTTCGCTTACACCGTGACCAAGGTGAAATTCCATCCCTTCTTTTTTAAGAACACGGTGCAGACCTTTTGAACAATCTTTATCCATAGTTGCAATGATATCAGTTGCATATTCAACAACTGAAACCTTTGCACCAAGTCTCTTATAAACAGAACCTAACTCGAGACCAATAACTCCCCCACCAATAACGATAAGGTGCTTTGGTACTTCTTGAAGCTTAAGAGCTTCAGTAGAAGTAATTACTCTTTCTTTATCAAGAGTAATAAATGGAAGAGTTGAAGGCTTAGAGCCAGTTGCAATAACAACTTTTTTAGCTTTAAGTTCAACAGTTTCTTTTTCACCTTTTACTGAAATTGTGTTGGCATCAACAAATGAACCATGACCAGTAAAAACTTCGATTTTGTTCTTTTTCATTAGAAACTGAACACCGCCAGTAATTCCCTTAACGACTTCGGCCACTCTTTCAGACATTTTTTTAACGTTAAGCTTTACCTTACCAACTTCAATACCGTGCTTATCAGCAGAGTGAATCATCTCATAGTATCTTTCAGATGAGTCCAACCATGCTTTAGATGGAATACAACCAACATTTAAACAAGTTCCACCAAGTGTATTATATTTTTCAACGATTGCTGTTTTAAAACCTAATTGGGCACATCTAACGGCACAAACATAGCCACCTGGACCAGAACCAATGACTACTACATCAAATTCTTTACTCATAAATAAATCCTTCAAAAATAAGTAGGCGCAGTATTTAACTGCGCCTTATAAAAAACAAAAAAATTAGATATCAAGAAGCATTCTCGAAGGATCCTCAATTAAATCCTTAACGAGTTTCAGAAATCCTACAGACTCACGACCGTCAATAATTCTGTGGTCATAAGAAAGTGCAAGATACATTACAGGGTGAACAACAACTTGACCATTAATAGCAACTGGTCTTTCAACAATATTGTGCATTCCTAGAATTGCTGATTGTGGAATGTTGATAATTGGAGTTGAAAGCATTGAACCAAATACACCACCATTAGTGATCGTAAAAGTTCCACCTTGCATTTCATCTACAGTTAACTTACCGTCACGACCTTTGATGGCAAGTCTCTTAATTTCTCTTTCAATATCAGCAAGAGATAACGACTCAGCATTTCTCACAACAGGAACAACAAGTCCCTTAGGAGTAGAAACTGCAACACCAACATCTGCATAGTCATGGAAGATAATATCTTCACCGTTTATTTGAGCATTAACTTGTGGGAACTCTTTTAAAGCGATTGTGCAAGCTTTTGTAAAAAAGCTCATGAAACCAAGACCGATGTCATGTTTCGCAGCAAATGCATCTTTATATTTCTTACGAAGCTGCATTACATTGTGCATATCAACTTCATTAAAAGTTGTAAGCATTGCTGTTGAGTTTTTCGCTTCTGTTAAGCGGTTTGCAATAGTTTTTCTTAAACGTGTCATCTTCTCAACGTTTTGAACACGAGAGAAATTTGCACTCATTTTTGGCGTTTGTGCAGGAGCGGCCTTTGGTGCACTTGCAGCAGGTTTAGCAGCACTCGCGCTCATGGCATCAGATTTTGTGATACGTCCATCTTTACCAGAACCAGCAACAGAAGAAGCATCAACACCCTTTTCTTCAAGAATTTTTCTTGCAGCAGGAGATGGATAATTCTTGTCTCCACCAGTTGGGGCAGCAGCTGAAGTTGCAACAGGTGCACTTGTAGCTGGAGCTTCAGCTTTAGGAGCGCTAGCTGCAGGAGCTGCATCTGTATCAAGTTCAGCAATCTCAGCGCCGATTGGCAGGTCTGAACCTTCTTCAACTAAAAATTTAATTACACCACTTTGCTCAGCAGGCATCTCAACAGTTGCCTTGTCTGATTCGATTTCACAAATGATGTCACCTTCATTAACGTAGTCACCTTCGCTCACTGTCCATGATGCTAGTGTAACTTCACTAATAGACTCTCCAATACTTGGAATTGTAATTTTAACGGCCATAATCTCTGTCCTTTATAATTTAAATGCTTTCTCAACTATTTCGTTTTGTTCTCTTTGGTGAACTGCTGCATAACCTGTTGCAGGAGAGGCCGAAGCTTTTCTCGAAATGCAATCAAAGTCTCTAAACAGTTCTCTGAATCTTAATAAGTATGTCCAGTAACCCATATTAAATGGTTCTTCTTGTACCCACTTAAGATCAGCACCTTTATATTTTTTAAGTACTTCAGTAATTTGTTTTTCTGGAAGTGGGAACAACTGCTCAAGACGAACAATGGCCACATCCTTTCTGTTATCTTCTTCTTGTTTCTTTAATAGATCGTAGTAAATCTTCCCTGTACAGAAAACAACACGTTTAACATCTTTTGCTTTAACCGCAGAGTCATCAATAACTTCTTGGAAGTTTGATTTAGTTAAATCATCTACAGATGAAACACATAGAGGGTGTCTTAGAAGTGACTTTGGAGTGAAAACAATAAGTGGTTTTCTAAAGTTCCAAGTAAGCTGTCTTCTTAGAGCGTGGAACATATTCGCAGGTGTTGTAAAGTTACCAACAACCATATTGTCTTCAGCACAAAGCTGTAGATATCTTTCTGGACGACATGACGAGTGCTCAGGTCCCGCCCCTTCATAACCATGAGGAAGAAGCATTACAAGGTCACTCATTCTTCTCCACTTTGATTCAGCAGCAGAGATGAATTGGTCGATCATAATTTGAGCACCGTTAGAGAAGTCTCCAAACTGAGCTTCCCAAATATTCATCGAGCTTGGACTTGCTTGCGAGTAACCATACTCGAATGCAAGAACTGCGTACTCAGATAGAAGAGAGTTATAAATAAAAACTTTACCTTGCTTTTCTGAAATGTGAGCAAGACCACAGTGGGCGTGATTAGTTTTCTCATCAAATACTTTTGCGTGTCTATGTGAGAAAGTTCCACGGATTACATCTTGACCTGTAAATCTAATATTGTGACCATCTTTTAGAAGAGTTCCGTAAGCGAAAAGCTCTGCTAGGGCCCAGTCAATTTTATTTTCAGCAAATCTCGTCTTTCTCTCATCAAGAAGCTTTTGAGCTTTCTTAAGAGTTTTAAAACCTTCTGGTGTAGAAGTAATCGCCTCTAGTACTTTTTCTAGATCAGCTTTTTTCACTGCTGTATTTGGAGATTTTTCAAAGTCCGATGGCTTAGACCAAGTTAAGTTTTCCCACTCTCTGTGTGGTCCCTTAACTCTTCCTGGTAGATCTTTTTCCTTAACGCTGTTGAAACGATCAGAAAGAAGATTTTTATAATGATCAGTCATTTGTTCAGCAAGATCTTTATTAAGCTCACCACTAGAAAGAAGTCTATCAAGGTAAAGCTCTCTTGGGTTTTTAGCTTTAGCAATTAGTCCGTAGAGATGTGGCTGAGTATATTTCGGCTCATCCCCTTCATTGTGACCATGCTTTCTATAACAAACCATATCGATGAAAACATCTTTCTTAAATTTTTGTCTAAATTCCATTGCAAGTTCAGAAACAAAAAGAACGGCCTCTGGATAATCCCCGTTAACGTGAAAAACAGGAATATCAAGCATCTTAGCAACTGAAGTACAGTAAGCAGATGAACGAGCATCAGCAAAGTCAGTCGTAAAACCGATTTGGTTATTAATTACAAAGTGAATTGCTCCCCCTGCTTGGTAACCATCAAGTTCAGACATTTGAAGTGTTTCGTAAACAACACCTTGACCCGCAACGGCGGCATCACCGTGAATGATAATTGGAACAATTTTCGATGTATCTTTTTCGTAGTTAAGATCAACTAGACCACGACAGTAACCCACTGCTACTGGCGCAACAGTTTCTAAGTGTGATGGATTTGGAAGAATTTTTAAAGTGACATCTTCCCCACCTGTAGCTTTTCTAATTGATGTAAAGCCCATGTGGTACTTCACGTCTCCATCACCTTGACCTTGTTGCTGCTCAAGTGAATTTCCTTCGAATTCAGAAAAAATGTACTCGTAAGTTTTACCAATGATATTTGCAAGAACGTTTAGACGCCCTCTGTGGGCCATACCAAAAACAAATTCTTTCGCTCCAAGCTCAGCACCTTTATTGATGATACCGTCTAGAGCTGGAATTGTCGTCTCTCCACCTTCAAGAGAAAAACGCTTTTGCCCTGTATATTTTGTTTGAAGAAAGTTTTCAAAAACGTTTGCTTCATTCAATTTTTCAAGAATTCTTTTTTTCTTTTCGAAAGGAATTTGAATTGTGCTTGAACCTTTTTCAAACTTTTCTCTTACCCAACGACGAATGTCTGTATTGTTAATATGCATGTACTCAACACCAACTTTGTTACAGTAGATGCTATTCATGCGATCGATAATATCTTTTAGTTTTGCTGGACCTAAATCAACAAACTCTCCTACCATGAACACTTCATCAAGATCAGCTTCTGTGAGATCGTAATGCTTAAGTGAAATTCTTGCATCTCTGTCTCTACGTGGACGAATTGGGTTTGTATCAGAAAGTAAATGTCCTCTTGTTCTGTATGATTGAATCATTCTGAAAACATTAAATTCTTTTCTAAGTTTTGCTTCACTTAAGTCGCCTCCTCCAGCAGGAGAATTTGAACCGAATTCAAAACCTTGGAAAAATTTTAGCCATGACTCTTCTAGCGCATTAGGATCTTTTTTGTATTGATCAAAAAGCGAGTCAATGTAAGTAATGTCTGAACTTGATAAGTGGGTAAAATCGAGATTCTTCATAAAAATAAAAATCCATTTAAGACGATTGTCTGAGTTAAAGGGTCAACTTATTAAAACACACTTTTAATATATTACTAAGTTACCATTTCGTGAAGAATTCTTTTACTCTAGGCAGATTTATCTTGCTGGAATACTTGAGAAAGTTACGCCCCGCAACCTCAATGTTGACGGGGCTTATTTTCTAAAATTTCATCAAGAATTGAGAATACTTCCTGACTGGCAATTTCCATTTGGCGCGCTTCTTCTGTGAGCATCTCATAGTTAATGCTAGAAGTGGTTTCAAGCAGCGACAAAATCGATTTAGTCGAGTTATGTACTTTAGAGTGCGGCAAATCCAAGCTCGAATAACCGCGCACATTAGAAAAGTTTTTGTGCCCGTCGCCACCAATATACCACTTTCCTAGTCGACAATTCTTGTGATCAACAAAATCAAAAACAGCGCTGCCATGAATAACGGAAAGGTATGTGTTGATTTTCCAAATCACGTGATCGATTTTTGCGAGTGACATAAAAATTTGATCGTTCGTATAGTAAACGTCCTCTAGCGAAGCAGAATTTCTATTCAAAAGTTCCACTAAAACTTCTTTAAAATTGAGAAGGGTTGAAGAAATTTTTGAACTGGCCTCATGGGAGCGGTCAATTGAGTGATTTAAGCGATCACTAGAGCCTGTGATTCTCTCCATACCCTTTTTGATCTGCGCCAAAAGTTCAGAAGTTTGCACAGACATCTTCTGGACTTCCATGGCCACAACAGCAAAGCCCTTTCCGGCCTCTCCGGCCCTGGCCGCCTCAACAGAAGCGTTGAAAGACAAGAGCTTACTTTGTGTCGCAATAGATTCAATATTCTGGATCAGCTCTAAAACACTTTCTGTATTGGTGTTCACTTCTTTTACAACTTCTCGGGTTTCTTCTACGACTTGATTAAGATGGCCTGTGCCCTGCTCAATTGTGGCCACTTCACTAAGTACAATTTCAACATTGTGCTCATTACTTTTAAACTCTGTAACGGCCTTTTGAGAGCGTGAAACGGCCTGTGAAAGCCCACTTTGAATATTTTGAAGAGCGCTCTTGAGCTTTTCATTTTCTTCTTCGAGGATATGCAATCGTGACTCTAGCGCACTGACTTTAGCTGTATCTTCTCGGTAAACGATCTTTTCTTCAACTTTATGAACAATATTTGAATGATTTGATTTCTTTTTTTTGAATAAATTAAGCATAACTTCCCTCATTTAACATAAGAGAAGTTTAAACGATTTTAGTGATTTAAAAGATTAATTTTTTTTAATGCTGAACAACAAGCTCAACTTTATTATCTGGAGTGCATTCTAGCTTTACACACTCGGCCTTATGCTCGGGATCGTTGTCACATTCTTCTTTTTTACCGCAGAACATGCAATCTTCACCAATAACATTACCTAGACCACCACATGAACCCTTCAACTCTTTCTTGGCAAAGATGAATCCAATCGCCATAGCAACAATTGATAGAGAGAGGACAGCAAATGTGATTAAAAAATATTTCATATCAACCTACTCAAAGATTTTTTTAAAAGCAGAGGACTCTTTACTAACAAATTGCGAGGCCTCTTGTCCATTTTCTTGATTATCAAGTCTGTAAATAAAGTATGCGGCTATATTTAATTTCTCGGCCAGCTCCATGGCCGCGACTGGACCCATTGCATTAAAAGCTGTGGCCCATGCGTCGGCGTTCATACAACTTTTTTCATCGATAACCGTTACTGAGGCCATAGTATGCTCTACAGGCTTACCTGTTTTAAAGTTTATCGTATGGGAATATTTTTTTCCACCTTGCTCAAAGAAATTGCGATAATCACCAGATGTGGCCATGGCAAGGTTCGAAAGAGAAACAACTTTTTGATAGCGCTCAGTAATATTTGTTGGATGTGGCGCTTCAATGGCAATTTTCCATTTATGACCATTTTTTAGGCCAGATGTCTTCACCTCGCCACCTATCTCTACCATATAATCATGGATTCCTTTTTGATCCAAAACCTTAGCCACTGCGTCAACACCATAGCCCTTTGCTGAGGCCGAAAGATCTAAATAAAGTCTTGGGTGCAACTTTTTGATGCGTCGATTTTCTTTATCGATCACGATAAGGTTATGACCGACGGCCTCCATGGCAAAAGCAAGCTTTTGTGCTTCAGGAACTTTGCGCGTACCATCTGGCCCAAAGCCCCAAAGATTTACAAGAGGACCAATTGTTGGATCAAAAATGCCATTAGTGGCCTCACTTACGCCAAGAGCATGCTCTAGAACATAGAAAAAATCTTGATGAATAACTGTCCAATCACTACTTTGATTTTTATTAAAAAGTGAAATCTCAGAAGTTGGAATATAAGTCGACATGAGAGCGTTCACATGAACAAGCTCCTCATCAATAAGTGCCTGGAGCGCTTTTTCAGAAATAGTTACTTTACCTAAAGTGTACTTTACTGAATAAGTTGTGCCCATTGTTTTGCCAAAAAGTGAATAAACTTTTTGCTCTGTACAAGCGCTCAATAAAAATAGGGATAGAAAGATTAAAGATAGTGTTTTCATGGCCATTTTTTATCCAAAAAGAAGAAATAAGGCCATGGATATTTTACACAAATTGTCATAGAAAAGGCCCATGATTAAATATTTCAATATCAATACTTTTAATCTCTCGGCCGGCAAACTTGATGCCCTCATTTTGATTAGGTTGCGCTGGTTGATGTGTGCTCTCTTGGCCCTAATGGCCATGATGATGGCCATTACTGAACTGATCGCCAGTGAACAATTTGTTAAAGTAATTTTTGTTCTCATGGCCGCAACACTCATCAACAATATTTTCGAAGATCAGTACAAAAAAAATGGGAGCGCTCCCGTATCAAATTTTTGGCAACTGTTTTTAGATTTAATCATAACAACAATTGCCTTCTACTTTTTAGGTGGGATTGTTAATCCGACATACTTCATAATGCTTCTAATTCCCATGATTGCCCCACTTTTTGTAAACTTCAAAGAAAGTATTGTCCTTCTTCTTTCGTGTGCTCAAATGCTTCTTTTACAAATCTGGTCACCTTATTTACAAAGTGATGATTTCATCCCACAGGCCCACGATTTAATTGGAATCTATATTGTTCTCTTTGCGAGCTTTTCTTTAATGAGCTGGCTTTCATATCTCTTAGAACAAACTGGTCTTCGATTACAAAATATGGTGAAACAAAATATAAGAGTTGACGGTCTCAAGGCCCTAGGAGCTCTTAGCGCAAGTTTTTGCCATGAGCTGGGCACCCCGTTTGCAACAATGAGATTGTGCTTGGATAGAATAAAAGAAGGAAGAGCAACACAATTAGATATGGAATTAATTCGCAATTCATTCTCGCAATGTGAATTAAGTCTGCAATCAATGATGTCAATGGGACTAGATGACAAAGATATAAAACTCTCTAAGACTTCTCTTAATGAAATATTGGAAAAAACAACTGATAATTTTCTTAGAGAAGATTTAAATATCAAATTCACCCCAGCAATCAGTGAAACATATGTTTTACTACCGAAAATTCCTTTCACAAAAATGATTGTAGATATTATTGAAAATTCATTTGAGGCCGATGCAAATGAAGTCATCATTTCACTTAATAAAAATGAAGACCATTTCATCATTGAAATTACTGATGATGGCGAAGGAATTGATGAATCTGTTTTAATAAAACTTGGAACTCCTTTTAATACAACAAAAGAGCAAGGTACAGGAATAGGACTTTATAATGCAAAGACCTTACTTGAAATGCTTGGCGGAAATCTTTCAATTGAAAGAAGAAAAGGAACAACAAGAGGAACAGTAGCTAATTTAATTATTTCTAAATCTCTTGAGCATAAGGATTAGATGATGAAAGTTCTCTTAGTTGAAAATGATCTCAACTTCACCACAGTTCTTAAAATGGAATTTGAATTTAATAATATCGAACTTTATACCTATTCCGATCCTAAAAATGCTCTAACTTTGGATGAAAATATTGACCATATTATTTTAGATCAAAAACTAGGCGAATATAATGGCATTGATTTTATTCCAAACTTTAAAAAGAAGTGGCCTCTTGCCAGACTTGTTGTTCTCACAGGACATGGGAGTATAACGTCAACAGTTGATGCTGTAAAAAAAGGTGCTGACGATTATTTGATCAAACCAATTTCTTTTCCTCTACTTCTTGCAACCATTAAAGGAAATAGGGCCGATATCCAAAATGTTTTAGAAAATGAAGAAATGAGCTTGGAGCGCAAAGAACGTGAACATATTGAATTTGTTCTAGGACAATGTGATGGAAATATTTCTAAGGCCGCAAAAATCTTAGGACTTCACCGTCAGAGCTTACAAAGAAAGCTCAAAAAGTACACCCCGAAATAATTTGACATGTAACTCGAATTTAGATATTCGATAGTTCCTTATAGTTCTATAAGGAGAATCCATGAAATCAATCATCGCTACACTAACACTTGTTACTTGCCTAAACGTATCTGCAAACTGTCGTTTTATTGAAGCTTCAACCAACTTTGAAAAGTGCTCACTTGAAATCCACAAACTCTATTATGGTAATAGTAAGATTTGTTTCGAAGCGACAACTGAACAAACCATTAATGCTCTCGAATTTATAAATGACAACTACTTTGATGAAATTGAAATTTCTGAATTCACTGTGGCCGAAGATGAGCAGTCAATTCATTTGACTTATTCACCTTATGCTGGGGATACAAAGAGATTAGTGATCAAAAAATGTGATTAAAAATAAAGGCCCTTATTAAAAATAAGGGCCATGTCATTTAGGCAGAAATTTTTATTTCGTTCCCAACTAGTGCAGACAAATTACTGTATGCCTTTCGCATCTCAATGGTCTGCGCATTCAGAGAGTGAATCGTTGTCACATTTTCAGTTGCGAGGACAGAGTTTTCTTGGGTTACTTTGTCCATTTCTGAAATATTTTTTGTGATTAAAGAAAAGCCTTCACTTTGCTCTTTCAAAGAGTTTCTCATTTCAACACCCATATCTGTAACACTGTTAACCTTTACGACTATTTCCTGTAAAACATCTGAGCATTGTCTTGCAATTATACTTCCCGCTTCAACTTTTTCTTTACCTGACTCAATTAGCTCACTAACTCGACTTTGTGTTTCACTGACGATTGATTCAACTTTGGCACTAGAGTTTGTTAACATATCTGAAATTTCTTTAGCTGCAACACCACTCATTTGAGCAAGTTTTCCAATCTCTTCGGCCACAACAGAAAAGCCTTTACCATGAATTCCTGCTCTTGCTGCTTCAACTGAAGCATTAAAAGAAAGAAGTTTCGTTTGAAAAACAATATCATTGATAATGGTTGTCTTCTCACCAATTTGCTCAATAACTTTTGCAATCTCACTCATTTGACGATTACTATCGTCCACCTGGCCCATGATTTTATAATTACTTTCATTAATTGCCTCAATCGCATTAACCATATCCATCACAACACGCTCCCCTTCCTGAGCACTTTCACGAGATTTTTGGGCCAGTGATGAAGTCCTTTCAGAAAATTCTGCGTTTTGTCTTACGATATGGTTCATTTGTTCAATGGCCGAGCTAATTTCTTCAATAGACGCCGCTTGTTTGGTTGAACCTGTGGCAACAGAGTTACTAGAAGATCGAATATGATCAGCAACTGAGGCAACTTTATTTGAAGATTTATCAATATCATGTGCCACACGGTTCAAAGGATCAACAATTGATTTTGTAACAATCAGCCCCGAAACAATTGCAACCAAGAGACTAATGGCCGTTAGAATAATCATAAGATTTTGAAATCCGCTGGCCGTATTTCTTGCAGATATTGCATCTATATTATTTACCGACTCTTGATAATCAATAAAAGCATTAATACTCGCAAGCCATGCAATAAAAACAGGACGGGCATTATTCATCAAAGTGTCCTGGGCCAACGCAAGCTGATTATTCTTTTTATACTCCATAGTTTTGTTAATAATGGGTAATGCTTTTTGCTCTATTTTCTTAATATTTTCTAAAAGGCTTCTTTCTTTTTCATTAACGATATTTTTTTCAAAAATATCATCAAGCTTAATGGCAGCATTTTTATAGTCCTGCTCAAGAGTTCTAATGTCAGAAATAGACTTATCAATTTCCAAAGGATCAGAATTTAAAATAACATCACGAATACTAATTGCTCTATCGTGAACGCTACCTCGAAAATTGATTGCATACCTTTGCTTCACACTCGTAACATCATTGATTTGATAGAGTTCGCGATCGATCGAATTAACTTCACTAATGCCTACAATATTTAAAATAACCATAATTGTAGGAACGATAAGAAAACCAATCACCAACCTGCGTTTAATATCTATTTTTGAGAAATCCAACATACGTACTCCTTTATTACTACTTCATCATCTTAAGGGCCTATGCTTTTTGGATATAATGAAATTAAACTATCTATGGATAGAGAAAATTGATGATCAATAGGAGAATTTGACCAAATATTAACAAGGAGTTAACGCCAAATTCGACCATATTTTCTCTAATTAATTAATGTTTAAATTAACGATTATTTTCTCAGTACTCATTCATGCCCTCATTTTGTTCTTTCATATAAAGGGCCATTCCGTACAGATGGAGAATGCACTATCAAGGAAACAGATTCCCGTAAAAATAAAAAAGAGAGAAAAGAAAAAAACAAAAACTAAAAAAGCAAATAGAGGAATTGGAAAAGTGAGTTTAAAAGATTTAGCAATAACTCCAAAAAGCCTTGAAGAAAATGAGAAAGACTTCATCTTCGCAAGTGGCTCAGAAGTACTACAACTGAGTGCTCGTTTGAGAATGATTCAATACGATTATGCCCTGAGGGAAAAGAGTATTCTTGGTCATTGTCATATATTTTTAAATTTTAATAAGAAAGGATTTATGGCAAAAAAAATAACAAGATGTTCTTCCCCCTATCTTAACGTCAATTTGAATTTGGAATTAGATCGACTCTTAAAGAACTCATACTTTCAACAGATGAAAGGAAAGAACTTTGAATTTAGAGTTGTTTTTGATTTAACAACAACTCCTGACCTCATAGGAGTATTTGAGCTTGGTAATATCATCACGATTAGAGAATATGGGGCCAAAGATAAGGGAGGAAAGATTGTTAAAGAAGGACTTTTCGCCATCGGTGCCGTAATGAACATTTTGGCCATTCCTGCACGAATTAGTGAAATCAAAAAGAATGATCAAAAATTAAATAAATATCGAGAATCAACTTACTTTAAGTAGAACTACTTTTACTTATAAACAATTTTAAATCGCTCACATAGAAGGTCTTCATCTTCGGAGAAATCTTTGTAATATTCTGTGAAGAAATCGATATGTACCTTGCGCCAATATGCTAGAGTCCTATCGCCCTCTCCTTCTTCAAAGGCCTGTCTATCATCAACATCGCTGAATTTTTCAATCCATGTGTGAGTAATGAGAATAATGCATAATGGGTTTTCGCTACCATCACAAAGGACACTGAAGACTCCCGCGCGGGGTATCTCATCTTCATATCCACGATAAGAACGCAGTAAGCTACAGGTTGCCGTTTTCTTACCTGATAAAACAAGAGCGCCTAACTTGTTGGCCAGATCTGAAGTATAACCAAAACTCCAGGCGTGAAATTTATAATCTTTCAGATGAGTATAATTCTCATCAGAACTTATAAAAGAATTCCAAAACTGTTGAATTTTTTCAGATATCTTGATTGTCATTTTTTATATGCAACATAAGTTGCCTCACATGCGAGCCTTTCTTCATCATCAGAAATAACAGTTTTAACTTTTAAACGGGCCTTACCTTTTCTGAGAAGTGTTTCTACAAATTCAAAAATTGGAGTTTCTGGTCGAGACACACATACTGTGTCAGAATGAACAGGTCTTTTATAGTCACAAGCAAAGTCTTTGATAACTAATTGGTAAAGATCGTCCCAATCTTTCCCAAGTCTATCCTCTAAAGCTGTGAATGTGAGAGAATAACCAGATACAATTGAGGCCATAGCAAGTGACCCGCCAAAAATAGTTCCATGATGATTTTCATTTTCTTTAAGCGGACAACTAAGCTTGAGTTCATCATTTTCAAAAGAAATAAGCTTAAAGGCCAAATGACTGGTCATTGGTATTTTTTCTTTAATAAGATCTTCAATTTCGCGTAATCTTTTTTCCATGGATATAGAATAGAAAATAAGTTCTTAGAATACAAGACACATCTTATTTTCTAAATGAGACAGTAACAATTGTTCCACCTTTAGGATTATGAGAGATGAGAAAATTACCGCCATTCAATTTAAGTATATTTTTCACATAATGAAGACCAAGACCGTGACCATGTTCGCCATCAGTTCCAGACTTTGAGTCAACAGTTCCTGAACAAAGAATTTTTAGCATTACTTCATCACTCATCCCAACGCCTTCATCGATTACTTCTATAATTAAAAAATCTGAATTTTCCTTCACCCTTAAAAAGACATTTTTATTTTCTGGTGTGAACTTAATTGCGTTAGTAATTAAATTTTGAAGAATTTTAGACAACTCATAAGCACCGAATTCGAGATAATGATCCAGAGAACATTCTATAGAAAATTGAATATTTTTATTTTTTGCGAGTAGCTCAAAGATTTTATTTTGACCAGTGAGAAAAGAATGAAGATGAATTCTTTCCTTCAGATAATTGTTTTCACTTTTATACATGGCCTGTTCAAGAGTATCATTTAACAGTTGAATCAATCCATCAGCAGCATTTAAAATGATATCAACAAGCTCAAGGTCGCCCTTAGGAATTTGTTCATTCTCTTTAAGTATCTCGGCAATCCCTCTAATAGATCCAATTGGGTTTAATAAATCATGTGCCAACATTCTTAATAATTCATCTCTTCGTTCAATAGCAATTCTTAATTTCTCTTTAGATATTTGCTCTTGAAATTCTCGTGCATTGATTTCTGTTTTATCTTTATAAATAAAAATCCCACCACTGCATTCACCATCTTGAATAATAGGACTACCACTAAGCAGTAACCACTTTTTAGAATGATCCTCATCTTTGGTAAAAAAGACTTGCATATTAGTTATCTTTTTTCCACCTAGTACAATTCTTTCAGGAAGGTCATCAGAATTAAATTCAGTAACTCCATCTTCTTTATAAAAAATAAAATCATTGCTCTGATGTCTAGCAACCTTCATACTATGAATTCGTGAGCCAAAAATTTCCAAAGCGGCCCGATTGTGAAACAGACAGCGAAATTGATTATCGAGAATAACAATTCCGTCTTCAAGTTGATCCGCTGAAAGTTCAATTAACTCTTTAAAGTTGATATTTTTATTATCAAAATACATAACTTTAAATTTAGGCCATAACGGGATTTTGGAAAAGTAAATTTTACTATTATCTCATTTCAGATAGAAACTGGTCATTGAGAGTGACCCCATAACGATTGATTCATTAAAATAGTAATAATTTTCTCCATCTTCCCTAAAGAAAGAGCAAATAAGTGCAGGAATTAGATGATCAATACCAGAGTGGGCCACTTTAGTTTCCTCACTTTGCAACAGTTCCTGAAGAACATTATCATCACCAGAGTCAAATATGGCCTTTATCTTGTTCTCATAATTAATGGCCCAATCAAAGACAATACCTGAGTTCGAACGATCGAGATTTCTTAAATTATGAGTAATATTTCCACTTCCAATAATCAGAACCCCTTCTTTTCTTAACTTAGAAAGATTCATGGCCAACGTCCTATAATCTCCAATACTCATATTTTTAGAGATAGAAACTTGAACAACTGGTACATTACTCTTTGGATACATATGCTTTAGTAAGCACCAAGCACCATGATCCAATCCCCATTCATAATCTTTTTTTGCTCCCGTAAGAGTTGCAACTTTTTGAATGAGCTCTTCATCACTTTTACCTTGATAATCATACTCATACATGAAGTCTGGAAAGCCATAAAAATCGTAAATGGTTTTTAAATCTTTGCTAGCAGTAACTCTTAAATCATCTGTATACCAATGGGCAGATAAAATAATAATCCCTTTTGGTGTTTCTAGATTTTTTCCAAGTTCTTGCCATGACTGAGTAAAGATATTATTTTCGAATGCAGAAAGTGGAGAACCATGCCCGAGGAAAACCACGGGCATGACATTTTGAGATTTCATTACTTCACAACAACTTTAAAGTCTACAGCAACATCATTATGGATCATTTTGTCGCCAAGATTTTTAAAGAAGTCGCCTGAACCATAAACCATATCAAACTTCGTTCTATCGAAAACAAGTTTCCCAACATAGGCCTTACCTTCTTTTTTGAACTTAATTGAAACTGGTTGTGTTTTACCTTTGATTGTTAAATCACCCTTCACTACATCTTTAGTCGCACTTGTAATTTTTAACTTCGAAGTTGGAAACTTGCCTACATCAAAGAAATCTTCATTTTTAATGTGACCTAAGAATTTATCTGCCCACTCACCTTGAAGATCAGTAACAGAAAGAGTGTTCATATCAATTACAAACTCTCCACTTTTAATTAGATCTTTGTCAACTTCTAATGAAGCACTTTTTAATTTAAGTCCACCAACGTGCTCACCAGTAACTTTTGTACCTTTCCAGTTAAATGAACTTTGTGCCAAGTCAACGTCTGCTGAAAAAGCGTTTAATGATAATAGAGCTAGTACTGTAATAAATTTTTTCATTTGGAATCTCCCCATTTGTTTTATTGTTAAACTCATTATCGCTAATTTGCGATTGTTTCAAAAGAGGACTATAATAGAACTTATAATTGCAAAAATGGAACAAATTATGATCGATCTCAACCTCATTAGAATATTCTGTAAAGTATCGGAATTAGGCAGTTTTACCCAAGCTGCTCGCTATTTTAAGGCCCCCAAATCCCGTATTAGCCGTGCTATTACATCCTTAGAAGATGAGCTTGGGGTTCAGCTTTTACTGCGCACAACACGCCAAATTCAGCTCACGAAGGCCGGTGAAGCACTCTTTGAAAAGACAAAGGTACTCATTTTTCAGCTACAAAGTGAACTCGATGATATTCAAAGTGAAGAAGATAATATGAGTGGGGTTATTCGCATCACGGCGGCCGAGGACTTTGGCCATAATATAGTCGCCCCTCTTATTTTAAAATTCAATGAGCTCTATCCTAATATTATCTTCGAATGTCTTTTTACTAATCGCTTTGTAGATCTTGTTGCCGATAAAATAGATGTCGCCTTTAGAATTGGGCAAGCAAGTGACTCTAGCTACAAACAAAAAAGGCTAGGCCAAGTCTCGCTAGTTCTTATGGCCTCACCAAATTATCTTAAGACATATGGCCGCCCAAAATCGTTCCATGAACTAAAAGATCATAGACTGATCACATTTAAAAATGAACAAGGTGTTGATGTCTTTGCTGATATGATGGAGAGCAAGGCCAAAGGAAGCGCCTTGACTGCAAGTCTATATACAAATAGCTTTTTACAAATTCTAAGCTACACCAAATCAGATATGGGAATTGGAATTCTACCTGATTTTTTCTGCATAAAAGAAAGAATTAATAAAGAACTAGAACAGGTTCTAACTCCTATCGATAAGACTCCTTCTCCTATCAACTTAGTTTTCCCGCCGAGTAAAAATCTCCCTAAGCGAGTTCGCGAGTTTATGGATTTTGTTTTTGAAAATACGAGAAATTCTTTTTGTGTGAAATAAAAAAGGGACCAAAAAAATTGGTCCCTTCTCTATTATAAACATATTTTTGACAAATATATTGGCGATTAGCCCCCGAAATCATCAAGCATGATATCTTCTCTCTCTACACCTAGAGATAGAAGCATTTCGATAACACATTTGTTCATGATTGGAGGTCCACATAGGTAGTACTCACA
Source organism: Bacteriovorax sp. BSW11_IV (assembly GCF_000447755.1). Lineage (GTDB taxonomy): Bacteria > Bdellovibrionota > Bacteriovoracia > Bacteriovoracales > Bacteriovoracaceae > BSW11-IV. Next base: position 125,066 of record NZ_AUNE01000052.1, on the reverse strand, counting down.
ATCTTCTGGAGCTGGGTGATCTTTAAGGTATTCATCATGAAGAACATTGTGGATGAAACCTGTGTAACCAGTCCAGTTGTCACTTGGTAGAGCATCAGAAAGAGCAACGTGCCACTTGAAGTTATCATTTGCAGCTTGGATGCCATCAAAATCTTCAACATAGAACATTTCTCTAACAGAACGAGCACCATACCAGAAAGAAACTTTTCTCTTAGTGTGTAGTCTCTTAAATTGGTCGAAGATGTGTGAACGCATAGGCGCCATACCAGCACCACCACCAACGAAAACCATTTCTTTGTCAGTATCGCGAGCAAAGAACTCACCAAATGGACCAGAAATAGTAACTTCATCTCCAGCTTTAAGGCTAAAAATATAAGAAGACATTTTACCTGGAGGTAAATGGTCTTGTCTTGGAGGAGGTGAAGCAATACGTACGTTTAGCATAATAATACCGTACTCTTCTGGGTAGTTTGCCATCGAGTATGCACGAATTGTTTCGTCTTCAACATGAGAAGTATATTTCCAAAGATTGAATTTATCCCAATCTTCTCTATATTCTTCTTCTACATCAAAGTCTTTGTAGTTAATTGTTAGACCAGCAGGTCTTTCAATTTGAATAAAACCACCCGCTCTGAAAGGAACAACTTCGCCTTCAGGTAGAGCAAGTTTGAATTCTTTAATGAAAGTAGCAACGTTATTATTTGAAATAACTTTACACTTCCACTTTTTAACACCAAAAACTTCTTCGTGAACGTGAATGTCCATGTCGTTCTTAACAGAAACCTGGCAAGAAAGACGACACCCTTCACGAGCTTCTTTTTTAGAGATGTGTGAAAGTTCTGTTTCAAGAATTTCACCACCACCACTTAGAACATTTACTTTACACTGACCACAAGTACCACCACCACCACAGGCAGAAGATACGAATAGCTTTTGGTCAGCAAGAACGTTTAGAAGTTTCCCACCAGCTGGTACAGAAACAACTTTCTCACCGTTAATTGTAAGCTTCACATCACCTGAGCTTACAAGTCTAGACTTGGCGAAAAGAATGATAACAACCAGGGCAAGTACCACGGCCGTAAACATCAAAACCCCAAGAAGAATTAAATTGTCCATTTATAACTCTCTTTTTAACTTGTTAAACCGTTAAACTCTTAAAGTTGGATACCTGAAAAAGACAGGAATCCAAGGGCCATTAGACCTACAGTAATGAAAGTAATCCCAAGACCTCTAAGACCTTCTGGAACATCACTGTATTTCATTTTTTCTCTAATACCTGCAAGGGCTGCAATAGCAAGGGCCCAACCAAAACCTGAACCAACTCCGTAAACAACAGACTCAGCAAAGTTATAGTCACGCTCAACCATGAATAGAGATCCCCCCATGATGGCACAGTTAACTGTGATCAGTGGCAGGAAGATCCCTAGAGCAGAGTAAAGTGCAGGGAAAAACTTATCTAATACCATCTCTAGAATTTGAACGATCGCCGCAATAACACCGATATAAGAAATTAGACCTAAGAAAGATAGGTCTACACCTTGGATACCGGCCCATTGAAGAGCGTTATCTTTTAATAAATAAGTGTATAGAAGGTTGTTAACAGGAACTGTAATAGACTGAACAACTACAACTGCTACACCAAGACCAATTGCTGTTTTAACTTTCTTAGAAACGGCGATAAATGTACACATCCCTAAGAAGAATGAAAGAGCAAGGTTTTCAATAAATACAGACTTAATAAATAAACTTAAATAGTGCTCAACCATCTTAGTTCCCCTTCTCTACTTGATCTTTTTTCCAAGTTCTAATACCCCAAATGAAGAAACCAATTAGGAAGAACGCACTTGGAGAAAGTAGTGCCATACCGTTAGCTTGGTACCATCCACCTTCTGAAGTAAGAGGTAGAATTGAAATACCAAATAATTTACCTGATCCGATTAATTCTCTAAAAATACCTACAAAAATAAGAACTAAAGAGTAACCAAGACCATTACCAATACCGTCTAGGAAAGATAGTACAGGACCATTTTTCATAGCGTAACCTTCTGCACGACCCATAACGATACAGTTCGTGATGATTAGACCTACGTAAACTGACATTGACTTAGCAACATCATATACGAAAGCTTTAAGCAACTGATCCGTAACGATAACAAGTGAAGCAATAACGATCATCTGAACGATGATACGAATGCTTGAAGGGATATGGTTTCTAAGTAGTGATACGAAGAAGTTAGAGAAAGCTGTAACAAGTGTTACGGCCATGGCCATAACAACTACAGACTCAAGCTTCGTTGTAACCGCAAGCGCAGAACAAATACCAAGAATTTGTAGAGCAATTGGGTTGTTATCAAAAAGTGGTTTAAATAATACTTCCTTAATTTTGCTCATCTTGAACTCCTTCTCCATTTGAAGTTGTAGCTCTAAACTTAGCAAGGAATGGTCCAAAAGCGTCGTTACCTAACCAGTAGTGAACTAGTCCTGTAACACCATTACTTGTCAAAGTCGCACCAGAAAGTCCGTCAATTTCGCTATTAGCATTTGCTGAAGCTGGATTAACAGAACCTTTAATAACTTTGATTACTGGTTCGAAAGCAGCATCAAGAGCTGTCTTACCAATCCATAGTTTTTTCCAGTTAGGATTATCAATCTCTCCACCTAGACCCGGAGTTTCTCCGTGTTGGTAGAATCCAAGACCTTTAACTGTTGTAGTATCAGGTGCAAGTGCTAAGAAACCATAAAGAGTTGACCAAAGACCTTTTCCGTTAACAGGAAGAACGATCATTGAAACTTCATTATTTTCTTTTACTAGGTAAACCTTAGAAAGTTTCGCACGAGTTTTGATGTGTGCGATATCTTTTTTAGAATCAATCTTGTAGTTTTGACCAGGAGTTTTAGCAGCTTTAACGGCATCATAAGACTCAGGGTCCATATCTACATATTCACCAGTAGAAAGATCTACAACTTTTGTCTCAACAACTTGGAACTTCTCTTCAACTTCTTTCGCTGTCATTTTGCTAACATCAGTAGCAAGACCTGAAGCAAGAAGAAGGTTTTTCTTGATATCCAAAACTTTATTTAAATCTTGAGCTGGTTTCAATGAAACAGCAGCTCCAGAAACTAGTACCGAGCACACTACACAAAGAAGAGTCGCAACGATAAGAGTTTTTGTTGTACTATCATTACCCATTGTTTCCTCCTACGCCTGTGCTCTCTTAGCTCTTCTTTTGATATTTGCGTTCACAACGAAGTAGTCGATTAGTGGCGCAAAAACGTTACCAAATAGAATTGCTAGCATTGTCCCTTCTGGGAATGCAGGGTTAATAACACGAACTAGAACAACCATGAAACCGATTAGGGCCCCATAGAACCAGTGACCAAGTTGAGTCATAGAAGCAGATACTGGATCTGTTGCCATGAACACTGTACCGAAGGCAAAACCACCGATAACAAGGTGCCACTCAGGTCCCATTGCGAACATTGGGTTAGTAGTTGAACCAATGATGTTTAGAAGTTTTGAGAAAACAATTAGTGAAACTGTCATTGAAAGCATAATTCTCCATGAACCGATTCCTGTATAAATCAGAAGAGCGGCACCAAGAAGACATGCAAGAGCTGAAGTCTCACCCATTGAACCTGGAATTAGACCGATGAAGCTGTCCCACCAAGAAACAGAAATCGCCTGAACTCCACCAAGAGCAGCTTGACCAAGAGCAGTTGCTCCAGTGAAACCGTCTACGGCCGTCCATACAGCGTCCCCAGAAATCTGTGCAGGGTATGCAAAGAAAAGGAAGGCACGAGCTGTAAGTGCTGGGTTAAGAAAGTTTTTACCAGTTCCACCGAAAATCTCTTTACCAATAACAACACCGAAAGAAATCCCGATAGCAACTTGCCATAGAGGAATTGACGGAGGAAGAGTTAGTGGGAAAAGAAGACCTGTTACAAGGAAACCTTCGTTGATTTCGTGACCTCTAACAGTCGAGAAAATCACTTCCCAAAATCCACCTGCAAGATTTGTTACAAGGAATACTGGAAAGAAGTATAGGAAACCGTGAACAAAGTTAGAAACTAAGTTTGTTGGATCAAGCGCAAGACCAAGCATGGCCATTACAGCTCCTCTCCAACCTTCTACAGATGTAGCACCCATCGCTGCAAGAGCTTTGTTTGCTTGGTAACCTGTATTGAAACAGGCCATTAAAATACATGGTACAAGTGCCATAGCAACTGTAACCATTAAACGTTTAAGATCTAGACCGTCTCTTACGTGTACACTGCCTTTAGTAACATCTGAAGGTGTGTAGATGAACGTATCAACCATTTCATAGATCGGGTATAGCTTCTCAAGCTTCCCACCCTTAGCAAAGTGGTGGTGTTGAGCATCTAGGATATTTCTTAGAAATTTCATTTACCCTTCCTTCTCAATAATTGTTAAGTTTTCTCTTAGAGCTGCACCAAAGTCTACTTTACCTGGAGAGGCAAAAGTACAAAGTGCTAAATCCTCTTCATCAAGCTCTAGAGCTCCAAGTTCTACTGCATAATCAGTATCATTTGTAACAACAGCTCTTAGAAGTTGAGTTGGAAGAATATCAAGAGGCATAACAGTTTCGAACATTCCAACTGGAACCATCGCTCTTTCAGAACCATGAAGCTTAGTTGTTAGATCGAATTTCTTACTTGGAGTAAACCAAGAAAGGTATGTTCTTTTAATTGAAAATTTATCAAAACCAGGAGCATGCCATCCTAGGAATTCTCTTTCTCTATCTTCTTCAAGAATAGTTACTTGATTGTGAAATCTTCCAAGGTAGCAAAATGGATTTTCTGATTTTCTACCGTTAAGAACTGAACCTGAAACAATACGAACTTCACCACCAAGAGCTTCCTCTTTAGTTAGTTCGCATAGACAAGCACCAATAGTTGTTTTCACAAGTCTCGGGTTCTTAGCGTGTGGACCAGCAATAGCAATTACTCTTTCGTTAGAAACTTTTCCAGTTTTGAAAAGCTTACCGATAGCAACTACATCTTGGTAACCTACGTGCCATACAAACTTTTTAGCAGAAACTGGTTCAACAAAGTGAATGTGAGTTCCTACGTTACCTGCAGGGTGCTTTCCAGAAAATTCTTTAACAACAACATTTGAAGTTGTAGGAATTTTTGCTCCAGCTTTCTTACAAAGGTAAGTCTTACCAGTAGTAAGTTTAGAAACAACTTCTAAACCTGCTTGGAAATCTTCCTCGTGTCCAGCAAGAACAACTTCAGGATCAGCAGCAAGTGGATTTGTATCCATAGCTGTAACAAAAACCGCAGAAGGTGCCTCGTCTAGTCTTGCAACTGTAGAGAACGGTCTTCTTCTGATGGCAGTGAAAAGTCCAGCTTCATTTAAAAGCGCTTTAACTTCTTCACCGTTTAAACCAGAAACGGCCTTTCCTTTGTAGTTTTCAAATTCAACCTGATCGTTGCCAGAAACTTCGATCACAATTGATTGGAAAACCCTTCTTTCACCACGGTTAATCTCAACAACTTTACCAGCTGCAGGAGATGTAAAAACTAGACCTGGGTTCTTTTTACATTCGAACAAAGGCGTTCCTACTTTAACCGCATCACCAACACTGACTTTCATAGATGGTTTCATACCTACGTAGTCAGCACCAACAAGAGCTACCTTCTTTACAGAGGCAGCAGCTTCAACTTTTTGTGACGGAGCTCCACTAATCGGGAGGTCCAATCCTTTTTTGATGTGAGTCATAGCGCTACTCAATCCCGTTAACGTTATTATTAATAAAAAATTAAATACTTTTGAGGGAAACGATAGCAGAAGATTGCAGATATGTAACTAATCAATTTGAATAAAATACTCGGCCAAAAATTTGCGTTGCAACATCATTTCTTAAATCAAATAACATCCATTGACGGGCCGTAAAACTTCTGGATTAATAGATGAACACACTTCTTAAGGAGAGAGACATGAAACGCCTATTTGCATTGACTGCATTGCTATTATGCTCGGCACCAACACTAGCAATTGGTGACCAAGTTTTATTTAATCCACCAATTGAATTTAGCGATATGAAGCTAACTTTAAAAGAAACAAAAGGCCTTCATTTTTACGTTAAATCTATCAAGTGGGGAAAAACTGTTGTTGGCCGCCACCTATTTGTGCAAAACACAACGTTAGAGCCACTGTGTGTCAAGATAAGCTATCCAAAAGCTGAAAATGTTTTGTCTCAACTTTTTGAAATGCCAGCTCCAATTCATATTGAAGTTGGTGGTGATGAATTCCTTGGAGCTTACTGGAGCAAGGAAGTTACAACAAAATCACACCTTCAAATTAAAACAGAGGTTTTAGATAAAGAAGCTTGCCTCTAATTGAAAATAAATAGGGCCTTCACCGGCCCTATTTTCAAAATTGCCACACCAAATTAAATCCAAACACGATCCTAACTTTACAGTTTTTTAATTGTTAATGCATAACGGCCCTAGAATTAATCGAGGGAGTTACACATGAAATTTTTATTGGCCGTACTAGTGACATTTTCACAATTAACAATGGCAGACACATTTTATTCAACAAAAGAGTTCACATCACAATCAAATGATGACTCTTTTAAATTTCCAAAAGAAATCGAAGTTAAAATCAAATCAGTAAATTTCAGCAAAGATGAAGCGACAATTCTATATGGTGATAAAGTTGTGACTATCCCACTTACAATTGTAGCAAAAGATATTACAAGACAAAGTCTAAATGTTGACTACAAAGGGATTGTTGAAACTCAAACAATGAAGAATATTTCTTATTGTGACGAATATGAAAAAGTAGAATTCCACATTGAATTCAACTATGAAAAACCATATGTTGCTCACGATCCTATCGAGACAACAATTACAAAATTCTATGCTGTACAAGTTTATAAGTACGATATCTGTCACGATCCACAACCAGAAGTGACAGTTTATGAATTTTTAAAGAAATAATTATTCGCAGATCTTCAAATCAGGCTTGATTGAGCATAGCGCTTCTTTCATGGCCTGATTTTCTTTTTTCAAGTCATCAACTTCTTTTTCAAGACTAGCAATTTTTCGAGAGTTCTCAAGAACAACACCTTCACTCATGGCCTTCATCATCGCCCTATTATTCTCAATTTTAGCATCGAGATCATGAATGGCGTTAATAATATACGGAGTGAATGCCCCTTGATCAAGGCCAAGAAAAACACCTTCTGGTCGCTCTTGTTCACTCACTGCGTGAGGAATTACTTTTTGAACTTCTTGAGCGATAAATCCATATTGTAAAATATTTTTATCATCATTATTCCAATAATATGTTCTTGGTCGTAATTGAAGGACATAATTTAAACCGTCAGTGAAATCTTCAACAGTATTTTTTAAGCGCTCATCTGATGAACAAGTAAATGTCGAAGCACCACCGGCCTTTGAACAAACTGCAGAGCTACCATCGTAGGTATGAATTCTACCATCGGCATAATTAATGACATAGGCATCTGTACTACAGGCACCTTCACAACCAGCTCCAACCCAACCACTTGCGGCGATATTTCCCCCAACAGTTAAGGCCGCTGAAGGAGTGGAATCGTTGATACCAATGAAGCCAGTATTTTTAACAGTGAAAATATCTGGGTTTGCAGTAGTGCCCTGTCGAATCCACCAACCAGCTCCATCCACACCGGTGTAAAATTTTTGAGTCGTATCTGTTTCTTCCCAAGTTAAATAAGGAGCTCCACCGACCACGTGAATAATTGATTCAGGGTTTGTGGTCCCAAATCCAACTTTTCCTGTTTCACCCTTAATCGTCACATCATGTCTAAAGGCACTCGCCCCTGAGCGCCAATGAGATAAGTGAAGGTCTTCACCTAAATCATCGCCGTAAAATAGGACCGTACTATAATCGTTTGTCGTTGCACTGTTACCGTCTCTATCAAGAAGACCAATACCACCAAAATCATTGCCATTAATAACAAGAAGTCCCCCTTCTGCATGATTGAGAGGTGCATTTGTAAAAACGTTTGAGTTCACTGTTAACTTAGAGTTTGGTGTCGCGGTACCCACACCAACGTGGCCATTTGTTTCAGAAGTATATAAAAGAACTTTCGAATTGGCCTGATCATAAATACCTGTATAACCAGTTCCTGTTCCGTTAGTCCAAATATAACTATCACTACCAGACATTTTTAAATCCCCAGTAATTTTCACATTTCCATTAACATCCAAAAGTTCTGATGCAGCCTGTGTCCCAATACCCACATTGCCACTAGTGTGTTTGATATGAATTCCACCAGTTCCTGTAACTGTTCCGTTATTGTAAGTATCGATTGAAAAAACATCTGTGGCCGAATTATATTGAAGTGAACCGTACCAATCACTTTGACCGACTTGAATTTCTGAAATACCTGCAGCGTGGTTTGACTCTTGAACTTTTAACTTAGGAGTAGTCCCTCTAAAAAGTCCATTTCCAGCAACGTGAAATTTTTCAGTTGGTGAAGTCACACCAATACCAATATCTCCTTCACCTTTTATTGTCATACGCTCGGCAAGAGTACCAGCAGCATTTCGAGTAAGAAAATCAAGTCGTCCCGATGGTGCTGTCCCCAAATCGGACTCAGCAATTGAGCGAATGTCAGCGACATTAGTATAAGCAGTGCCATCGTGTCCTCTAAAAGACACAAGACCAATGATATCATTTGTGAGTGCTTGAGTTGGAGCACTCGCAGTACCACGAGATTTTCTTAAAGCAAGTAAAGAAGAAGCAGTATTGTCATTATTAGAGTCAATTAATACATCATCGTTCACACCGCCAGTTCCAGCAATATGAAGAGCGCGCTCAGGAGTTGATGTTCCTAGACCAAGGTAGCCTTCTGAAGTGAGTCGCATTTTTTCTTGTTCGTATCCAATTCCCCAAGTCCCTGAACCATCGGCAACATTGAAAGACAGAAAACCTTTTTCAGCGCTTGCCGTATTGTCTTGGATGCCACCGAATATCCTGGCGTAATCTTTCTTAGTTCCGGCAGAATTATTTAGGGAGAAGATCGTTCCTGAAGCGTTGTTTAAAGTATTCACAGGGCGATAAAGAGAAAAAGCTAAACCTGAAGAAGATTGAACTTCTAACGGGTAGGCAGGATCAGATGTACCAATCCCCACTCGACCAGAGCGAGTAATAGACATAACATCACCAACACCATTGGCGTTGAATTTTAGTGCACCACTGCCCTGTTGAGCAGCATCGCCATCGTAGCGAAGTGTGAAGTGATCTTGTGATGCATTTTCAGCAAAAACGATACTACTCGAATTTGCGATATTCTCAGTAGAAGATTCAAGGCGGATAGTACTGCCATCTTTTTTGATGGTGAAGTCATCGACAGGTGCAGAAGTTCCAATGCCGATTTTGCCATCATTTTTAATTGTCATCTTAGCGGTTGATCCCGTTTGAAAAATGATCTCACCAGTTCCATTTGTATCTGAATCGGCCCCAATCGTTGTTGAAACAATATTGCTGGTATTAGAAGCACTAACGTTTGTTAGCCCAGAACCATCACCTATAAATCCCGTGGCCTTAACATTGCCATTAACATCCAAAATTTCTGTAGGAGCAGCTTTCCCGATACCAATTTTACCATCACCTTTTATGGCCATGGCAATTTTTGGAAGATTATCGTTACCCGTGTTCACAAAGTACATACTGTCGTCAGGTGCAGGGTTATTTAAATCTTGGTTTTCAAAAATGATGGCAGAATTATTACCAGTACCGTAGGGATTACCATTGTTCGCATCATCTTGTATGAAAATCCTAAAGTCCTCTGTAGTACTTGTACTCGGGGCCATAAAATTGTTTTGGGCAGCACTTCTTATTCTAAAAGAGTTTGAAACCGTCAATTTATCGAGGGCACCAGATGTAGACACACCGATATTTCCGTTTGCCGCAATAGACAGCCCCTCTGTCCCACCATTACCAACGAGTTTAGAGCTTGCAAGATTAATATTCTGAGTAGCTGTATGATTACCTAAATTATCAGCACTTGATGGGACGGCCAATGGGGCCCACGCACTCCCGTTCCAAGTAAGCACATCATTTGAACTTGGTGCCCCACTATTAACAGCTCTTCCTTGAAGTGCCACGACAGTATTTGAATTTATCGCCCCTGTGACATCTCCACTCAATGAAACTAGAGAATCACAACTCCAACTTGTTCCGTTCCAAGACAATTTTTTATCGGCGGCCGTACAATTTGTAAGATCGGCCTTCGCTACATAATTTGGAAGGGCCGAAGCATTTGCTTTAAGTGCAAGGGCATCGAAAACAGCATTTTGTGAAGGCGCCACATTCGTTACGGCATCACTAATGCTATCTGCTACAGCAGAGGCCTTTGCTCTTGCGTCTGTGAAATATAAATTTGTTCCTTCTGCCACATCAGTAGTTACCAATGTTACGTTTGCAGAAAGGGCCTTTCCATTTATTGTTGTGGTTTTTGCAACCTTACTATCAATTTGCGTTTGAATTGCAGAAGTCACTCCATTTAAGTAAGAGAGTTCTGTATTATCAACACTCCCACTAGCAAGTTTTGTTGCATCAATTGCAGCACTAGCATTGATATCTGCATTTACAATAGAGCCATCAACAATCTTCGATGAATTTACTGAATCAGGAGCAAGGGAGCCACCACTTAAAGTACTCCAACCAAGAACTCCAGAACCATTATTTGTTAAAACCTCACCAGAGTTACCTTGGGTATTTGGAAGAGTTAGAACAAAGCTTGATGCCAGAGCATCTGGAGCTTTCAATCCCACATAATCTGCACCATTAGAAATAAGTTCTTTAAACTGAACTTCCCCCGTCTCACCAACATTTGTTCCATAAGGAAGTACTGTGATCCCATTTTGCATGCTTACTTGGACACGCCCTGGAACTATAGCATCACTTTGAGTAATTTGATTTTGTTTTAAGGCCATCGCCTCATATACGGCTTCGCCGTTAGGAGCTTTTGTGAGTTCATTATCGTTAATCGCATTTGCAATAAGATCTGCTCTGGCGGCAGTCGCACTATAGTATAAATTAGTTGAACCTTGAGGAAGGTCATCCGTTGAACTTGGCATACTCGAAGTCACTTGAGAAATTTGTCCTTGAAGTTTTTCAAGGGCCCCTTTAATAGTATCTCCTGTTGTAACGGCACTATTAACTGGTGAAAATGAAGAAAGGGCAATCGCCTCAACTTCGGTTGCAAGAGTTGCCCAAGAGTTATCACCTTTCAAATAGTGAGTAGTATTACCACCAGAAGGAAGACCAACTTTGCTATTAAAAGTATTCCAATCTGTTGAGCTCAGATAACCATCTGTTGAAGCATCTGCAGCGGCAAGAGATAATGTAACGTTGGGTCCTGCACTCGCAGACAAGGGAGCGTTCGCATTTACCCCTGTAATTGTTCCCGCACCACTCAAATCATTAGCACAATAGAAACTACCATCGGCATTTGTTTTTAATACTTGCCCGGCGGTGCAGTTTGCACTTACTCCTAAAAGTGATTGTTGAGAAATCGCTCCATTAACAACACTATTTGCATAGAGTGAAACTAGTGCTGTGGGAGTGTTGCTAATTTTTTGTTTTGTATAAACTTTTGAGTTTGTTTGATCAGTGATTTGAATATAATTCGTGTGAGATGCTTTCGCGCTATCGCTTAAAACTGTAGCGAGAGTTTTAGAATTAGAAGCACATGTTGTTGCATAATCTAGTTCAACATTGAAAACACCATTACTCAATGAAACATTCGTAACATTGATAGTACATTGAACATTATCACTAGCACCATCATTTACAATAATATCAAGAGTTAAATCAACGGGGCCAGAAATGGGAGCGCCATTACTTTGCACAAGACGACCAGAATAAGAAATATTCTGGGACCCAAAAGTTGAAAACGAAAATAATAGAAAAATGACTTTAAACATAACCACCAACGTACTGCAATTAAAGCTAAAAACTCTTAACTGCACCTATTTTATCGGTATGTTAGCTTAAATGTTTATTTATTCAGATAAGGCCCATAAGTAACTGAAAATTTGATTCAAATTTCAAGATCAAATTGTGAAGATTAAATGAAAATGCCAGTCATTTAAGGCGTTATATCCTATTTTCGACATAACGCCAGAGAATCATTTATAGAGCAGATGGCCTCTTTTAATTGACGGTTTTCTTCTTTAAGATCGTCGATTGTATTGGCCTGCTTTGACAACTCAGTTTTCAAAGCATTGATTTCAACATCATGTTTTTGAACTGTCTCACTCATGCCATTAATCATTGTTTTTTGCATCGTTTGGTTTTGATCTAATTCCTTAAAAGCTTCAATAAGTGGTGCCACTAATTTTGAATAAGCAACTGAGTAATAACCATCATCGTCAACTTCTACCGCTTCGGGAAAAACAGAAAGAACATTTTGAGCAATCACACCAATATCTTGTCCTACTTTGAATTCTTTATTCGGGAATTCATCGTTTCTCCACACGAACTCCACTCCTTTTAGTTTTTTAATTTTCTCACTCGCACTTTCGATTGTATGAATATCTTTTTTATAGCGCTCGTCTGATGTATTCACAAAGGCAGAATTTCCCGCGACAGCTCCGTTGACGTGTAATTTATACGATGCAGATCCCATACCAATGGCCACATTACCGTTAGAGAATATGTGCATTCCTGTAGGAGAGGACCATGGTGACGATCCGTGTGTTAAGAAAATTGATGACTGAGTGGTACCTGTTCCATAGACACCGATTCCAACAAGTCCATCAGCTGTTGGGTTCACACTTCCATCAGGTGTATACATCATCCCTCTTGCCCATCCACCACCTGTAACAGGTCTTTGTAGAATTAAACTTCCCCCTATTGATGTGATATCACCATTAACAGTAAGTTTAGAAGCAGGGTTATCTGTTCCGACTCCCACTTGCCCTGTACTATTTGCATGTAAGGCAAGCACGCCTGAAACGTCTACAGGTTTACCTGTATAAAGTGACCAATTGAGACCTTGAGATTTCTTCGCTGTAACAGTGACATCATTGCCGGTACCACTTAGATCAGTCCATGCAGAGTTATTTCCAATTGATCTAATTTTAACATTCAAAGGAAGCGCTACTCCAGAGATACCGCATGACCCACTTGCTTTAACTGCACGTAAACGAAATTGAGGTGAATTTCCATTTCCTTTCATATCAACAGTAAAACACTTCGATGCCCCTTCATAAGAATTCTCAGCAGTCTGGGGAACTTCTAACCAAGAAGATGCATCGGAGTGACCACCGGACACACGATAAAGATGCCCTTCCGTCCAATTTCCTCTTGTACCTGAGACATAAATCTCCCACATACTTGAAACACCAGCAGAATTTGGAGTTGCCTGCACGACTTCAAAATAATCCCCTACGGACCAGCCATCAGCAATATCAATTGTTCTTAAATAGTGATCTAAATCTTTTAAACGTCCATTGGCCTTGATATTTCCAGCAACTTCTAATTTTTCAGAAGGAGCAATTGTCCCAATACCAACATTTCCTGTTTCTGTGACACGCATTCTTTCAAGATCATTTGTACCGAAAACAATTGGTTTAGCACTATCGTTACCAATCATTAATCCATTCACATTACCCGCATTAATAGTCGAGAGCTCGGCCCATCCCGCAACACTCATTCCATAACGAGTCATCGTCCTATCATTCCCATGGGCGGCCATGAAAAGCCTACTGTCTATACTTGTATCAGTTGAAAAATTTGTTAAATTAATAGCGGCATAATTTGTAAGCTGGTCACCTGTAGACTCAACTCTTACAACACTTTGAGTATCAGTACTCGCGACTTCAAGTGAATCTGTGGGAGTACTTACACCAATCCCAACTTTACCAGTTGAGGAAATACTTATCCCTTCATTTCCACCATTTCCAACAAGTTTAAAAGTATCGAGATCTAAATTTTGTGAGACCACATGGTTCCCAAGATTATCTGCAGCGCCCACACCCGTTGAAGTGTACTCTTCAATAAGGACATAACCTGGAAGACCTGCACGGCTTCCACTGTAGCCTGAACCTCCTGCTCCAACAGTTACTGAATAAGTTTGCGATGATGATACAGCAAAAGTCTTAATAGCGAGACCACCAGCTCCCCCCATTGAAACCGAGTAACTTGCATAATCACTTAGTGGACCAGCAAGGGCACCACCACCAGTAATATTAATATCACCACCTGTACCGGTACCGGGATTACCAGGAGCGACGGAACCACCTGTTGCACCTTCATTGGCCTCGCTACCACCCGTACCACCAGATGCAGACACAGAACCAAAGACAGAAGTACCACCAGGTCCCCCATTACCGCTACCAGCACCGTAAGGAACACCAGAGCCCCCACCACCACCGGCCACGGTTACTTTGATAAAGGCTACATTTGATGGAACTGTATAGGTATAGGAACCTGGGGTTGTATAACCAGTAACGTTTGCAAAATTAGTTGAACCTGCCGCACCCGTGCCCATTTCTGCCCACGAAGAACCATTGTAGTACATCATCTTATTAGAGGTTGTATTATAGTAAATTTGCCCAGAAGTTCCTGAAGCAGGATCACTGGCCAGACTTGGGATATTGATACCATTCGAAGAAGCAAAATCAATTTTATCAACAGTAATTGCATTGTCAGCAATATCAGAGGCCGTAATTGTTCCATCTGTGATTTCTGTCGTTGTAACAGAATTGGCCGCTAAGGCACCTGAACCTCCGCTATTGAGATAAACCGCTTTCATAGTTGATGAACTAACATAACCACTCGAGAGGTTGTAGCCCCCTGTAATATAATCGGTTGTACCATTCATAGGAACAATACTTACAACAATTTGATCCGCATTGCCTGAACCAATTGTTCTTGTAAACACAGCATGGTGAGTGGCCCCATTTTTTGCAATGATAGCATAATGGTGGGCACCAGTACTCATTCCATCAGCAGCGTTTTGAACAACAACAAGGTAATTACCGGCCTGCTTAGGTGTAAAGCGATCTGTTGTGAGATCAAATTCATTATTGGCGTCGTAAGTTTCAGTTGTATAGTTTACAGTTCCTGATCCCGTTAAACTTGATCCCGTATACTTTACGTCAATACGGCTCTCAACACTTGAAGATGCTCCACTTCCAATTTCACTCCATGTTGAACCGTTGTAAATCATGAGCTTATTAGTTGATGTGTTAAAGTAAATTTGACCAGCAACCGCCGAACCTGGATTTGCGGCAAGACTCGGAATATTAATTCCATTTGAAGAAGCAAAATCTACATTATCTACGGAAATAGTATTGGCGGCGATATCAGAAGAAGTAATAGTTCCATCTGCAATTTCAGTTGTCGTCACAGCATTGTCAGCAATTTCATTACTTGTTACGGAATTGGAAACTAACGTTCCCCCAGTTCCTCCACTTCCAGTAATGAGGGCCCCACTAAAATAAGTAAAGTTTGTTAAACCATAAATATGCGGGGAAGGACCGGAACTTATACTAACAAGTGTTTCCAAGTAATCTGTTGTCCCATTCATTTGAACAATAGCACTGATACTAATTACGTTATTATCTATTGCACCTGGTGAGTATTTGAATTGTCTCGCGATAGCAGTACCATTTTTAGAAATAATTGCATAAGTATGTGGATTGCCTGAAGTATCTAATCCACTCGTTCCAACATTGAAATTTACAATATACGTCCCTGCAACATTTGGTTGAAATCTATTTGTTGCTGGATCAAAAGAATTAGCGGTATCAAACTCTTCAGTTGTCCAATCTACGAGAGTATTAGTTGCGGCACTGATTGATTGATCGACATTATTACGATGAACGCGAAACGAAATATTGTTACTTGTACTAATTTCCGCCCATTCAGATCCATTATAAGAATTCAATTTATTTGTTGTAATATTAAAAACGATAAGACCAACTGCCGGAGATGAAATAGCGTCACGCTGAGCAGTTGTCATACGAGGAGGTAAAAAACCTTTAGACGTAGATTGCAAGTCTAGTAATGAACTCCCATCAGGTGTTGTTCCACCTATTGTCACATTACCTGTACTAAAAAAGAGATTCCCAGAGTTCTCACTCCATAACCTATCACCACAAAAAAATGATCCTAGACCATTTGTTAAAAGGATCTGTCCATTGGCACAACTAGAAGAAAGACCACTTAAATGAGTATCAAGAATCCCTTGGGCCGCAACTGAAAAAGCTGTCCCTACAAGAGAAAGTCCTGTACTTGCCGTATAAGTTGTATCAGTGTCTGTATCTGTATCAATATCATTTACACAAGTAAAACTAGTTCCATCAGATTTTAGAACTTGGCCTACACTACAAGTAGGAAGTGATGTTTTTGCAAAAGCAGATACAGTAGGATCAGTTTCAACACTTGTCGCAAGCTTACCAGTGCCATCAAGTTGAACAATTTTACCTGCAGTTGTTCCCACATCGACAGCGAGAGTTCCCGTACTTGTAATTGTTCCACCAGTAAGCCCCGCACCAGCAGAAACAGAGGTCACAGTTCCACCACCACCAGCACTTGGCCAAACAGCACGGCAATCGGCCCCGATACAAAGTTCTGTCCCCTTCACCTTACCGAGGACATCGAGTGCTTCACTAGGGTTGGTTTTATTAATCCCCACTTTTCCAGAGTGAGTAATATTCAAAATTTTAGAGGCACTTACCATAGCATCATCATTTGATGTGATAGCAAGATAGTTTTCAGTCGCTCCATTAACATTCATGATTTGAAAATTTTTCTTATCTGCAGAAGCAGGAGAAGAAGGGGCCATAAATTCAACCACAGCAGTTGAAGCACCAGCAGCGTCGCGATCCGATTCGATACGAATCATGGCCTGAGTATTTGTATCTTCATTAACATGAAGAAGTTTTGCAGGTGTCGTTGTACCAATCCCTACTTTACCAACAGCATAATAAATGTCTGTTATATTTGTTCCCCATTGGGAGGCCCTTGCATCAACATAATTTTTAACAGCATTCTGAGAAGGAACAACGGTATCGCTAGAACCAAGATTTGCATCTGTTGAAAGTGCACTTAAAGGCATTTTTGCGGCAAGATCTGTTGTTAAATTATTTATCTTTGACTGATCGATGGCCGCGCTCGCACTAATATCAGCATTTACGATAGAGCCAGGAGTGACTCCTGCAGGGATCGCTTCACAAACAACTGTTCCATCAGCGTTTATCGTTTTGATGGCATTGCCAGCACTACAATTTGCACTTACTCTTTTTTGAATGATTGAAGAGTTTATATCTAAAGAGCCGGCAGTAAAAGTAAGACCAGAGCCTGCGACAGCATCAATTGTCACAACTCCGCCTGCAAGTGAAACAGAATTGATTCCATTTCCAGCACTAAGATTAGCTCCATCATCTGATTCACAAACAACTGTTCCATCAGCATTAATTGCACGAATTGAACTTCCCGCCGCACAAGTACCAAACATTGTCCAATTAACAACACCACTACCATCTGTCATTAGAACAGAACCATTGGCCCCAGATTTTATTTTTAGTTGGTTTGAATTAACTTCGATGGTTGTATTATCAACAGCAACACCAATAGTTGGATCGGTGGATGTTCCGGCCACAACAATAGCACTTGCAGGATCGGCCGAAACAGAAGTGACAGTCCCACCGGCCCCAACAACATAATCTGCACATTCAAAAGATCCATCGGCCTTCGTTTTTAAAACTTTATTAGCGCCACAGGCCGACTGATCTGCATTGAAGTTTTTAATATTTAGAGCACTCTCTGCCACAGTTTTAGCGACAAGAGAAACAGGACTCATGTTAATAAGTTGTTTTGTATATGTTTTTGCGTGAGTAACATCTTCGACTTGAATATAAACACTATGAGAATTTTTTAAAGCGGCGCTAAGAACCGAACTAAGTGTTGTTGATCCTGTACATGTTGTACCAAAATCAAAGCTAACGTTAAAAACACCATTGGCCAATGGAGCATTTAATACATTGATCACACAAGAATCAGTATCAACGCTCCCATCATTGGTAATAATGGTGAATCTTAGATCAACACTACCGCTAACGGGTGCACCTAAATTATTCACGAGTCGCCCAGAGTAAGAGATACTCTCACTGGCAAACCCATTGAATGACATCAAAACAAATAGAATTAAAAATCTGTACATAAAGCACCAACGTACAACAAAAAATATTAATTCTCTAAACGCCCCCAAAAGCGATTAAAGTTACAATCTGTATAAGTCACACCAGTTCCCATGGTGTAGCGAATATCAATGGTGTCTCCAGCATTAAGTTTAGTCATAAGCGTACCCTGAACTGTTTCCCAAGAGTTTGCTGCTTTAACTGTGATCATAATATTTTCGGGAGCACCATTCTTATAAAAACCATAGCGATACTCTCCCGAGCCAGCATTATTCGCGAGAGTGTTAAATCCAAATTGGTAAATACCATTTACAGGTGCAGTGAAAACACCATTAGAACTATTGTAATGTCCACCTGTATTGTGGCCGACAGATTCCCAAACTATTCTTGATCCAGAAGAAACAGAACCACTACAATTTTTTGCCTCAAATGAAACATGATCAGGGGCCTGAATATTGCCTCCAACCACTTCAAGTTTTGCACTTGGTGTAGATGTTCCGATTCCCACTTTACCATCATTTGAAATATGAAGAGCTTCGCTGCCATCAACTTTCATTGATATTGAGCCATCACTTCCGTTATCAGTCATTTCTACAGATGTATCTCCAACCTTTAATTGATTTGAACCGGCCGTTTGAGGAGCAGAGACACCATTGAATGAACAATAAAGAACGGCAACGTTTTTAGGACGGATCTCATCGGCGGCATTCCATCTTACCCCTGATGCCGCAGATGGATTATTCCATCCCCCAGCAAAGAGATTACCGACGTATGTCGATGTTGATTTCCCCATATCCACAGGTCCATGGCTGTAGCCCGAACTCACATTTTGAAGAGTATTAGTCATACTAAAACCAACCCAATCAAAATTTTGGATATGACCGGCAGCTCTTTGTCCGGCCGGATCAATATTAGTTCCCGTCTTATCAATACCTCTTAAGAAACGACCTTGGGCCGCGGTATACTCAGACCAACCAGCAGGACAACTAGTTGCATCGAAGGCCATAATGGCACCCGCTGGGATGCTATTACCAAGAGACTGCCACGTTGTTCCGTCGTAAACCATTGTTAGACCAGAGCTTGTGTTGTAATACATCTGCCCAACAACTGGTGATGAAGGAGCACTTGCAAGTTGAGGGATTTTCACACCATTGCTATCACCTAGTGATGATCCTCCAGATGCTGCCTCAACAAGAGTAATATTCCATCCATTCGTACTTGATGAAACATCACTTGAGCGCATACATGAAACTTTAATCACATCGCCAGAAGTTAGATCAGAGAGCGAATAAAGTCTTTGAGGCACATAGGCCGTAGACCCTGACTGCCCACCACCGTAATAGAAAGGACTATCTTGTAAAATATCTGCATTTTTATAAAGCTTGCAATGAAAGGCAAAGTACGTCCAAGATGCACTTGTTTGCCCAGTTCCCCCTGCGAAAATATTAAATTTAGAAGTTTTACTAACAACTAAACTAAGAACATCAGTCCAAACAGTATTTGGCAATGATACTGAGCTTGCTTGATCTACAGTTTGCGTATGAACGAGACCACCACTTGATGATCCAACCTCTTCCCAAGATGTTCCGTTATAAACCATTAGCTTTTTAGTCGTCGTATTAAAATAAACTTGTCCAGTCACTGGAGACGAAGGGTCACTTGCTAGTTGAGGGATTTTCACACCATTGCTATCACCTAGTGATGATCCTCCACCAGAGAGTGGGAAAAAGCGAATAAGCCCTGGATCATTTCCATAGGTATTTACAACTTTGAAATATTCATTTTTTCTAATTGGAACTGTAGAAGTCGCCATTGAACCACCTGAGTGGTAGGCCTTCCCCCAGCCTCTTAGCGCAACAGGTGGATCAACCGTGTCAACGCGAACCTCATGATAACTATGTGTTCCTCCACCACCAGGAACAACTACGAGAAGTCCATCTTGTGTGGCCTGAACAGAAGTATTAAGAGCGATATCAACAGGGGCCCCTAAAGCATCACCACTTGATCCAGTAGAAGATGAGAGATCTACCCAAGTAGTCCCGTCATAAACCATCATTTTATTAGTGGCAGTGTTATAGTATATTTGCCCAGCGACACCTGAGGCTGGATTACTTGCAAGTTGAGGGATATTAATTCCATTAGAAGAAGCAAAATCAACGTTATCTACGGTTATAGTATTTGTTGCAATATCAGAAGAAGTAATAGTTCCATCTGAAATTTCAGTAGTCGTAACAGCATTATCAGCAATTTCATTACTGGTAACTGAATCAGTTGTTAATGAGCCTCCACCACTTGTGCTGTAACTCACATTTAATTCTGTAGCAGCAAAGTATGTGTTGTAATGATGAGAGACTTGCCCAGTTCCAATATTATCATCTCCAACTTGAATCCAGACATTCTCATCTATTGCTGGCGTGTATATTTCAAAAACTTGTCCTTTAAATCCATAATTACCTGTACCAACAGGTGTTGTTGTATAGGCCTGAAGTCCAATTGTACCTGCAGCTGATCGAAGGTAATATCCAAGATATCCACTACCTGAAGCAGCAACTGTACTAACGGCAGCTTCAAGTCTATAAGTAACTCCAGCTTTTAAGTTGATACCATTACCTGAAGTAGTCATTCCATTCGATGAAATGATTGTATTAAAATTTATAACACTCCCGTTATCCACTGTTTGATAAGCGTTCATCCCTAATTTTATATAATTCGCTTTACCAAACATTGATTTCCATGAGCTTCCATCATAAAAATCTAATTTAGACGTTGTCGTATTAAAAATTATTAAACCTTCACTAGGACTAGCGATAGCATCTCTTTGTGCGGTAGTCATTCTTGGAGGAAGAAACCCCTTTGTTGTCGATTGTAAATCAAGAAGTGAACTCGTATCGGGAGTCGTTCCTCCAATGGCCACGCTTCCTGTATTAAAGAATAGATCTCCAGAGTTTTCACTCCAGTGTCTATCACCACAATAAAAAGAGCCAAGTCCATTTGTAAGAAGTATTTGTCCATTGCCACAACTTGAAGAAAGACCACTTAAGTTTGTATCTAATATCCCTTGAGCAGCAACTGAAAAAGCAGTTCCTGTTAAACTTAAGCCAGTAGATGCACTGTAAGTAGTATTCGTATCTGTATCAATATCTGTAACACAGCTAAAACTTGTGCCATTAGATTTTAAAACCTCACCGGCATTACAAGTTGGTAGTGCCGATTTTGCAAAGGCCTGTACCGTTGGGTCTGTTTCTACACTTGTTGCGAGTTTTCCAGATCCATCAAGTTGTACAATTTTCCCAGCAGTTGTCCCCACATCAACAGCAAGTGTTCCAGAACTTGTGATTGGACCGCCAGTAAGTCCTGTGCCCGTTGCAACAGAAGTGACTGTTCCAGAACCTCCGGCACTTGGCCATGCTGCTCGACAATCAGTTCCAATACAAAGCTCAGTCCCCTTCACTTTACCATTTACTTGCAACTTCTCTGTTGGAGCAGCAACTCCGATCCCAACGTTTCCACCAGGGGCAACGACAACTCGTGCTCCAGTGCCAGAACCAATATTATTTTGTTCCCAAATATAATATGAACCTGCCGGCATTCCTGCATGAGAAGTCGATCCCGTTACAGCAGATTCCCATGTGGCACCACTTGAGGTATTTTCAAATTCAACGGCCATCCAAGTATCATTTGGACTTGAGAACGTTGCACTATAGCTATTCGCAGGTGCATTGACTCTAAAGTGTTCACTAGCTCCAATTGTTGGAGTCCCGACACTAACCTTTCCTGTATTGAAATAAATATTTGCACCACTATTAGTCCATTGACTTGCTCTAGCATCAACATAGTTTTTAACGGCATTTTGAGACGGAACAAGAACATCACTTGTTCCTAGGGCAGTATTAGTATTGAGGTAGCTCAATGGCATCTTTGCAGCAAGATCAGTTGTTAATCCATTAATCTTTGACTGATCAATAGCGGCAGCGGCATTAATATGAGAATTAGAAATCCCACCTGTTGCAACAGAGAAAGTTGTACTTGTAAGATCAAGTCCAGTGCCTGCACTATAAGTTGTATTGGTATCTGTATCAACATCAGTAACACAGCTAAAGCTTGTTCCATTAGATTTTAAAACCTGTCCAACACCACATGTAGGAAGGGCCGACTTTGCAAAGCCCTGAACAGTCGGATCCGTTTCTACACTTGTAGCAAGTTTTCCAGTCCCATCAAGTTGGACTATTTTTCCAGCAGTTGTTCCTACATCAACGGCAAGTGTCCCCGAGCTTGTAATTGTTCCCCCTGTAAGTCCGCTACCTCCAGTAACAGAAGTAACTGTTCCACTTCCTCCTGCACTTGGCCAAACAGCGCGACAATCAGCGCCAATACAAAGCTCATTGGCCTTAACTTTTCCCGAAACATCAAGTGCCTCACTAGGAGTTGTATTATTAATCCCAACTTTACCAGAGTGAGTGATATTTAATATTTTAGAAGCACTCCCCATGGCATCATCATTAGATGTAATGGCCACGTAATTTTCTGTCGTGCCGTTTACATTCATAATTTGAAAATTCTTTTTGTTTGCAGGAGCTGGCGATGAAGGTGCCATCAACTCTAAGACGGCGGTTGAGGCCCCTAGGCCATCACGATCAGACTCGATACGAATCATCGCCTGTGTATTAGTATCTTCATTAACATGAAGTAAGCGAACAGGAGAAGTTGTCCCAATTCCCACTTTTCCGACACCATAATAAATATCTGTTAGATTTGTTCCCCACTGACTCGCCCTAGCATCTACATAAGTTTTAATAGCATTCTGGGAAGGAATTAAAGAGTCACTTGTCCCAAGGTTTGAATCAGTTGAAAGAGCACTAGTGGGAATTTTATTAGCAAGATCAGTTGATAAGTTTGAAATCTTTGATTGGGCGATATTGGCACTGGCACTGATATCGCCATCAACAATTGAAGCATCAGCTATCATTGAGGAATCAACGCTATCGTTGGCGATCATAATTGTTCCACCAGCAAGAGACAGAACATCGATACCATTACCTGCGCTTAATACTGTATTGTCATCACCTTCACAAACCACTGTGCCATCATTATTGATGGCACGAATAGAGCTACCTGCTGGACAAGTTCCAAACATTGTCCAGGTCGGTATACCTGAACCATTTGTCATAAGAACACTACCATTAGTCCCTGACTTTAATTGTAAAGCGTTTGATGAAATTTCAAGAGTTGTATTATCGACATTTACGGCAAAGACAGGATCAGTGGCCGGACCAGAGACAGTTAAGGCACCATTGGCATCAGCGCTTACTGAAGTAACACTCCCGCCAGCACTTGCAACATAATCATCACAAATAAACCCACCACTCGCAGTTGTTTTTAAAACTTTGTTTGCCCCGCAAACTGCAGCAATTCCTTTAAAGCTAAGATGATCGATTGAACCTTCAGCAACTTTATTGGCAATAAGGGCCCTTGGAGTTGATTGAATTTTTTGTTTTGAATAAATTTTTGAATGAGTAAGATCTTCAACTTGCAAATAAACAGTATGACCATTTTTTTGAACATCTGAGAGGACTTCTGATAAAGATTTTGTTGCGCCAACACAGGCCGAACCAAAATCAAATTCTACATTAAAAACTCCATTTGAAAGGTTGGCATTATTAATTACAAGGCCACAGGCCGTGCTATCGCTAGAACCATCGTTAACAATAATTGAAAAACGTAAATCAACTGGTCCAGAGATAGGAGCACCACTGGCCGTCACTAAACGACCAGAATATGAAATGCCTTCACTCCCAAATACTTGAGCAAGATAGAGGCAGAAAAATAGAATTACGGTAAATAATTTCAATTAATGTCCACCAACGTACAGCAGTAAAAAAAAGTTAACTGCTTTAATTTTATCGGTGACTTAGGAGAATATGTGAAAATTATTTTATTGTTTTAACAAACCATTGAAATCTGGAAATCATTAAAATTTACTGACTTTTGATTCTGCCAACTTTCCTCGTGGCCCTCTTTATTTTCTTAGTTCTTATAAAATCTCGCATAAATTTCATATTCCTTTTGTGTTTAGCTTTTTGACACACTACTGGTCAACTGGACATATTAAGGGACTATTGCCCTAAGAATATGAACACTTTTTGGCCCATATCTTGCTTTTTAACCTCTGAATAACTTTGGAGCAGTCATGAACAAAATGTTTCTTTTCTTACCTCTTTTCTTTTTTCTTTCTTGTCAGCAGCAACAAGAAAATCAACAGGTATCAAATCAAACAAAGGTTAGTTCACAGGTACTTACTAAAGAGAACAAATGGAAAAATGAATCCACAATAAAATTTTTATTTCTAGAAGAGAGTAAAATAGAGCATATCGATATTTTTATTTCCCAAGCGAGAAAATGGGAAAAATACATAAACTTAAATTTTGAATTTCATAAAATTGATAAAACGAGAACAGGATTATTAACTCCAAAATTCTGGAGAAAAACTATTCTTGTTAAATTTGATCCTTCTTCAAGTGGCGGTTCTTCAAAATTGGGAAATGGCTACGATGATTCTTTATTTATTAAATCCTTTATGACTATTGGAACAGACAACCATATTCAGTCATTGAAAGGTGTTATCCTTCATGAAATTGGTCATGCACTAGGTTTAAAGCATGAACATCAGCACCCTGATACAAACTACTACGAAGACGAAGAACAACTCAAATTAATTTGCGCACTCTATAATATAAAAGAGAAAGAAGAATGTTCCGTTAATTTCAAGCGAGAAGAAAGAAATGATCAAAATGAAGTTTCACAATATGATCGTTTCTCCATTATGCACTACAACTCAATTGATGGAGCAAAACTCAACAATGGGTATGCCCTAACAAGTGGTTCGCTAAATCTTTCATTAAGCGACAAAATCTTTATTGCTAAGATTTATCCAAAAAAAGAACCATTAACTTTAGAACAAATAGAAAGAATGCATGAAATCGATGTAGAACAAGAAAAAATAGAATTTCGCGAAAGTCTAAAAAATGAAATTTGTGAGATCACAGAAAGCTCAGAGCTTTGTGGTTCAAGTGCGCCTTATACAATTGTCATCAATGGATTTGCGGTAGGCTGTTTTGAAGATATCAATACCGCCTACCAATTCGAACATAATTTCTGTGGGGTAGATTAGGCCCCACAGCACTTTTTAAATTTCTTACCTGAACCGCATGAACAAGGATCATTTCTTCCTAACTTAGGAGAATTTCTTGTATAGCTTTGGTGTACTTGGTGGCCATCAACAAAGTACCACTTTCCATCAACTTTCTTAAATTCACTCATTTCGTGATGGGCCTGCTTTGAACCAGCAATATCAAAGTTTGCAATAAACTCTACTTTTCCTTCCGTGTCTTTTTCTCCACCTTTTTCAGTAGAGACAATTTTAAGACCTAGCCATTTTGAATTTTCAGACCAAGTTTTAATTTCATTAACTTCTAGTGCATCTCTATCTCTTTCATGGTGAGTGGCCACGATATAATCGATATTTCCAGTAACATAAGCACTATAACGAGAACGCATTAAGATCTCAGCAGTAGGAGCACTTTCTTTTCCTGAAATATATTTTTCACAGCAATTTGCAAAAGTTTGTTCTGATCCACATGGACAATGTTGCATAGACTCTCCCTAAAATCTAAATAATAAATCTGTAAATGAAGTCGTTTCTTCATCAAAGTGTATCTTACTTTCCAGTACTCTGGAAGACACAAAGGTAAAATGTTTTTTAATCATCTTCTGATACTTGGACCTCGAGCGCCTAATGGCATATTCATCGAAGAATTCTAACTCTTCCACTTGCCTCTTTAGCTCAATATCAGTTGGCACTGAGAAATAAACATATTTACACTTCAATGCCATAAAGGCCAAGGCCTCTTCAATTTCATCATCATTCAAATATTGAAAAACCGAAGTACAAATACCTAGATCGAATCTTTTGAGAGACGGATATTTTCTACAAAAAGATATAATATCAGTATTGTAAAGTTGAAGCTTAGTACTCTCAACAGGATTAATATCTCTTTTTTTCACTTCATTAAAAGCAAACTCTGATGGTTCAACTCCAACTGCTTTGAAGGGAATAAATTCTTTTAAGACACCTTCAAATAAATGACCTAAACCAAATCCGAAATCAATAACACTACTCACGTCTATAAATTCGAGACCAAATAAGTTTTTAATATAACCCACATGAGATTGCACATTACCAATGCCGTCCATTTCTTCAGGTGAGGCATAATTGACTTGCCAGTACTCATCAGCAAAGCCAACTGCACCAGTGGTTCTTTTTGTTGTTTTAGACATGGGCCACTCCTACTTCGCTTCTCGTTTTATAAAATCCACTGGCGGCCCTATAGATAAGAAGAACGCTCAATGCAATCCACAGTATGAGTAAATTATCATAGACAAAGACAAGTAGAGCAAGAGGCAGAAATACTGCGAATACTCCAATCATCATATGCTTACGAATAAAGGCAAAGGCACCAAATCCAAATAGCAGTCCATCATAAACATAGGCAACACTTGCAAACCACTGAGTAAGGGCAATAAGTGGCCATACTTTTGCGAGCTCTTCTATGACTTTACTATCTGTAGTAAACAGACTCTGGACATAAGTATCGAAAAGAAAATAAGTTGCACTAAAAAAAACACCAATTAAAAATCCTTGTCCTAAAAGAATCGATGACATTTTTCTCAAAGATTCCTTATCCCCTTTCGCCTTCAAATTTGCCCCAACGACATTGGCCGTTATGGCTACTCCATCAATGAAAAAAGAGCTGAAGAGCCAAACTTGCAAGAGGATTTGGTGGGCCGCAAGTTGAGTTACACCAAGTCCTGCAGCAAATTTAGTACACAGAAAGAAACAAGACGTTAAAGAAAATGAACGCCCAAATAAATCCAAAGAATTCTTGCCAAATGTAAAGAGCCCCTCTCTTTCAAATTTTGAGTTCTTAAAAAATTCTTTAATGATCTCACTTTTTGAAAGGACAACAATTGTTGCGATTAATCCTAGAACATTTCCTAGCACAGTTCCTATTGCTGCTCCTTTAAGACCAATTTTAAGAACATAAAGAAAATACCAAGAGAGAACTATATTTGAAAATGTTGAAAGACCCACAATAAAAAAGCTTGCACGAACTTTACCAAGGCCTCGAAGTTGAGACAGCGAAGTGGTAAAAAGTAGAGTCACTGTATGACCAAGTATTCTTACTGAAAAATATTCATCTACTAGTGGAATAAGTGATTCACTGGCCCCAGTGAATTTATACAGGGGTACTCTAATCAAATAAAGAATGATCGAAGTCAAAATACCGAGAATAAGGGCAACCAGCGTAGAGATTTTAATACGTGAACAAAGTTCCGAGTAATCATTTTTCCCATAGGCCTCAGAAACACCTTGAGTAGATGCGTGAATTAAAAAATTAAACATCCATGTGAATGAACTTAAAATAATGGCCGCGATCCCCATGGCAGAGAGCCACTGCGTGTTCATACGACCAACTAAGGCCGTGTCCACGACTCCAGACAAGGGTTCAAGCAGTGAGGCAAAAATACTCGGAATAGAGAATAAAAAAAGGGCCCTAAAATTTAGGGCCACCAAGTTCTTCATTTATGTAGACTCGCTATGTTTTAAAATGGTTTTGCTGCAGCTAAATATCCTGCACATGAAGCCAGAATGACAATACCATAAAACGCTGCAAGACGAAATTTTGTTAAACGTTTTGCTAAAACAGGTCCTAATACAGTCACTATGGCCCAAATTGTAACTTTAGCATGTAAGAAACCTGGCCATTTATCAGCGTGTTTGATTCCTAGAGCATAAACAATTAGACCCATACCACCAACTAGAATGAGTAGAGAGGCGATTCCTGTAATGATCTTTGTGATTTTTGGAGTTTTTTCTCCGCCGAAAAAGCTTACGCCAATACCTGATAAGAAAAAGAAAATTGCTACAAAGTGCATCACTCGATAAAGTACATACTTATCCATTGTTACCTCTTGAAAATAAAATTAATTTTTGTATTTTGACTATAGTACTCAATTTCTTCGAAATTGTTTGTAAATTTTTTGACAAATCTCACCCGACAAAAGAACTCCACTTTAATCACATTGCACAAAAAGCTATCTTCCAAGTTTTTTAAATCTCAATTACAATTTAAGTATGGGATATTTCAAAAAAA
Source organism: Bacteriovorax sp. BSW11_IV (assembly GCF_000447755.1). Classification (GTDB taxonomy): domain Bacteria; phylum Bdellovibrionota; class Bacteriovoracia; order Bacteriovoracales; family Bacteriovoracaceae; genus BSW11-IV. The sequence continues at coordinate 96,681 of NZ_AUNE01000052.1, read as the reverse complement.
GACAAAGTGAAGATAAAGTTTTTAGAGGCTCTTACGCTTATACACGTAATGATAATGTCTATTGCGAAGAAACATTTGAAGTCTTTCGAGATCGCAAAGACTACACCACGACATTTCAATCTCAACTAATTTCACGCGTTGCAACAGGGGAACTCCTCAATATCAACGTTGATTATACTGTGAATAAAGATTTTATTCCGCAAAAGGTCATCATTGATCGTGCGCTTGGAGAAGAGAAAGTCACTGAACTTTTTCTCTTTGATTCTAAGGCAACACGTATTCAATACTCATTCATCTCAAGAGCTGGTGAAGAAAAAGTTGTTTTACCTTCTAGCCCAAAATTTCACATAGCCACTCCGGCCATGTGTACTTGTATGCTTTTTATTCGCTCGAAAAAATTTGAAAATACTGGACGCAACTACTACTCGACTCTAGTAAGTCGTAACCTGTGGACATATGAAGAAGAGCCAGTCTTTAAAAATATTGTTGTTCAAAGACAAAGTACCTCGACAGAAAACCTCACCATTGAAGGAAATACTGTCCAAAGTGTACAGTATAAAGTTCAAGAACAGCTCGAAGGTGTCGAAACCGAAGACTCTTTGAGAATCTGGCTCAGTCAACACTTAACAATTCCCTATCTCGTTAGAACTCCTGAAGGAACTAAGATACAAATAAAGTACCTCAACAACTTGGATAAAGAACAATGAACTCATGTGTCGGACACTGTTTAGCTGATAGTTTTTCTTTTAAAGAATTAACTGAATCACTAGCAAAAAAATATTCAATAAAAATATTTAAAGACTCTATTTTTATAAATAGAGATGGCGCTGATATTTTCTTATTTCCCTATGGGGTTCTAGTAACTTGGTCACAAGGTGACTTCGATATAGTAGGATTTAAGGAAGAAATTAAAAGCTTTATGAATGTTCCAGTAAAAGAAGATTCATTAAGTATTGATGAATTTCTATACAGTCCGAACAATGATTCATTTCAAGTTTCAGATGATCATATCTATCTGAAAGAGAATAATAAAGTCATGAAATTGGCCATTTCCCATGCAGTGGCCCAATCAATGAAACTCTCTCAAATGGAAACTTCAATTCAAAAATCAATTGAAGACACTGCTCATATTCCAAGAGAGCTTTCAATTAGCGGTACAATTAAATTAACAAAAAAACAAATGGGCCAAATGCGAGGTCTCCTTTATCAGAAAAAGTCGAGAGTGAACCTACACTACGACCTACTAGATAAGCCTGAATTTTTCTGGGAATATCCTGAGCTAGACGATTACTACTTGAAGACAAAGAATTATCTCGAAGTAGAAAATCGTCTCAGTGTTGTTAACAAGAAACTTGAAGTCATTGACCAACTTCTAAGTATCCTGTCAGAAGAGCTAAACCACCGCCACTCATCTAAACTTGAGTGGATTATTATCTGGCTTATCGCCATTGAATTAGTAATCTTTTTAGGACATGACCTACTTAAATTATTTTAGTGACGAATAAATTCTTCTACGCCCTTACAAGCTGAGTCCAGTGATGTACGAACTAGCTTGTAAGGCTCCATTAACTTAAGCACCTTTTCCATTGTCTTGCCTTTCCAATTTCTCGTTCTGGAATCAACTATGATTACACCACCATAATCTTTTTCTGTTCTTAACAGACGTCCAAGCTTTTGATGAAGTGAGCGTGTTCTATGAGAAAGATAATAATCAGTGAATTCATTTCCAATATTTGATTCATAGAACTCTCTACGATCATTAATGACAAGATCCATGCGAAGATCTGGAACTTTATCAATAAAGACAAATTGTAAGGCCTCTCCTGGTACATCAATCCCTTCTCCAAATGATTCCATTCCAAGAAGTATTCCGTTTCCAGAGTTTTTAAATTCCTCTACAACATTATTTCCCATACCTTGAACAAAGACAGGAAGCTCTCCTTCAAATTTTGAGAGTAAATATTCTCTGGCCTTTTCAAAACGTGTTTTAGCAGAAAACAAGAGCAAAGATCGACCCTCAAGATTGCGAATAACATTACTTACTGGGCCCAGGACCTTATCAATAAAATCATGAGAATGGAGTGAAGGAACATCATCACATAAGAAAACACGAGTCTTATTCTCGTAATCATACGTGGCAGGCAGGAAAAAACCACTCTTAAAGCGTCTTTCAGGCTCTGTATAGACATAACCAGTGGCCCATTCAATCCCCTTTGCCCCTTGGTCACCATGAGCGTTGCCAAGAGTCGCAGAAGTGAAAACCACTGAGGCAGATGTTTGTAAAAGCCCATCATGCAAAACACGTCCAACATTGATAGGACATGAATTCATAATAAAACCTTGCGCCTCTAAGTATTTTAACGAATGAGTGTAGTCACTTCTATAATCTGGAAAACCAAGACCAAATTCTAGTGCTGTCGCAATATCACTTACGTGGCCAAAGAATGCCTCAAAACGAGTAAAGGCAATAATCTCATTATCATTTTTAAGATTACTCGCTTCCCATTTTACTGAGTAAGGCATCATAAGTTTTAAAAGTTCTGATACAATATGGCGGATACTATCAAGATGGTTGTAAATATTTTTACCAAGTTGATCGTTTGCTCCCTTTTTAATCATAGGAAGCTCATTCCAATAATCTGATGTATAACGAGGCATTTTTTTAAAGTAGCTCTCTACTTTATCGGGAAGACCAACAAGATGATCGGCAAGCATGCGCTGAAGAGACATGGCCTCACTTCGAATAAAGTTGATAATCTCCGTACTCTCCCCTTCATTTTCTTCATGTTGAGAAAGAAGATAGAAAAGTGAACCTATACCTTGTAAGTGCAATAGAGACTTGTTTAAACCTTCTAAATCTTTTGCACTTACTTCATATGAGAAAGCATCTGTCGTCTCACCTTCAATCTTATGGGCCTCATCTACAACAATATACTCTGGTCTTGGAAAAGACTTTGGCCATGAGAACATTAATGAGTGGTTTCCAATAATAATATCAGCATCCTTGGCCTCTCTAAGCCCTTTGATGTACGAACATTCATTCTTAAACGGACAGCTCTTACCTGTACAGGCCCTAAAATCAACTGCTAATTCACTTTCTTTATCGTCAAAGTATTTTGATTTCTTCTTAAATACAAAAGGTAAATCAGCTCTAAGAATTTGATTACCACTTATTGCATGGGCATTATGATAGAAGACCATATCAAAATACATATTTGTAAATTTATCTTGAAAAGATTTTTGATCTTTAAAAAGATCATCTTCTTCAAGTGATTGTCTAAAAAGAAGCTCGCACAAATGGTTGCCTGATCCTACAAGTTGTTTCACGCGAAGCTCTGTTTCATCAAGGCCAAGGAGCATTCTTAGTTGTGGTACATCTTTGGCCATGGCCTGATGTTGTAGGGCCTTGGTCCCTGTAGCAATCAGAACTTGTTTTTGATTTTCAATTGAATGAAGGGCCGCAGGGATCATGTATCCCAATGTTTTCCCCGTACCTGTGGGGGCCTGAACTAAGGCGTGCACCTTATTTTTAAAGGCCTGCCCAACTCTTAGAGAGAGATCCTCTTGTGACTTTCTATAGCGAAAATGCGGGAGTCTATTTTTTACAACTTCTTCATTATCGTAGATTGCCTTAATATTTTGACCCGTAAAATCGAAAGAAAAGGCCTTAGGCCGTAAATCAAGCGGGGCCTGAGTGGCCTCAAGCTTTTCCTTTGCAATTTTCACATGGTTCTCAAGATCAAAATCGATTTGATCAGCAATCTCTTGCAGTGAAACTCTGTCTAAGCTAAAAAATTTGTAATACCAGTAATCTTTCAATTCATACTTTTGAAAAAGAGAATGAAGAGTATTAAAGCGCGCCTTATCATCGTGAATAACACGTGTAGCGATTAATATGACTTTCAATAAGTCCACAGAGTCTTCATATCCTCTGTGCATCTCTTTCTGGGCAAGTCCCCAATCCACAATAAAATTTTCTAACTTGAAAGAAGAAAAGTGAGGAAAAAGAAGGGCCAAAAAGTAGAGAGAGTCTTCATAACTTTCTCTTTGCAAACCATCGTCAACTTCATCAAAGAATTTTCCTAAAAAGGCTTCTTCAAATTCAGCATTGTGGGCCAACAGGTGCTTTCCATAGAGCTCTTGAATTTCAGGAATCACTTCTTCAGGTCTTGGTGCTTTGGCCACCATTTTTGGTGTAATCCCAGTTAGTTTTTGAATAAAATGACTTAATGGAATTTCTGAGCGCACGAGAGAGTTGTATTTTTTTACAAGTTTTGTGCCTTCAAACTCTAAATAACCCACATCGATGATTTCATCATAGTTAGAATCAGCGCCAGTTGTTTCAATATCAACCACGGCCCATTGGCCTAGGGGATGTTGTGTAGAAGACATAAAGTTTACCTTTAATAAAAATAAGTTTGAAACTTGTTTATAACGCATCTCAAAAGATTGTAAATGCGCCCATTTTATTCTAATCTTAGCTTCTCGATTGACAAGGACAGATGCAATGAACACAAGCTTAATATTTCAAGTTCAATCTTTTCTTATTCTCGCTCTAATTTATTTAGGCGTTTATAAGAGAAAAAACAGAGCTCTTCATGTTAAAATGATGACAAGCGCAATTATTTGGGATGTTTTACTCATCCTACAAATTGAACTGAGTCGCAGTGCTATTATGAAAGCTTCAAAAGTAATGACTAACCCTATGCTTTTGAAAATACACCTCTTTTTTGCGATAGGGAGTGTTCTTTTATTCGTGGCCATGCTAATTACTGGCCGCAAGTTCTTAAAAGGCAACAATGCCATCCGCCCTCTTCACAAGAAGCTTGGTTGGACGACTGTTGTATTTAGAACGATGACATTAATCACTAGCTTTTGGGCCTCATGGCCAGAGGGAACTTTATAATGACTATTTTCGAAGATGTTGCAGCATTAATTAAGTCGAATATCACAGATGCAAAAGTCATGGTTACCGACCTTACAGGAACTCAAGACCATCTAGGCATTACTGTTGCTAGCGATGCTTTTTTAGGCAAGATGCTTTTTCAACAACACAAAATGATCATGGACATACTTGCTCCTAGATTAAAGCAAGATATTCACGCAGTACAAATTAAAACAATGACACTGGCCCAGGCCAGCGAACAAAATATTTTCAATTAAGGAGATCATCTCTATGAGCGACAATCCATTCAATATTTTAGGAAGCGATAAAGTACCTGTAGCAGGCGGACAGAGCGTTGATAGCGCAGACAAGTCTCTTGCACTTAATGAACAAATTACAGGTCTAATTTCATCTAGTGATGTATTTGTATTTATGAAAGGAACTCCAGACATGCCAATGTGCGGATTCTCAGCGAATACGACTGCAATTCTAAATGCAATGAACATCCCTTATAAAACATTTAACATCTTATCTGACGATGATATCCGTCAAGGTGTTAAAGAATTCTCTAACTGGCCAACTTACCCGCAAGTTTACTTCAAGGGTCAATTGATTGGTGGAAATGATGTTGTGACAGAAATGTATCACAACGGAGAGCTTGAACAACTATTCAATTCTTAATCATTAGGCCAGGCAATTTCTATAATTGCTTGGCCAAATTTTTCCAAGTCCATATCCTTTAAAATATACTTATTCGCTCCTAGCTTTAAACACTTTTCCATTTCTTCTTGGTTATCACTAGAACTCATGATTGCAACAAAAGTTTGTGACGAATGAGATTTAATTATATTTAACAATTCCATTCCATTATATTTAGGCATTTTTAAATCCAAAATAAAATGGGCCTGTCCTATTTTGTTTAAGTCGTCCACCAATTCACCTGAATCAGTATAAAAAAGAAGCTCACAATTTAAATGAGAAGTTAAATATGTTTTTATAATGAGACAATCCTCAGCGGAGTCATCACAAATAACAAGTTTCATAGTGGTAAGCTCACTGTTACAATTGTTCCCTCACCAACATTACTATAAACAGATATGTCACCAGCGTGTTGCTTCACAATTAAATGACATAAAGACAAACCTATTCCATTGCCCTCTTTGGAGCCACCCTTATAGAAAAGATTAAAAACATTTTTCATCGCAAGCTTATCAATACCAAGGCCATTATCGATAAAATCGAGTTGAACTTCGTTATGGGAAAGACTGATCGCTATTTTAAAAATAAAAGGCACATCACTTTTTCGGAATTTAAGAGAATTATCTATAAGGTTTTGAACAACCTGACGAAAAAGTAATCGATCGACAACGATAAAATTCAAATTCGTATTTATTTCGATAAAGAACTTATCTTTTGGATCAAGAGATAATTCGTAGAGTGAGAAAATTTCTTCAAAATATTCTTTAATATTAATACGCTCAAGATTTAGCTTTACTCGCCCTAATCTAGAATACTCAAGTAGCCCCTGAACCAAGGACTTCATTTTTAGCGTAGAGGCATTAATTAAAGATAAGTATTCATTAATTTTAGGCGTATCATTTTCTTGTATCGATATTTTCAAAAACTCACTAAAGTGACGAATATGTCTAATTGGTGCTTGTAAGTCATGGCTGGCCACAAAAGCAAAATTTTCAAGCATATCATTACTTTCTTTTAAGTCTGACGTTTTTTTCTCTAGTGTTCTCTCGATCTCTTTATGCTCGTGAATATCTGTCAAAGAGCCGCTCACTGAAGAGAGATTTTTGGTATCATCAAATTCAAATATCACACTACACTTTACCCAACGAAAATGATCTTCAGTCAAAATTCTAAAAGTAATTTTTTGCGACTCTGTTGTTTTACTGGCAATGGCCTTCAGCCAAAACGATAAAACTTTTAATCTATCCTTGCGATAAATCTGCATCAGTCGATTTGGCTTTTTAAATAAGTTTTTAAGATGAAAACGAGTTAAGTGAACGTGAGGACAATCACCTGCAATCCATCCCGACTTCTCAGAAAAATTCCATTCCCAGAATATGTCATTAGAAGCTTCCATTATTTTTTTTAATCTTAGCTCAGCTCTTTTTCTCTCGTCGATATTAGTCATAGTTCCAATCATGATATTTTTTTTCTGAATCAAAAAACCACGATCATTAAACCACTGATATTCACCGCCCACATCCATTCTAAATTCGAGATAATAGTTATCAACTTCTTTCAAGTAGCGCTCAAGCTCTTCTTCAACAATATGTCTATCTTCGGGATGTACAAGATCCATGAAAAGCTCGAAACTTTCTTTTTGAGTAGCATCAAGTCCAAGAAGTTCAAAGAGCTTTGGACTCCAACGAACTTCGTTAGTTGCAACATTCCATTCCCAATACCCATCACCTAAAACAGTCAAAATATCTAGCTGACCAGCATCCAGTTTAGTGCGATGAAATCTGCCATGAAATGTTAATTGGTCAATTATCCATCTTAATATTTTCCCCATAATTCACTATACTTTATAAAAACTTAAATAATTCAAGGTTCTATAAAATTGAGAATATATTAATATTCTAGGAGTAATTTTTCTAAGTACAATTAAGCCATGAATAATAAGGAAAAAACCCTAAGGGTTCTCATCATTGATGACTGTAAGTTGGATTGTGCTTTCCTCGTGGAAAGTCTTAAGAAGATGAATCTTTTCAATACTTCAATTGAAATATGTGATTTACCAACCAAAGAAAAGATGTCAAAAGAACATTTTGATATTGTTTTTTTAGACTATGCCTTTCAAGGTATTACTGCGACAGATTTTCTTATTGTAAACAAACATCTTATTAATGAATTTCCAATTGTTATTATAAGTGATTGCCAATCACCTGTAATTGGTTGCAACCTATTGCGCTTTGGTGTTCAAGATTTCATTAATAAAGAATCAATAATGAGTACAAACTTCGATATTTTTATTTCTAATATCTTAGAGCGCTTTAAAAGAGATCAACATTTGAAGTTACTGTTGCATAATACGCAGACCTTCACAAGTATTGTCAGTCACGATTTAAGAAATCCACTTTCAACAATTAAATCCTATCTGGACATCCTTCTAGAAGAAGATCCGGCCACACAAGAAGAGATTATAGGAATTTTGAAAAACTCTGTTGATAGCTCACTTATTATGTTGGATTCTTTGCTGAGTGATTTGCAGCTTAAAAGTAAAGAGATCGTTCTCGATCTCCACCCTGTTGAAGTTAAGGACTATCTGGAAAATATTGCCAGTGAAGTTAAGCGTCTCATAGAAAATAAAGACCTCGATTTTAATTTGAATCTCAAAGAACTTGAAGCGAAGTCAGTTGTCATAGACGAAATAAAAATAAAAAACGTCATTCTAAACCTGATCAATAATTCTTGTAAGTTCACAAATGCAGGTGGAAAAATCGAATTGGGTGCCTACATCACAGGCGACAACAATATTCTTCGCTTTTATGTGAAAGATACAGGTCTAGGAATTGATGAGGAAACGATTCAAGCACTTTTTGATGAAAATGCCAATGTCTCAAAAGATGGTGTGGACGGAGAAAGAGGATTTGGGATCGGTCTTCATTACTGTCAAAAAGTTTTGAAAAAACACAAATCCCAAATGAATGTTGAAAGTAAAAAAGATTTGGGATCTACTTTTTACTTTGATCTTCCGACTTCGTAAGAGAATCAATTTTCTTAACGACTTTCTCACTCATCGGATTTGTCATAGACAAATAATAGTCTACAAATTCACCATCTTTGTTGAACAGAAATTTTTCAAAATTCCATTTCACGCTGCCATCTTTAAGTTTTGTCAGATAAGCAAATAATGGGTGAATATCTTTGCCTGTTACGACAATCTTTTCTAGAATTGGAAAAGTGACACCATAGTTTAAGCGACAAAATTTTACGACCTCTTTATTCCCTTCGGGAGTTTGTCCATTGAAGTCGTTAGAAGGTACTCCTACAACCATTAATCCCTGAGAAGAATATTTTTTATAGAGGGCCTCTAAATCCTCTAACTGACCAGTAAAACCACATTTAGTTGCGATATTTGCAATTAATAGAGTTTTGCCTTTGAACGCATCAAATTTTACTTCTTTTCCATTTTCATCTTTCAATGAAAAATCATAAATAGACTGAGCAAATGCATTGATTGAAACCATAAAGCCAAGTATACAAATTAATTGTCTCATTGTTCTTCCTTATTCATTAAATTCAAGGTTATGGTAAACCTGTTGAACATCATCATTATCTTCTAAGAGATCGATCAATTTTTCAAACATTTCCAAAGACTTTCCTTCAAGGGCCTTGAAGTTATTAGGGATACGTTTTAAACCCGCTTCCTTAGGCTCTATATCCATCTCATGAAGCTTTGTAGAAACTGAACCGAAGTCTTCCATGGCCGCAATAACCATAATAAACTCATCATCAGAGTAATCGACATCCTCTGCTCCAGCATCAATCATTTCCATCATAAAATCATCATCATCCATGGAAACACTTTCACGAGCTAGAGTAAAAATACTCTTACGATCAAAAATAAATTGAAGACAACCGTCTTTGCCAAGTGAGCCCCCACATTTTGTAAAATAGGACCTCACGGCTGAAACAGTGCGTGTATTATTATCAGTTGCACACTCTACAAATACGGCCACGCCATCTGGCCCATAGCCCTCGAAAGTTGTTTCAATATAATCTTCAGCACCAGCACCGGAGGCCTTTGCAATGGCCCGTTCAATATTGTCTTTTGGAACATTGCCACCACGACAATTTTGCATAGCTAGTCTTAAACGAGGATTTGAATCGGCATCTGGTCCACCTTGCTTTACAGCAACGCCAACTTCCTTTAATAATTTTGTCCAAATTTTTGCTCGCTTAGAATCTTGAGCTGCTTTTCTGTGTTTGGTATTGGCCCACTTACTATGACCTGCCATAGATTCTCCTTTTCGTACAATAAAACAAAGAGAATTTTAACAATTATGAGTGGGATTGAAAAGGAGCCCTACTTCAACGCAGAAATCAGCTCTACTTCGATTTCGCTTATGAGCTCTTCTAGATCAAAAGGTTTTGCAAAGAATTTTTTCGCTCCAGCATCAATGGCCTCTTCAATTGAAATATCGGCCTGACCTGAAACAAAGAAGAAAACTGGTTTTTCAATGGCCGCCATTGTACTCACTTCTTTGAGCACGGCCATACCATTACCGTTAGGCATTTTATAATCGGAAACAACAACGTTGAAATTATTTTTTCGAATAAGATCTATTGCATCATTTCCACAAATGGCCGTCATGGTTTTATAACCATGGTAATTGAACTCTTCTTCCATAAGTTCAAGAATATCCGGCTCATCATCAACGATAAGAACGAGAATATCTTTTGGATTAATTGACTTTGCTTCTGCCAAGAGTGAACTCACTTTTTCGCGTAAGAAGAATAATTACTAATGCTAATATTGATACCATTATATAGTAAAAATATTTAATTACAAAGTAACTAATCCAACCTAGGCCACGAAAAATTGATGACAAAAATTCGCTACGATAAATCACCCTAGCGTATGATGGGGCCGAGCTGTAGTAGATTTGCACAAATGCTCGACCAAGCGAACTCTTTAAAAGAACGTTGTCTCTAAAATGTCTCAAAAATGTCAAAACATAATGGTCGGTTTTAAAACCCGCCGAAATGAGATAACAAGAATTTTTCTCGAGAAAATCTTCAATTTCTAAAGGTTGCCCTGTGCGCTGATTTGATTGAGGCGTTGCAAAGAGATACTTATTTCTAAAGGCAACTGTAACATCATAATCTTGGCCATTAGTTAAGTTCTTAACCTGTCCCAGTCCTGAAGTTGAGCTACTTTCTAATAATCCGATGATCGTAGGGTTCTCAAGACCACCTGTTCCATGAAAGGGAGCATTGGCCGATCCTCCATCAATAATCACCACATCTTTAAATGATGAGATCTGCGAGTTTGAAGTTGAATAAGTCAGATATAAAGACTCATCGCCTGGAGCGACGGCACTTAAGTTGATCGAAAATGAGCTATCAACTTTTGTTGAATAGTTTATTTCTACGTACATACCATTTGAAAAATCTTCTGGATTTATGTCGTCATTTGTAATGTCTGTGTCAGCAAGAAAAATGTAATAAGTTTGCTTCCCAGATGTGTTATCTGATGTTAGCCCAGCTGAAGTACAATTTAGACCTGTAGTAAGACACAAATCAGTCACACTCACATTGAGTCCAAAGGCCTCAGCATCTGAAGAGAAAGTAGTCGAATTGAAAATTTCAACAATTTCATAATTTGTTTCAGATCCATCTTTGGCCGCAATCACAAGATACTTCTCAGTGGCATCAACATCCACGTTCAAATACAAAGTCATTGTACCACTTGTTGGTGTGGCCAAATTTGTTTTTAACCCAGTGAAGTATAATTCAGGTTGCGAAGCACCCTTCATGGGAACATAAACTTTATAGGCCGCGGCCTCAGTCTTCCCATCCCCTGCAACATCTACAGTTAGATCAAATGTAGAGGCCACTGTCATTCTTACAACCGGCTCGTCCGAGTCACTCATAAAAACACCAAATGAGAATGCTTTAAATGAGAGAGTTAAAAATGTAAGTATGAGAATTAATTTATTTATCATATCTTAAGTATGACTGACGATGAGGCGTAAAGTCAATAAAATGGTCATGGCCAATAAACAGCAGATTGGCCATAATGGGCATATGAAAGCATTTAAAAATATTATTAAAATCCCATCACTACTGGCCCTTTTAACTTTGGCGTCTTGTTTCAATGCTGCTGATTATGGCAATGCAGATAAGATCATCAATTCCATGGCCAATTCCATTGAAAAACAAAACCCAACTGTTGCTTCGGTTCATCCTAAGAATATCAAAGAAGAGGATGTTCTTATTGATGTTAGAACTGAAGAAGAAATAAATATTAGTATGATCACTGGTGCAATTACCAAAGCGCAATTTGAGAGCAATATTGATTCATACAAAGACAAGCACCTCATCGTTTATTGCACAGTGGGCACGAGGGCCACGCAATACGCCAAAGAGTTGAAAGAAAAAAACTTCGATGCTTCCAATCTTTATGGCGGAGTTTTAGCTTGGGCCCAGGCGCAAAAGTCATTTGAAAAAAATGGTGAGAAGACTAATAAAGTTCACGTCTCAAGCAAGGCCTTTGACTTACTTCCAAAAGGCTATGAAGGAGTTTACCCATAAAACATCTAGTTAGCATAAATGGTGATATTCTCTCTCGAGAAGATGCAAAAATTTCTATTTTTGATCGCGGCTTTTTGTTTGGTGATTCTGTCTACGAAGTGACACAAACTTTTAATGGTATTCCTTTTCTTTTGCCTGAGCATTTAGAAAGACTTTGGGCCTCAGCAGAAAAATTACATATGAGCTTCTCTTTCACTAAGGAAGATCTCTCTGCTCAAATCGATTCACTTATCAAGGCCATCGCTCTCCCAAGAATTTACCTTAGAATTATCATTACACGTGGCGAAGGTGATATTGGTCTCGATCCATCTCTGGCCAAGAAAAATAACATTATTCTTATAGCAAAAGAGCTCCCTGAAAATCCTGAATGGTGGCTCACAAAAGGTCTATCCGTTATTGTGGCCGACACTATCAGAACATCAGTGAAATCAGTGGACCCCGGAGCAAAATCTGGAAACTATCTCAATAATGTCATGGCCTACGAAGAGGCCATGAAAATTGGTGCCCATGATGCCATCATGCTCAATCACGCAGGTTATGTCACAGAGGCCACAACAAGTAATGTTTGGATCGTCCAAGATGGTAAGGTCATCACGCCACCCCTTAAGGCCGGACTCCTAGGCGGTATTACGAGGGCCAAGCTACTAGAAGTGGCCAAAAAGCATAATATTCCAGTTTTTGAAGAAAATTTTACCGCAAAAGAGCTTCGCATGGCCGATGAATGCTTTGTCACGGCCACCACTAAACAAATAGTCCCTGTAACGACGATTGATGGCAACGCTGTTGGCACAGGGCTACCTGGCGAATTCACCCTAAAGCTGCTCCAGCTCTATAAAAAAGAACTTGGACTTCGTTGATTTCATTGACACAAACAAGCCTTTTCAGTATGATCCACCAGTCGCATTCAAGTATTAACGGTGTTTGAGGGCCTGGGTATATCCCAGAGATGTGATGCGACCATTGGCCATGTCCCAAAAACACAATAAAATTAGGAGCTTATATGGCAAAGTCAACGACAGGTCAGGCCCGCTTTAAAATTCAAAGAGCGCTAGGTCTTGAACTTCCTGGTCTAGGAAAAGCAGGAGCACTTGAAAGACGTCCTTACGGACCAGGTGTTCACGGTAACAAGAGAAAGAAAATCTCTGATTACGCTGTTCGTCTTAAAGAAAAACAAAAACTAGTATTTCACTACGGTCTAAGAGAGAAACAACTAGTTACTTACGTTAAGCAAGCTAAGAGAAACAAAACAAGAGCGTGGATGGATACACTTCTAATCACTCTTGAGTCTCGTCTTAACAACGTAATCTTCCGTCTTAACTGGGCACCATCAATGCCAGCTGCTTCTCAAATGGTAGCTCACGGTCAAGTTCTTGTTAACGGTAAAAAAGTTAACAAAGCTTCTTTCGTAGTTAAGCCAGGTGACGTTCTTACACTTTCTGAGAAAGGTTACAAAAACCAACTTTACAAGCAATCAGTTGAAACTCCAAGACTTCCATCTGTTCCAGCTTGTTACAATGTTGAAGCTAGCGGTGAAAACCTAAAAGCTAAAATGATTGCTGAACCAATGCCAGCTGATATCCCATTCGAATACAATGGTCAGCTAGTAACAGAGTTCTACTTCAAAGTTAAGTAATTCGTTTTTTCGATTCTTAATAGAAGAAGGCCCAGTTTTAAACTGGGCCTTTTTTTTAAATGAAAATTAAAGATAGTCGTTATAGACAAAATCGTCAGCAAACTCTTTTATATTTTTCGCTGAAGCAATATTCAAAATGGCATCCCCTTCATTAACTAAAGGGAGATTGCTAATACCAAGCACAAGTCCTTCGTACTTCGATTTTACCAGATAAGATTTATCATTAAGAAGATCACTAATTTTTCCAATGATCTCACCCTTATGAACAATGTCACCCAGTTTTTTTGAAGGCATAAACACACCACTACGTGTGGCCCTAATCCAACCAGATGATTTTGCCACAACAGGAGTTGAACCAACTTTCTCCACAGTTGGTAGCATCTTTAAATGCGACATAACATTCAATATGCCAGTCACCGCAACATCAATAACTTTCTTCTCAAAGCGCAGCGCCTGCCCACCTTCAAAAAGGAGAACGGGTGTGCCCGCTTCATAGGCCGCTTGCCTCAAAGAGCCATCTCGTAGTTTACTATCCAAAATAACCTTAGCGCCAAAACTGGCAGCAAGCTTTTTCATTAGTGGTCGTTGAAATGATACGCGAATGTGAGGATAGTTAGAACGGTGAATGGCACCAGTGTGGAGGTCAATTCCATAGTCACACTTTTTTACAACTTCGTTCATAAAAATATGGGCCATTCGTGAGGCCAAGGAACCTTTTAAGCTCCCAGGGAAAACACGATTTAAATCTTTTCTATCTGGGAGATAGCGAACAGCACTATTAAAACCAAAAACATTTACAATCGGAATGACTAAGAGTGTTCCCTTAAGTTTTGCAAGTATCTTTTTTCTAAGAAGCTTTCGACAAGCGGCCACTCCATTTATTTCATCGCCATGAATGGCCGCGCAAACAAATAAAGTAGGCCCTGTTTTTTTTCCTCTAATAACATGAACAGGAATTCCAAGTTCGGTACAATCAAAAAGAGAAGGCATTGAAAGTCTTATGAGCTTCCTTTGTCCAGGAAGAATAACCTCACCACCTAATTCAAATTCATGAACCATGGAACAATCCTTTTATCTAACAGCGCTGCTTGTCTCCATGAGCAACAACGCGTTTAGCATTTTCAATAAATTCGTAAATTTTTTCGGCAACGTTGATACCTGTAGACTTCTCAATTCCTTCAAGACCTGGAGAAGAATTCACTTCCATCAACTTAGGACCATCATTAGAACGTAAAATATCAACACCAGCTACATTTAGACCTAGAGTTTTAGCAGCAAGAATCGCAATACGACGTTCTTCTTTTGTGATTTTGATGGCCTTTGCACTTCCACCACTGTGAAGGTTTGATCTAAACTCCCCTTCTTTTGCTTGTCTCATCATACTAGCAACAACTTTGTCACCCACAACAAAACAACGAATATCGGCCCCATTTGCTTCTTTGACAAACTCTTGAACTAAGAAATAAGCATTCAAACAACGAAAGGCTTCCATAACGCTTTCAGCGGCCTTTTTAGTTTCGGCCAAAACAACTCCCTTACCTTGTGAACCTTCAAGAAGTTTAACAACAAGAGGAGCTCCACCACAAAGTTGGATCATATCATCTATTTTTTCAGTAGAATGAGCAAAACCTGTAACAGGCATCCCAATTCCTTTTCTTGCGAGAATTTGATGGGCACGCAGTTTGTCGCGAGACTTCAAAACTGCTCCAGAAGGGTTAACTGAAAATGTCCCCCCCATCTCAAACTGTCTTAAAACAGCAGTTCCATAAAAAGTTACGGCCGTAGCAATTCTTGGAATAACTGCATCGAGATAAGAAAGCTCATGTTCCATATAATGAACAGTTGGCTTAGAAGATGAGATTGTCATATAGCAACGAAGAGGATCAAAAATTTCAACTTGATGTCCTCGCTTAATCCCTTCTTCCACTAATCTTTGACATGAATAACTATCAGGTAAACGAGATAGAATTCCAATTTTTAATCCACCGTTTTCAGCACTCACACAGATCTCCCAATCCATTTTTTCTTTTTTAGATATATAAAGACAGTTAAAACTGATATTAGCATTAAAGCAAGAGCAAAAAAATACCCGTATTTCCAACTCAGTTCAGGCATATTAAAAGGAGAATGAGTTGTGAAATTCATTCCATATAGACCCGTTATAAATGTTAAAGGTACAAAAAAAGTTGACAGGACCGCAAGAAGCATCATGGCCTCATTTTGTTTAGATGAGGATATGGCAATCGACAGATTAATTGTACTATTAAAATTATCTAATAATGATTGTGCCTTGAGATTCAATACCTTTATATTTTCATGAACCTCATCCCAAAAATCTTCAAAACGTTGTAGCTCTTCTTTTTTGAAAAAATTTGTTAACACATTTAGCTCATCTTCAACCTTTTCAAGTAGAAAAGCTCCTTTTTGTATCTGATCTCTAATAGGAAGAATTGAACGAATGAGACCGTGGGAAATCTCCCCCGTTGCCAACTTCTCTGAATGTTCATAATAATTTAATTTAATTTTCTTAAAACGATCTGAGTATCGGTCAACAAAGAAATCAAACAGCGAAAGAAATAAATTCTCGACTCTATCCTCAGAAATATGTGAGCCTTTGGCCATAAGCCTCTTATCGACAAAGCGATTAAAGAAATGAAGAGAGTTACTAGTAATTGTTACGACTCTATTTTTTAATAATAGAAGAGCGATATTTGCCGATTCTAAATTACCTGAAAAAATATCTTCTTTTAAAAGAAGAAGGACATAATCATCGATTTCAATAAATGGAAATGAAACAGGAGAAACAATATCTTCAATAAAAATTTCATTAATCCCAAGTTCGGCCAAGAAGCGACAATTCTCTTCACTAAAACCGCTCAGATGAGTCCATGAAAAAAGATGTGCCTTATTGGCGAGATTTTCCATGGCCGTATCAATCGAAACTTCGCTATGAACTTCAACTTCTCCCCCACGGAAGAAAATTTGCTCAATGCTTGAGTCTGATTCATATTTAATTTGTGACATGTCACCAAAGCTTGTAATTTTATTCAATGTGACCTCCCACCGTACTTACGATATGCAAATCTCGTTGTGGAAATGGGATTGAAATATTTTCCTCTGCAAGAGCTTTATTAATTGTATGCATAACTCTACTTTTCACTTCATGCTGTATATCTGGACGATTTACCCAAAATTTAATGACAAAATTAAGGCTGCTATCACCGAATTCTGTAAATAAAACTCTTGGCGGCGGACTTTGAAGAACTCCAGCAGTTTCCAAAACACGTCTTTCTAAAAGAGTTGTAACAACCTCTGGATCTGTTCCGTAGGCCACACCCACATAACATTTCATTCCAATTTTATTATCGTTTAAAGTCCAATTGGTAAGTCTATTTGATAAGATGTCAGAATTTGGGATTACAGTACAACTATTATCAAAAGACACAACCATCGTAC
Source organism: Bacteriovorax sp. BSW11_IV (assembly GCF_000447755.1). Taxonomy (GTDB): domain Bacteria; phylum Bdellovibrionota; class Bacteriovoracia; order Bacteriovoracales; family Bacteriovoracaceae; genus BSW11-IV. Next base: position 79,429 of record NZ_AUNE01000052.1, on the reverse strand, counting down.
TTCTAATCCCAATACGCTTAACCTGAAGGATATTATCATCTATCTCAATAAAGTCTCCAACGCGAACAGGTCTTTCAAATAAAAGAATAATTCCGGAAATAAAATTGTTAACAATATTTTGTAAACCAAATCCAATCCCGACCCCTAATGCTGAAGCAATAATGACCAGGTTTTTATAAGTCACCCCTAAAATTGAAAACATATGCACAATGTAAATGGCAATAAAAACATATTTTAAAACCGAAGAGAAATGGGCCGTTTGACGGGGCCCACCTGTCACAGGTTCATCATCTAAGACAAGCTTCAATGAAGCGTCCACAAGATGAAAGATAATATTGTAAACAAAAAATAAAAGAACGAGATTGAAAGGCTGAGAAAATTTAACAGCAGTTCCTCCCATAAAAAAGAGTTCAACATCACCTAAACTTTTTACCAGTAAGAACTCTTTTGCCCAGTGATTGGCCACAAAGTAGATAAAAAGAATAAAGAACATAAAGTTCATTGTTCTTATTAAGTTATCAAAAAATTCTTTAAATTCTTTGAGTTGAATTTTATTCTTGAGATTGATAACAAGATCAAGAACAAGATGGTAAATAAACCATCCCCAAAAAAGATGCTGAACACTTTTGAAAAGGTTATCAGTAAGTTCGTTACCTAGATTTTTAAACCCGACAACTGAAACAAAGGCCGAAACGGCCATGGCGAAAGAAAGAAATACGGTAAAGATATTTAAAAATGAAAGAAAGATACTTCCTTTTTTGAAATATCCTGTAATATTCTCAGCTCGAATATGACCCGTAAGTTTAAAAAATGTAATTGCCAAATAAATAAGAACAACATCTTTTGTAAATGAAATGATATCTGATTCTAGGGTAAATTTGTTTTCAATGAGAAAAAGGGCATAAAATAATAAGAAAGATATTTTTGGTATTTTAGCGGCAAATTCCTTTTCACTTTTATTAATTTCTGTAAACACGAGTTCAATGAGAACTGTAGCACATCGAAACCATAGGAAAGGAATTAAAATGAGGTTCGCAATAAAAATCACAACAGAAAATTCAATATAAGGTCCTTCAAAATAGCTCAATATATTTAAAGAAAGAAATAAACTTACTATGAATTTATTTTTAAAAACATTTTCAAAAACGCCTTTTGAAACATCTCCCCCCAAAATGAAAGAATGAGCACGAACGGCCTGTTCAGTTTTTGAGAAAATTAGCATCAAAGAAATTAATGACAAGAAAAATACAATCAATAATCCTAAAAACTGAACTCTCCCTTCGTTATCAAAGAGATGATCATACTCTTGCTTAACCTGCTTTAGGATTGCATCTGAATCAACAAGGAATACCATTTTCAATTGAGAGATGGGATGAATGATAGTTTCTCTTAACTTAAAATGAGAAAAGGCCTTTTTTGAATCTTCTTGAATTCTATTAGAAAGAAAGTTTTTCCACTTACTGACCTCTAAAGTATAGCGATCCATTTCTTTTGTCATACGAGAAAGGTCATTGTCCATTTTAAAGACTTCATTTTTTGCTTTTAACGTCTCTTGAATTTCAGGATTTTGAAGATCTACTGATTCTACTTCAGAGAAGTTGTCTTTTAAATAAGTCACTCTCTCATGAATATCGACAACTTCTTCTTTCAAAATATTATTTCTTTCTTCAAAAAGAATTACCGAATCGAGAATTTTTTTAGTGAGTCCCTTATCTACCGTACCAGAAACAACTCCTGCAAAATCACCTGAGAGATTTTTTCGTTCGATTTTTAAGGCACCAAATTCAACATTTACTTTTGTGTAGTTTCCATGGATGGCCTTGAGATCATCTTCCAAATTATTTTGTGAATATGACTGGACGGAAATAAATAGACATAAAAATAACGATAGTATTCGCAACACTTAGAACTCCCTTTCTATTCTTTAATTTTAAAGGGAAATGGGAAAACTTTGTATGTTTTATTTCGTAAGAATGATGAGTTTTCCTACACTTTGTCCTGACTCAATATCACGATGCGCATCAGCAACGTTTGAGAAACTATATTGCGTAACCTTTGGTGCTTTTAATTGACCTGATTCTATCCATGTAACAATATCGCCCATTGCCTGACTTAAAACATCAACTTCATCAAAAAGAAATGAAAGATTAAATGAAATAAGGCTCTTATTTTGATTGGTCATATTAATTGGATTGAATCTTGGAGTCGTAAGAAAAGTATAAATAAGCTTAAACCAATTCAAACGCCCACCCTTCTTAGGCAACATTGAGTGAAAGCCATAGGAAACAAGTTTCCCCATAGGGGCCAGCAAATCAAAACTTTTTTTCAATGTCGACTGTCCATTGGCATCGAAGACGATATCGTAACCACGCTGTGAGAAATTCTTGGCCTCAACAAACCAGTTCTGTGTTTTCTTATCAATGACAAGATCTGCACCAAGCTCCTCCACATAACTTCTTTTGTGGGAAGACCCAATGATGCCGACACTTTTATGACCAGCGATCTTGGCCATCTGAACCAAAGCTCCTCCAACCCCACCAGCGGCCGAGTGAATGAGGATTGTTGATTGAGGTCTTAGAATGATATTTTGAAAAAGCCCGTAGTAAGCTGTGAGATAAACTGCAGGAATTCCTGCGGCTTCACTCATAGAAATATTTTTTGGTTTACTGAAAACTTGATGAGAAGGCACTATTACATCAGTGGCATAAGCGTTAAAAAGTGAGACTCCAAAAACTTCTTGGCCAATAGCTACATTAGAAACTTTACTACCTATATTTTTAACGACTCCGGCCCACTCAAACCCAGGAGTGATTGGCCAACCAACATATTGCTTAGCAGACTCATAGAGCCCCCAGCGAATACAGACATCAGCAAAGTTCACACCAAAAGCGTGAACTTCTATATGAACTTCATTATCTTTCAATTGCCTTAAATCACATTCAACGATTGTTAATTTCTCGTAACCGCCAGGACCTGGAATTGAAATTTTTTTCATATATTTTGACCACGAATTTGGGTTGAAGATAAATTTTGAAAATCATGTTCACTTAAGACATTTACATCGACTTGAAATTGCATTTGAAAATTTTCTTTAAATTGTTCAATTTCTTGTTTTTTATAGAGCCTAGGAACAACATAAATTGTACTTAAACTCGACATTAACTTTTCGACACCTGTCCACTTATGAAGACTAAAAAAGTTGTCATCACCCATGAGAAAGTTCTTTTTCGCAATTTGAACTTCAGGCAACCATTGAACTGTAGGATTTGTTCTCTCAAGAATCCAAAAACCTGGAAACAATGAAAAGCGTGAATCTTGAAACTTATTAACGATTTCTCTAAAACTTTGCCAAAGACAAATTTGATTATCTTCAAGATTTTTAGGTTCTTTCCAAGGATTACTATCTGGAATAATCACAATATCTTCGGCTGGACATTGTCTTAAACACTCTGAATGACCTTCATGCCAAGGATTAAACGATCCACCATAAAAAGTAATTTCTTCTAATGATTGCGCAAGAATTTTTTCTCTCATTCTTGTTTTAAGAAATTCCCTAGGAATATAATTCAGATATCCTTCAAGCCCTTCGGGCATAAAGCTGTAAAACTTAGAAATAGCATGGAGGACAAAACGCCCATGTCCTAGATGAAATCGCTTAATACTTTGCAACTCCACCCAATCTCCGTCGCAATTTTCAGTTAGAAGAAATAATGAAGTCTCACCAATTTGAAATTGATGAGCGTATTGTTCATTAGTATATTCTGGAAGTTTAAAATCACCTTGTTCATTAAGGGCATTAATAAAAAGGCGATGATTATCGATTTTGAAATGAACTTTTAATTTTTGCACGTTCTCGTCTTTTAGACCTAGGCCTCAAGAGCTTCAATGGCCTTTGCACATTTAATATCGTTTACAGTAATGCCGCCAGCATCATGAGTTTGGTAGCGGACAACACATTTGTTGTAGCTCACTTCTAGATCTGGATGATGAAGCTCTTTGTTAGCAATAAACGCCACTGCATTTACAAAACCCATTGTTTTGTAGAAACCTTTAAATGTGAATTCTTTAATAAGACAATTTCTCTCTTGTTCGTAGCTCCAACCATTCAACGACGATAGAGCACTATGAATTTCATCTTGTGAAAGTCTAGGAGGAATATTAGTAGGCATAACCACTCTCTTTATTTTCTAAATTTTTCTTTTTAGGTTTAGGTTCGAACTTCGGAGGAAAATCACCAAGCTCTTTTGCTTTATCCATTAAATTGAAAATCTCATCATCAAGAACAGAGTAAAGCTGATTGATATTTTCTAAGATAAAATATACTGGTTGTTTAATATCAATTCTAAAAGGTGTTCTTAGTGCCGTGAGTGGTTCAAGAGGTTGTCTTTCAGGAACTTTTGATTCTAGAGCATAGAGTGTTTCTTCGAATGAAGAAAGGATTCCCCCACCAAAAATTTTCAGACCTTCTGATGTTTTGATTAAACCGAATTCAATCGTAAACCAAAACAGACGGAAAAGTTGATTTCTCTGCTTTGCCGAAACTTTTAGAGCAACTTTTGCATATCTTTCCATGAAATCAGCATAGGCCTGATTCGTAAGAAGAGGACAGTGTCCAAAAAGTTCGTGAAATAAATCTGGCTCTTCTAAATAGTCGAGTTCTTCTCTAATTCTAATAAAGCTTGCTGCTGGAAATTTTTTATTGGCCAAGAGGTTAAAAAAATCTAGCGCAGGAATAACTGCGGCCACAGGTTCAACACCCCAGCCCGTTGCTTTCTCAAGCTTCTCATTAATATCTTGCCAGCGAGGTATGCGATCTTCTGGGAAATCCAAAATTTCGATTCCTTTTAAATATTCTTCACAAGCGCGACCTTTGATCGCTTCTTTTTGACGCTTAATTAAAATGGACCATGTTTCATGTTCATGATCGCTGTAATGGATTTCACCATTTTCATCGGCCTCACGGGCGACGTAGACGTGCTTAGTCATAGCAATTCCCTAATTCCCAAGTTCTTTACTCTAGCATAACTCTTATTGACCCCTTTGTCCTTAAAATTGCAAGAAATCAATAAATGGCCTTTACGACATTTCAACAATTTACTTATTAATGGTCAAGTCCTGCGCTTAGAAAAGGCCGAGTGAGCACTCTTTAGGCCATGGAGGGAGTAAATGACCAGGCCCGCCCAGATGAAAAGACATGCATAGAGATGGTAATCAGTGAATTCTTCACCGTAGAGCTTTACCCCAATAAAGAGTTGCATAATTGGCGTGATATATTGGATAAGACCGACCGTAGATAGGTTGAGCCTACTCACAGAAAGCAAAAATCCAAATAATGGAATGATGGTGACAAATGAAGTTCCTAGCGCAAGCATTTGTTGCGAAGTGGGTGCATCAAAAAAGGCAATTTGACCGTTACTGTACATTCTAAAAAAGAAAAAGAGTAAAAGTGGTGTGCATAAAGCAGTATCAAAGAGTAGTGACCAAAGGCCAGGCATGGGCGCCTTCTTTTTAACCACCCCATATAGACCAAAAGACATGGCCAAATAAACACTAATCCACGGCGAACCGATACCACGTAGTGCAAGGATTGAAACACCAATCGCCGCGAGAGCAACACACAACCACTGTATCTTTTTTAAAGATTCTTTTAAAACAAAGACTCCTAAGAGTACATTCACAATCGGATTAATGAAGTAACCAATACTTGCTTCAATGATATGCCCATTGGAAACGGCCCAAATAAAACACCACCAATTAGTAAAAATTAGAAATGTTCCAGCAAGAGAGTATTTGAGAAAATTTTTATCTTTTAACATGCGCAAAAGTCTTGCGACATCGCCTTTTAAAAAAAGATAAGCAAAGAGAAGAACAAAAGACCAAACAACTCTATGAATGAGAAGTTCGAATGAATCAAAACCTACGAATTGTTTCCAATAAAGGGGCACAAGGCCCCATATAAAAAAAGTACCAATGGCATAAAAAATACCGACGATATCAAGGCCCATATGCTCCTAGAAGTCGCGATCCATAAGAGTTTTTCTTCCCTCTTTCTTGGCATTGTCGACTGCGCGATCAACTGTGACTCTTACGATATCACTTAGTCGGTCGATAACATTAGCGGAAGTGCTTAGGTTATGTTTGTCTTTAATATACTTCTTAAGCTTAGATGCAACAATTAAAACATCATGATTAAATTGATCATCACTAATTTTCGTTTTCCCTTCTGCCTTAACTAAAATCCTTCTAGGTCCATTATCCTCAGTCATCTCGCTCTCCTGTGTTTCAGTGTTGTCGTCCAAATAACTAATTCTTGGCACAACAGTCTCCTCTTTTTTATTTATATGTTATCTAGTGCTTTTTATTGTCCTGTGATAATTTGTTAGTGGAAAGCGAAAAATTTTGCCGAAGGTCATTATGAAATTCTCATGCAGTATCGAAGACATTAATTTAGTTATAGAAGTTAATAAAATTAAGTTCAGCTCAACAAATCAACATTATCTTCTGACTAAAAAAGATCAGAATGAAATGAATAACGGAGAAATTTGCTTTTACGAGATTATCATCACTTCTGAAGTCGATGGCGAAAAAATGACTCACTATTCTCCAGGTCATGCACTAACGGCCCATGAAGAAGATTTAATGGAAGAAGTTGAACATGTTCTCGATGATTCAGGACTTTTAGACAAGGTTGTTGATCATTGGAACCTAAACGAAGAAGAAGGACCAAGATGGAAAATCAAAACATAAGATCAAAAACAGAACTTCAAGGCCACGACAAAGTTGTTGGCTATCTATTATGGATTTTTGGATTCACTGGATCTCACCGTTTTTATTTTGGTAGACCGATATCAGGAACTATCTACTTTTTTACTTTTGGTCTATTGGGAATTGGTTGGCTTATCGACATTTTCCTCATTCCACAGATGGAAAAAGAAGCTGATTATGAATATAGACAAGGTGAGTTCAACTATAATATCGCTTGGCTATTATTAACTTTCCTTGGAGTTTTCGGAGTGCACCGCTTTTACCAAGGAAAATTTATTTCAGGGATAATCTACTTTATCACGGGTGGATTTGCTTTATTAGGTGTCATCTATGACTACTGGACACTCAACGATCAAATCTCTGAACTTAACGAGCAAAATTCCAATTAAACTCAATTGGTAAAATTGCCTGTCCTTTTGCTGGGGACAAGACTAGTTTCACGTTCCCTGCAAACTCTTTTAAGTCTTTTGAACATACGTCTATATTCATCGTTGGATTCTTATCACCTAAAAGTGGATGATCTCCCCTTTTATCAAATTCACTAGCTAGTGAACTTGGTTTATTGGCAAGAAAAAGTTGGTAATTGGCACCAAGTTGAGTGTCATTGACATAGAGATAAGGAGACCAATTTTCATGTGCAACAGCACTTGCCATTGAATGAGTCACTTGAATAAAGAAGCACTTTTCCTCTTTATATTTATTACGATATTTTGTGAAAAGTTGTTTTAGTCTCTTTACTCCCGGCTCCTTTTCTAAAACGTAATGATAATAAACTCTATCTACAAGCACCGGCCATGTATAAGGAACAGCCTGTACGATGAGTTTTTCACCGATATAATTTGTCATTTTGATTTGTGAAAGTTTTTCTACCAATTCATCTACAGAATGATTTGGTTTTGAAAGATTCTCTTTTGTGAAGGAATTGGGCACAACAGATGCGCAAGAAGAAAGTAACGTAATAAAAATGGCCATAAAAAAAGGTCTCATGCTAACTCCAAAAAAGAAATCATGAGACCTATTATATCAAAAAATGAAAAAATACCTAGAAGCAATGTCCTTGATATTCGTAAACTCTTTGGTGAGAGATATTTCCACCGTTAAAAACGGCCTTTAAATCCTCTGAGTTTGGTGCAAAGAAATCAATCGCAACTGACTTATCGAATGTCACAACATGAAAGCGAGCATCTCTCCAACCATAGAATGTTTGAAATTCAGTATGACATACTTGCCCACCGTTTGGTACAGGACGACAAACAGTCACAGGTCTTTGGTACGTACAAGTTTCTCTTTCATAGCGAGAACCAGAACGAGTAACAATTGTATCAACAGCGCCATGAATATCGTATGGCTGACCAATTTGAGCTGACTTTAGTGTAAACTCACCATCTTTTGATGGAATAGAATTTTTAGGAACGGCAAATTTAAATTTATGTCCTTTAAGTTCTAATTCCAGTTTTTTCTTAGATTTTACTTTGATTGATACATTTTCAATAAATTCAGGAGAAAGAGTAACCGTCTTTCCATCATCATTTTTCAACTTAATCGACTCGCGCACGTCGAGATTACCATCTAGAGTTTCACAACCTACGAGTAAAAACAGAGCGCTTAATCCCAAAAGTAACTTCTTCATAATCTCCCCTATTGTTGTTTGTTTAAGAAATTCTATCCCTAAAAAAAACACATTGAAAAGCATCGCGTAAATCACTAAGATTACTTGAATTCGACTTCAAACTTTTGCACGTAGTCAGACTTTGGGTCAAAATCAGAACCAGCTAACACGGCAAAACGAACTTCCCAATATCCCATCATCTTTGAAAAATAGAGATCACTCACAATATAAATGCCACGAGCACTGTCATAAGTTAGAGTTTCTGGTCTTGATCCGTGCTCCATACCGTTATTCATTATCATCCATGGATAAATTCTAAGCCCTTCAATTTGAACAGGAGCATGAGTGCTATCACCATGTTTCCAAAATGCAACTTCAAGTGTTGAGGCCATCGGTCTGCCAGTATTTTTCATCATATGATGATGGCCACCCCCATGAGCACCATTCAAATGTGGACCGTTTGTCCAAGTATAATTGAAACAAAGTTCTCCTTGTTCAAGCACAATTTCATTTGGGCAGTGAGAAAATGCATTTAATGAGAATAAAGCAATTGTAAGTGCGATTAGTTTTTTCATTTTTATAAACTCCAACGTTTATGAACAAGCACTCCGACACTTCTTGATAAAGTTGTATTTTGTGCTGGTCCGAGAATTGATTGATCTGAATAATTAATTGATAATGAAAGATTTGGATCTATTGCATAACTTCCAACAATTGAAAGCTCAGAATAAAATTCTTTTTGCGTCTCAATTTTCTTATCTCCAAAGTAAACATTTTTAGCACTTTCTTGAAAGTAACTAATGTTTACTCCAAGGCGAAAGTTAGAATTATAAGGACTAACTCCTGCACCGATTAAGAAACTTCCATAGAACGATTCATTTATAGAAACACCTTTTTGTTTGTCAGAAAAACGATGTCCTATTTGAAACGATGAAAGAAAGTCATAAGACCTAATTATTTTTACAAATGACATTCCAGTGGAAACACCCCACTGCTCTTTTCCATTTACATCACTATAGAGAGACGAACTCGAATTATAATTCGAACTTCCGGTTGGCAATGTTAAAGCAATGAATACAAAACCTCTTGGTTGCCACCATGAAAAACTTCTTTCTTGAATGAGTTCATAACCAAAAGAAATTTCACTATCTCCAAATTGAGATGCCGTTTCTTTTTTGGCATCATTTGAATAATCTGTTTGGGAAAAATTAATCTTCCCGCCAATTTGCGCCCTTTCCGAAATCATAGAACTGGCAAATAAAGAATAATTTTGGCGAGTTCTTTTTTTATTATGGTTATAGTAGAGATATTCACCCTGTGAATAGGCTTTACCAATCTCATTTTGATACGTGGCCTGAAGCCCCATTTGCGCTCGAAAGTCTCCAGTTATTAAACCAGGAATTGAACTTCCTCCACCACAACAGCTGGCCCCATAAGAAAAAGAAAGAGATGTGAAAAGATAAAATAAGATAAATTTCATAGCATATAATCAAAATTGATCGTTTCAACAATTTCGTTATTTTTCATAAGATCAATATAAAGAACCCAATCTCCAGGCATGTTAAAAAATAATTCTTTATGAAAATATAAACCTTTTTCAAGACGGATATTCTCACCATCCCAATCAGTTCCATGTCCCATGCTTGGCATTATGCCAGTAACCTTCAATGAGTACTCTTCAAGCAGCTCGACTGTTTGTCCCTTAGAATTTGTTAGGACCATTAGAAATTGTGATTCCTGTGCAGGATCACCAAAGGGTCCTTGTAGCCATTGCAACTGTACAGAGGTTGCAATTGATTTGAATGTCTTTTGCTCTTTTGAATTCTCAAGAGAGTCAGTTATTTTTTTCTCGTAGCTGTGCTCATTTTGTGGTGAGTTTCCACAGCTAGCAAAAAAAGTTAGAACAAATATTATTATTAAATTTTTTTTCATAATTATCTCGCTATATAACAACCTAGCGCCCTCGCAAAATCGCGACGTGGTTTTTGCCCTTTGGAAATATCATTCAAAACTTCTTGCAAATAAAAAGTTGTTGCGCTGTTGAAGTTACTCGAGTTCGTAACTCCTCCGTGATAAATGATCTTCCCTTCTTTATCTAAGAGATAAACATGGGGAGTTTTAACGGCACCTAGTGCATCAGCGACTTTAAAGTCTTTATCTAAGAAAATTGGGAAATTTAAATTTTTATTTTGATAGTAAGAGCGAATTTCATCAATTCTCTCTTTTCCATTCTCATTAATGCCCACAAAAGTAATCTCAGGAAACTGCTTCTTAAGGTCCACAAAGTGTGAAAGATGAGAATCAGAACACGGGCAATCAATAGAACTAAAAAAGATAACTGTGTTCTTCACTCCAATTTGGAGCGTCTCAATTTTTAAGTTTTCAAGATTAACTACTTCAAATTTTGTTGCAGTACTGGCCCACGAAAAATTAATAAATAAAAATAGTATAAAAAATGTAAATTTCAGCATGCTGCATATATGTCAAAAACAACTTAAATCCTCAATGCAGCAAATTGTTGCGGCCGAAAAAATATTTATTTTTTACACACATTGCCCAAAAACGTGATATAAATCATGGGGTAATCTTGAACATTAATCTATAGTTCTGGTATAACTAGACCCAGTTTAATTGGAGAAAGTAAAATGAGTGAATCGACTAAAACTGTAAAAGTTTATCCAACATCTATTGTCCCTCAAGGCGAAAAACTTGAGCCTGTTAGAAAGCACGATATGGTAGCATCTTCACTACAAGTTGAAGTATTCCACATTGCTTGTTTCGTTGTTATCTTTGCTTTCATTTTTGCTGGTATCTGGAAAACTGCCCTACGTGCAGAAAAAGCAGAAGCAAAAGCATCAAAGAAGGGATTACAAGAAGCTTAAGCTGAATGTAACAGGGCCTTGATTGGTAATTTGAACTTCCATCCTGGCCCCAAATTCCCCTTTTTGTACGGGAACTTCTTTACTTAAAATAACGCAAAATTTATCAAAGAGAATTTGAGCTTCTGTCGGTGGCATAGAATTGTCAAAAGATGGCCTATTTCCCTTTTGTCCGTCCCAGGAAAGAGTAAACTGACTGATGGCCAGTATTTTTCCGTCGGCAGCGAGAATGTCTTTATTCATCCTCCCATTTTCATCTTCAAAGATTCGTAATTTGAGGATTTTTTCACAGGCCTTTGAAATAGTTCTTTCTGTATCACCTTTTTCACAACATACCAGCAATACCATACCGTGATCAATTTCACCCACAATGCTACCATTTACACGAACTGATGAAACTCCACTTCTTTGAACCACTACTTTCAAGATACGCTCTCCTTAATCTTAATTCTTCCCTAATATTATGAACTGGCCGCATTGAAAGTTAAACCATCTGATAAAATAAGAGAAATTTATTTATCAAAGGTCATCCTATGCTGGTTAAAATCCTATGCCTTTTTATACTCTCTTTTCAAATAGTGGCCCAAGAAAATGCTGAGACTACAACCACTCCAGAAACGAGTTCACCTCCAGTACAATTGGAAAATAAGGTAGATGAAGGTCACAAAGAAATTGAAAAAGAAGATAAAAAAGAGAACCCATCAAAAGATGAAAATAAGCCGCGGGCAATTGCTAAGATAATACGGGGTGATGTTTATTTTATAGCTAAGGCCATGGATGGCGAAGAAACTAAAGAACAAAAGCTCGAACAAGGAAGTGAAATTGAACCTGGCCATACAATCACAACTAAAGATAAGTCTTTTGCGCAAATCTCTTTGCCTGATGAAACCATTCTGAATATTGGACCGAATTCGCAAATGATGATTGAGCAATTGGACGTAACAACAACATCAAGAAAGATCAGCCTTCTTCATATAAATGGCCAAATAAGATCCCTCATTAATCGAAAAAGTGTCGAGGGAGACAGCTGGAAGTTAAATACCAAGGCCGTATCAGTTGGAGTACGTGGTACGGAGTTCTTATCTAATGCTTACTTAGTGGGCGCAAAAGATACAACCGATGTCGCTCTTTTAAAAGGTGAAGTCTTGGCGGATGTTTCGAAGACGGGAGCGAGTGTTAAAGATATTACTCTTAAACCAGGTCAATTTTTCAACTCTAGTGAAATTGCAAGCAAGGGGCTTGATGGGATTAAGACTCTTTCTAAGGATGTATTAGAATCACTTCAACAAAACGCAGAAGATTTTCTGCCAAAACTACAAGATTTAAATGGCGATCTCATTGATCTTGATAAGAGTTTAAGATCTAGTCTAGGGCTCCCTCCTCTGGCCGCGGCAGCTGGGCTCCTAGGAGCTGTGGCGACAGCACCTTTACTTACAGGTGGGTCTGATGATGACAAAAAGGAAGAAGAGAAACCAGTCTTGGCCCCAGTCAAAAAAGAGGAAAATACAAAATCAAGAGTTGTCATAAAAGGTGGCAAACATAAAGAGCTCAAAGACCAACCGTGGGATATTCGTGATGCTATGATCAATGCATCTGACAAGCGAGTTGATAACACTTGCTTTTTCTGGTTTTACAAATCAATTCCAGGAAGTGGAGATTTAGAACGCTTTAGAAGGGAGAGAAGCTGTGAAGACTATGAATATTAAAATATTAATCTCTCTTTTTATGCTGGGATTTTTGAGTTCTTGTGGTTCAAATGAATTCATTCCCACCACTGATATTTGTTCAGTTGAAAAGCATTATCGAGATGATATTTACCAAGTGAAAATTGAAGGTAAAAAGATAAATAATCATTGGTATCTTAAAGATGATGCTTTAGAAGTTACAAAATTTCTTGCAAACAAGAATAAATGTATGCATTAATAATTTTTAAAAAATATACTCTTTAAGAAGACTAAATAGTTTCTTTTCTTCAGCAGACGCAATTTTCTCAAATTGAATTGGGTCGTTAATGCCCTTTTCGAGAAGAACAGAAATATATTCCTCTCCACCACGAACAAATGTGTAGAGTGATTCTAGATTAAAGTTTATGCAGTATTTGCGACCATTGTTTTCTTTAATTTCACCTTCACAATAGAGCTGACCAGATGATTCATCTAGTTCATAAGCATAGTACCTTCCAGCGTTCATTCCCGTATCCTGAGGGGCCTTAGTTTTTTGAACAATCTGTAGTGTTTCATCCTCACTAATTGTACCGTGTTCGTCACAGTATTCTTCCCATGAATCTCTAGTACATTTTGTAACTCCAAATGCAGGAACAACAGTTTGAGCCTGCTTCAAACGATCTTTATATCCACCTTTTGCATTATGAAGGGCATAAATAAAACGTTTATATCGAGTTTCTAGAAGATGTAAAATTTCATGAGCAATACTTTCATTGAATTCGTAATCACATCTAATTTTATCAGTATCTTCATACCAATAACAAATTGGTTTTTTGTGAATAGCTATTTTAGAGACCTCTACAACAGAATAGTTTCTTGTGAAATTCGATTGTTCTTCACTAGAAATACGTGGATTGGAAATATCCTCGTTAAAATATTCTAAATCTTTTTCTGCCAAACAATGACAGTCTCGCCTATCCCAAGGAGAAAAAAGATTAATAATAAGATCTGCTTCGAAATTATAATTTGTTCCTCTCTCGTTGCTCTCGCTAGGGACAAAAGAAACAACAGAAGAATTAAGCTGCGATAGGATAATAGGTAGATCAACTCTGATTTCTTCTGGTAGAAAGCCTAGCTTAGCAACTCCATTTTCCCAAAACTCAACACCGTTTGAATCGGCCCAAACGAAGGGAGTCGTTTTTTCTTTTTTAATTATTTTCAAAATTGATAGTACTTTTTCTTTATCATCTTGCTTTAAATGTCCCTTGTAATCACAGTCCATCACAAAATCAATATAATCATACGTTTTAAAATCAAGTGACTGAGCTTGTGAATGAGATAAAACATTTTGAATTTTGATAATTGAATCTGCCAGTTTTTTATCAGTGCATTCTTCATAAACATTGGCCCACGACTGTAGACCATTAAGAATCAATATAAAAAATAGAGATTTAATAACGTTCACTTGCACCTTCTCTTTTAAATAACAATTTAGTGACATTGTTAATTTTCTATACAGATATTTTCTCTTCGTTTTTAAAGAAGTTTTTAGCAGTAGACATAAGCCTCTGATTTCACTAAAGAATCTCAAGTAAAACAAAATTAGATATCAATTACTTAACAAAATAAGCAAATCGGGTGCCAAATAGCTTGAAAAAATAGGAATACTAGATAATTAGATTAGCTCAATGTTGCACGGGACTTAGCTTTTTCAAGCTCAAAACTCTCTTTCATTTCTTTCAAGCGACGCTCATAATTCGCGATGAGTTCTTCTCTTCTCATTTCACTATCTTTCATAAGATTTTGAAGTTGATCTTGAAGAGTTCCAACTTTGGTTCTGATTTCCATTTGATGCTCTTGAAGCATTTGTTGACGTTCAAAATCTTTTTGTTGGAGAAGTTTAGTGTGCTCTAAGTCGTTATTACGCTTTATTTTACCAATTTCAGAATCATATCTATTTCTTAAATTCTGGATATCTTTTTCGTAATCTTTCCTCAAATCACCAATAACCTTCTTCATCTCTTCACGATTTTGCTTTAATCGTTCTTGATAGTAGCGCTGCTCAGCTCTTAGCTTCAAGTCATTACTTCTTTTTGTATTAGAAAGAAGTAATTCATTTTGATCCATGTGCTTATTATACTCTTCATGCTGAGTATTGATCTGCTGCTCAAAACTTTGAACGACCTTGTCCATTTTATCTTGAAATGAGCTTTGCTGATTTGTAATAGCATCTTTCAGATTGCGACTAAAAATTGTGCCGATTTCTTTTTTCTCACTTGCGTACTCAGCTTGTAACTTTTGAACGTTATCAAGATTTTTTTCTTCAAGTGTTTTTACATTCTCTCCATAGATTTCACGTTGTCTATGAAGAAGTTTATTACTATTTCTTTGTTGATGTAATAGACTCGCCTCATAATCTTTTTGCTGTGAGTAGAAAGTTTTTTTGAAACGATTTTCTAAATCGTGCTGACTATCTGCAGATTTTCTTTTGTGATCATTAATTTGTTCTGTTCGCATTTGATCTTGCTTAATGAAATTATCTCTTAACTCTCCAGTCTGAGAATTAAGATTTTTTTCACTCGCAATTTTGATTTCATCTAACTTATTTTTATAATCTATACCTTGGTCTTCCATCATATTTTTCAGACCTTGCAATTTAAATTCATAATCACCTTTGATACGGTCTCCATAAGCAATAAGATCTTGCTCGGATAGAGAGTTCTCAATGATCTTTTGAATTTTACGATCCTTTTCGGCCATCGATTTTTTATAATCGACATCTTTGGCCGCCATCTCTCTTTCACTAATTTCTTGATTATGACGAATACTGCGCTCCGCTGAATTTTCAAGAGTTGAAATTGAACGCTGGAATTGATCTCGAAGTCCTTCTTGTCCTGACTTATTTTCGTTAGAGTGTCTTGTGGCAGTCTCTTGAATACGATTTTCGAGACCAGCAATCTGAGCATCTTTAGAATCAATAACTCTATTCAAATGCCCATCAAACTTCTCTTTGTCCATTAGGCGCTCTTTTGAGAAATCAGTATTCAATTGTGACTCGCGCTCTTTAAATGTATTGGTCAGTGTTTTTCTTTCTTTATCAGCATCACTTTTTAGTGAGGCAATGGACCTTTCACTAAAATTACTAATATTTTTAATTTTCTCATCTGCATGTTTATTTTCTGTAACGATGCGATTATTGAAATTATCTTCTTTATTCTTTAATTCTTTATCATGCTCAATATTCAATTGCTTTACAGAGCGATCATACGTACTTTTTAAATCTTCAAGCCGATCATTGAAGCTTTGACGATTTTCATCAGTTGCAACTTTTGAATCATCACGAATTTCTTGGAGTTTTGACAGATAGTCTTCTCTTCTTTTGGAAAATTGCTCTTCAGCTTTACGACTTAGAAGGTCAACACGATCATTAGCATCATTTACGAGTCTTTCACGCTCATTTTTTTGGACTTTATCTTTTTGCACAAGACGCTTTTGCGCAGTCTGCTCAACATTTTGCAGACTCTTTTCATACTCTTCTTTCATCTTAGAGACAGTTTCTCTATTTTTCTTTCGAAGATCAGAAAGTTTTTGAGATAAAGTACTAGCAACATCCATATTCGCGAATTCCCATGGGCGCAGACTGCCCTTCTAAAAATTATACCCTAAATAGCGTCAATCGCCTTTGCCTGGCTGAAGAGGAAAAAATAACCGACTTAGAAATTATGGATACTTAACGAATATTCCAATAAAAATACTCACCTTTTTACTAAGGTCAGGACAAGCATTATCCGACAAGTTTTATCAAATACAAAAGGAGAAGCGAGTGAATTACCCGATGACTGAAAGCAAGTTCTATATGTGGCGTGCGGCGGTGGCCCTTATTCATGTGGATGGCGAAGTAAGTTCCGAGGAAACAGCTTGGATACGTTCTCATCTTGCAAAAATCCCTTTTAGCGAATGCCAGTGGGACATTCTCATTTGCGATATGGAAAAACCAATTCGCTTGGACGATCTTCTCCCCCATATTCACGATGCCAAAGATCGCGCGTCTTTGTTACATTTTGCACACATCCTGTTTAGAAAAGATGGCCTAGTAACTATCGAGGAATCAACACTAAAAAAACTAGAACAAAAAATATTAGACAGTATCGACATGATGGGAACTCTTAAATCCCTTGAGGCCCATAATGCGAAGATTGAGCTTCATCAACTTGAAGAGAAGAAAAAAAGAAAGGGACTATTCAAGTCCCTAATCAATTACTATGAAAAAAGGCTGTAGCTTTTAAACTATAGTCCTTCAAAATCCATTAATTTATGAACTTTGTATCCTTTTGACTGAAGCTTATCGATTCCTTTTAGTTCAGGAAGATCGACGATTACAGAAAACTCAATAACTTCTCCACCAAGTTTTTCTACAAGCTCAATCGCCCCTAGGGCCGTACCACCTGTCGCAAGAAGATCGTCCATTACAAGAACTTTCTGTCCTTTTGTGATGGCATCAGTATGGATCTCAAGAACATCAGTACCGTATTCTAATTCATACTCAACAGAAATCGTTTCCGCAGGAAGCTTACCTTTTTTACGGATTGGCACAAAACCTACGCCAAGCATAACCGCAAGAGCAGCACCAGTGATAAAACCACGAGACTCAACTCCAGCAATCACATCGATCTCCATTGCTTCATAGCGCTCTTTAAATAGGCGCATTGTTTCTTGTAGACCTTTAGAATCTTTAAAAAGGGTTGTTACATCTCTAAACATAATGCCCTCATGAGGAAAATGAGGAACAGTACGAACTAGGGATTTGATATCCATGACACACTCCAGCGTAAATTAAACTAAGGCCCGACTATACAACACAAGAAAACTTGTGAAAAGGGATTTAAAAAATTAAGTCTTTTATGCTATGTTGCAGGGGTTAATTTTCGACAAAAAAGGAATAAGAATGAACACTACTGATCTTAAAGATTTAGTTAAGGCCCTTGGTAAATTGGTTCGTCCAAATCCATGGCACGGAGTAGAGCTTTACACTGGCGACAACAAGCAAGATGTTAGAGCATATATTGAAATCGTTCCAACTGACCGTGTTAAGTACGAAGTTGATAAGAAAACTGGATTTTTGATGGTTGATAGACCACAAAAATTTTCAAATATTGTTCCATGTCTTTATGGTCTTCTACCACAAACATACTCAGGTGAGAAAACTGCTGAATTCGCAAGAAAAGCAACAGGCAGAGATGGACTATTCGGTGACGGTGATCCAGTTGACGTTTGTGTTTTGACTGATGAAGCGATTACACATGGAGATCTACTAGTTGATTGTAAAATCATCGGTGGTTTTAGAATGCTAGATGGTGGTGAAGTTGACGATAAAATCATCGCAGTTCTAAAAGACGACTCTACATTCGGTAAAATGAATGATGTATCAGAAGTACCTGCAGGTGTTCTTGATAAAGTTAAGCACTACTTCCTAACTTATAAGCAAATTCCACATGAGGGATATACTCCAAAATGTGAAATCACTCACACTTATGGAAAAGAAGAAGCTGTGAAAATTGTTGAGCTTGGTGTTGTTGATTACAACGAAGAAGTTCTTCCAAAACTATTCAACTAAAAGAAAAGGCCCTAATATAGGGCCTTTTTTACCAACTTGTTTGTCCCATTTTTCTAAGTTCATTAACAATCATTCTTCTGGTTATAACACCTTTTAGAATGCCATCTTCAACTACTGGATAAAGTTGAAAATGGTTCTTAATAAAAAGTTCAACAGCATACAACAGACTATCGGTTGGTTTAAGAGTTATCAATGACTTTGCCATATAATCCCCTACAACGCCTTGCCCATGATTGTAGTATTTGAGATCGAGCGCGTATTTCAAACAATCTTTTTCTGAAATCAGTCCTAAAACTTTCATATCGCGATCGACAACGATTAAACCCGTTGTAGCGTTGTCACAAATGATATTTAAGGCCTCCAAAATATTAGTTTCTGTTGTCACAGTGGCCCATGAACGATTCATTATATTTTGGACTGTTAATCCTGTTTGCTGGTCAATTGTAGATTCAACCTGAGATAAGTTTGGCGTATAGTTAACCATAGATTCCCCCTTAACTAACTACATACAGTATAGTGGAGACCTAATTATAAAATATGGAGAATTGTTAAAATTTATTCATCTAACCTGAAGCCTACCATCATAGTGACTTGAAACAATGGCTTTCCCCCCTCAAAATTTCCACGGATTTCCTTAACTTCAAACCATCTTAGATTGTGAATAGATTCAGATGCCTTCTTATAGGCATTATTGACTGCATCTTCGATAGATTTACTAGATGAGCCAACAATTTCAATTTTTTTGTATGTTCTCTCTGGCATAAAAGATCCCTTGTAAAAGTCTTCACAACTCTATTGTAACGCTTAAACAAGGGATGATTTATAAAATATCCGAAATGAAAATAATTTCGTTTCTTATGAAGTCCATTCTCAAGAAGGTCATAAGACTACATGTAGCCGCCACCATTTGGAAAAAAGTCATCATCGTCTTCTTCTTCAGAATCAATGTCTTCTTGCATATTATTGGTATAGCGCTCTTTTAAAAGCTTATCTTGAAGATCAAAAATTTGCGCTTTAACTTCTTCACTTACGCCATTTTCTTTGAGTAGGCTGCCAATTTTATCGCGAGTTTTCTTCTGATGATTGATGCAATAAAGAGCTCGACTAATAGTCTCTTCAAGTTCATCAATATTAAGTGGCTTTTCAAGTACATCAAAGGCCCCATAACGAAGAAACTCGTACAGATAATCTTTTCCAAAACCTGAAATGAAAATAAATTGGCAACTATTTCTGAACTCGCGAGCAACTTTTAAAAGTCTGCGACCATCCATATTTGGCATTTTAATATCGCTTATAACGATATCTGGTTGAACGGCCATGATTAGATTTAAGGCCTCTAGGCCATCGTTTGCTTCGAATATCTCAGCATCAGGCAATAACTCTTCTACTACAGTAAGATAAAGTGATCTCACATCCTCTTCATCATCCACAATCACGACAGACATTTTATCCGTTGCGTTCATCCCTACTCTCCTGTGATTCCCTACTGAGAATGCTTTCTCCCTAAAAAAACATTCCTAATAATAGAGGTACCATAGAAAAACTTAAGGAAACAAAGAAAAACTTACGCCTTAAGTTAAAAATGATATTAAAAAACAAATATTATGGTGCCAAAATAAAGATTTCTTCAACTAGCGTTCACCAAAGATAAATTCCAGCTTAAAAATGATCCCATGCTCCCTATTGAAGCCACTCTCCTTGGGCCAATCAATATACGGAATCAAGTCGTAAAAAACCCAATTTTTGTAGATTTTTTGCCTTAAATCGATTTGAAAAATATAATTCACTATTGAATATTTATTAGCATCGGAGAAATTGGCGCGAAAATTATAAGAAATTGTTCTTCTGTCACTAAGCTTGTGGAACAAAGATGGCCCATGAGAGGTATAGATAATTCTGGTGTTTTCATTTCTTGAATAGCTATTTGAAAAACGAGCAAGTACAGCATCTGAAAGATTTCGATCAAGATCAACAAAGATATTCGTCGTCAGATTATCTTTTAGTGAATATATCCAGTTGGGCGAAATCGTCAGAAGAAAATCCCCCATCGAAATATCTTTTTTACTACGAAAGTAAATATAAAAATCTGGCGGAAGACTAAGTTTTACCCCTGTACCAATTCTCGTTTCAAAACCTTTCAAAAGATCAAGGCCATAACCAAGCCCGAGTAAAGGAGATGTCGTCGCACGAGTCTGATCTGTAGACAAAACACTTTCATCCGTCGGTGTATTCTTCTCAGCACTAGCATCATTTCGAAAAAGCTCGAGATGGAGCTTCTCTTGTAAGGCAGGCAATCTTATTCTAAATCGATAATTGAGCTCAGGTGTAATCTTGTTTCCTTCTCTTTTTTCAAAGATAGAATAAACCCTTAGCCGTGAGCCATTATCATATTCAAGAGATTTTACATCGCCAAAAAATGAATCCATTTTATTGGTTGCATAGAAAATATTATCCGAAGCAAACTCTTGGGCAGCATCAAGTTTATTGCCAAAATAATTTTGAACTTTACTAAATGAACTTTCCTGGCCAAAAGCTGACAACGAACCAAAAAGCATACAAAATATGAAATAGAAGATTTTAGTATTCACTCTTCTAGATTAGTGGATTTTATTTTGATTTAAAAGCTTGGTAACAAAAATTTTACGATACTCTCTTCGAAAGGCTCCTCCATTGATAGTCCCATCTTATAATCTTTGACCGTCATGACTGATTCATACAAAGGAGTAACATGACAAATTGTACATAAGAGTGGCTTCTCAAAGTTCACTTTGCCGATTGATTTCAAAAGTAGAACATCACCTTTTCTAAAACAATCTTTTTTCGTAACACTAACATGCAGACCTAATCCTCTTTCGCTCATATCGAGAAGTTTAAGAGAAAAACTCGTTTTTCCGATAATCTCATCATCTTTTTTATCAATAACAACATTGTATTGATTCTGTGTCGTGGCCTTTCTCTTGGTATCACGATTTTCTTCAATTCTATACTCGCGAGGATAACTCATAAGAATGCGCCCATTTTTTATCCCAATAATTTTTGCTCTAAAAAGAAGATCGCGAAATTTAAATTTAAAATAAACTATATCATTTGCTTGTAACGAAACTTCTTTCGATTCATTTACAAACTCAAATATACGATGTGAAGGAACATCTAATTTGATCTTTCCTTTGAAGACAACTCTCTTCTCTCCACGAACAACCCAAACCATGGGCATTTCTTTAAAGCGCAAGATATAATCCAAGCAAAGAGAAAAATCGTTTACGCAATTCAATGTTTGATGTGATTTATTTTCTGTTTCCATTAAATTATTTTAAACGGATTCTTTTCAGATGAAAAAAAGGGCCAGAACTTCCACCTAAATCAAGAATTCTTAACACGCACTGCCTACTTAGTGAGTATTAACAAATAATGTCTTTAATGTGGGCCAAAGAAGAACGCCACAACTTCTTTATTATGTGATGTTGTGGCCAAATAATTTATTTTAAATGTCTTTTAGTAAAAAGCTTATTGATTTCATTATCAAATGATGGCCATTCTATGGGCCTCTGCTTTGAAGATGAACGTGCTTTTAAGAAAGATAAAACGTGTTCATTAATTAACAACTGCGAAAGGAACGGAGCAAGAAGATCGTCTCCTTCATGGCCAACCATTCCTGGAAAGAAGGCCTTGTCTGAAAATGTTTGATGATCAATTCTTTTTATATCGACTAAATATTGATCCTCACCAAAATCTCGATCTTGAATGCGATCTAAGTTTGGAAAACTTGCTGAATGAATTTTTAGAAATGAAAGTTTTTTATCCACTGGCCATGCACCATCAACTTCAATCCCAATTCCATTAATATCTCCACCATCTAAATTAATGACACCGGTACAATTAGAATCAAACTTATCACAATAGTACGTTGCACTCATTCCCCCACCCGAATGTCCCATCATAAAAAACTTTTTCATATCAATTTTATATTTACTTAAAAAATTTCTGACAAAAGAGAAGTCTTTTATGTTTTCTTCAATCATCTCCCCTAAGAGTTTTACAAGTGGATTTCTTTCAATAGGAAGATCAATCATGGGGACAATACAATTCTTAGTTGCATCATAGACGTTGCCAGACATATAAGGATGAGAAAATGCGAAAATAAGATAACCGTGGGAGGCAACCTCTTCTAATAATGCGGTATAAAACAAACTCGAAATCCCAAGCCCCGGAGAGAAGAAAATTACTGCCTTGGGTTTTTCTAAAACTGTAAACTCATTCATTTCGAATGATCTTTTTTCAATACTGGCCATATTTTCTGGTAGACCCATAAATTGAGTCAAAACTTTTGGCAAATATTTATTTGGGCGATGATCATGAGTGTTTGTTGGAGCATAGATTGTTAAAGGAATGCGACGAAAGTTTTCATTTGCACTGCATTCCGGTGATTTGTCTCCATATTTTGACATAACATCTGTGCGAGAATGATCTTTCAAAACAATTGTCTGTGAGGTAACTGCAAATTGACCAGAGAGCGCTGGGAAAGGCACATCTAAGGCAAATGAACTTCCAAACATGAAGCTCATTAAAGAGATTAAGAATGTCATAGTTCGTTCCAGTTGTGTTTTTTTCGAAGCTACAACAAAGAATTTCACATGGCCATTTACTGTCTATAAAAGTTAGTTAAAAATAATAGAATAATTTTTACTAAGGATAAAATATGATGGGATTTATAAAAGAATTCAAAACGTTTGCCATGAGGGGCAATGTTCTTGACCTAGCAGTCGGTATGATCATAGGTGCGGCCTTTACAGGGATTGTAAAATCACTTGTTGACCACATCCTATCACCAATTCTTGGCCTTATTATTGGCGGTATAAAGCTCGATTCATTAACATTGAAGTTGGCCACAAAAGAAGATGGCCAAGCTCTTTTAACGTTAAATTACGGACAGTTTCTCCAGGCCTCTATTAACTTTATCCTTATGGCCTTTGCGATCTTCTGCCTGATTAAATTTGTAAAATCCTTTGAGAAAAAAGAAGAAGTCGCACCTATAGCTGAACCGGCGCCTTCTAAAGAAGAAATTTTATTGGCCGAAATTAGAGATCTATTAAAAAAATAAAAAAAAGGGCCCCATAAGGCCCTTCTATTATTTGAAAGTCGTAAGTTTAATTTTTTCTTTTTTAACTTCTTCCAACCAAAACTCAACACCAGC
Organism: Bacteriovorax sp. BSW11_IV; assembly: GCF_000447755.1. Lineage (GTDB taxonomy): Bacteria > Bdellovibrionota > Bacteriovoracia > Bacteriovoracales > Bacteriovoracaceae > BSW11-IV. Next base: position 55,707 of record NZ_AUNE01000052.1, on the reverse strand, counting down.
GTGGTTTTGAATATTATCCATATACTGAAGAATCGCCTTATTTTTTATTTCCACCCCGTAGCTTAAAAAACGGAAAACTACTGGTGCAAAAAAGGCATCAACAATTCCAAACTCTCCAAATAAATAAGGTCCTTTACTAAGTTTTAAGGCCTCTTTCCAAAGAGTGAGAATTCTCTCAATATCAGAAATAACACCAGGAGTAAGGATCGTCTTAACCGTTTTTACGTTTAGATCCATTGGGAGTTCTTGTCTTAATGATGTAAATCCCGAGTGCATTTCACTAACGTAGCTTCTTGCCATCGCTCTCATACCCATGTCTTTTGGCCATAATCCAGCGTAAGGAGAGAGTTCATTCAGATACTCTGCAATGGCAAGAGAATCCCAAATAATAAGATCACCGTGCTTAAGGGCAGGTAAACGACCCGATGGTGAATGTTTAAGTATTTTTTCACGAGTATCTTTACGATAAAGCTTAATTTCTTTCTCTTTGAAAGGAATCCCAGAAGCTATGGCCACGAGCCATGCCCTCATCCCCCAAGAAGAGAGTGATTTATCCGCGATATAAAGCTCTAGAGACCCTGTTATTTCAATTTCATGGTCATGGTCGCAGTCATGATCATGGTCGCAATGCTGATGTGCCATATTCGATCCTCCCAATTATAGAATTTGGAGTATCTACGATCTCCCTAAGTTTGACTAGATATAAACAAAATACAAAGAAGATGGCCAAGATGTTGTTTTTACATCACTAAATATGACAAAATTATCGACGGCCCCCTGTAAAAAATATGTAACCTACTGATCTCATTTAATTAAAGGAGTAAAAGATAACATTCAAATTGGAGTTGTAATGAGAATGTTAAAGTTTCGCCGCTCAATTAGCGCCCTATCATGTATGGCCATCCTGCTTTCGACAGTAGTTCTTCCAAGCAGCAACCTAAAGGCCAGCAGTACAGAATCAATCACACCAGATGATAGTCACGAATTAGTAAGGACGTTGTCTGAAAAATTCGAACATCCAGAAGGTGCAACACACCCACTAGATTATTTTCATCTACTTGATCAGGTTGTTACAGATCACAATGAAGTCAAAGTAGATGGACTTAAGGCCAAGGAAAAGAGTATTAACGACTTTCTAACTATCATTGAAGAGTTGGAAAAGAGAATTGATGCCACTGAGTACTCAACGCTTACACGTATAGCGACGGCGATTAAATTTGTTAAAGAAAATGCTCTTTCAACATTAGATGATGAAGAAATGATTAAAAATGCCGGTTATTTCTTTTCAAAAAAATACAAGGCCGACAAATCTGAGATTGCTAATCTTGCATCTGGGCTTGATAAAATTGAAACAGCTCCATTTAGTGAAGCACTAAAAGAGTTCAATCAAGACGACTATATTGAAGAATTTGAAGATTTCATCGCTGGAGCTAAGGCAAACAAGAATTATCGTTCAAATCTTAAACTTAAGTTTACAGATGAAGAAGATATTCTTAATCAGACAGATTTTCTTTCAGCAGACCAACTACAATTTGAACAAGAAATCACTATTAATAGAGATTTAGACTTTCAACTTGCTAATAAAAATGGTGAAGCTCTTCATGATATGAAGATGAAAGTATCATTCGCTCAATTTTTTGGGGATTACCTTGTATTTGTAAAACAATCAGAAGCACAAAAAGCTGATGGTGTCATGGATGTACACTATATCGATCTTAAAACATTCAAAACAAATATTGGAAACTCTTCACTACCAATTTTCAAGTTCCCAGTTCATATTAATGGACCACTTGAAAGTGCGATGATTAAAAATGGTGCTCTTGTTCTTAACGATAAGGCAAAGATCACACTAAATGGATTTAACTCTCTTTCAAAAATTCATCAAGTAACGTTCAATATTTCAGTTGGTCTTCTTGACCCAAATACTTACACACGCTCTAAGCAAATTCTAGAGGAAGCAAGTAATTTCTTTGATCAAGCGATTAAAGAGCAAGGTAAAGTATTTGAGAACTCATTCGAAGCTGTTTTAGACAATGATGAGAATCTAAATCCAAAAGAAGGTCTTAGAAATGAGCAAGTTTCAGCTCTTAAGGACCAATCAGACATTATTGCCCTTGTAAAAGAAATCGAAGATATGGGTGGAACACATCCTTATGTTGAAACACTTAAAAATAGCGGTCAGGCCATGATGATGACAAAAACGGCCCACGCGACATCAAGAAAATTCTTAACAAGAGTTCACCTTCTAATGGCCGAGATTTCAATGCCTCGCCTTCAAGGTGTAAAAATCCTTCTTTCATCACTTGCTAAGCTAGCATCAAAAGATGCTGATCAAAGAGCTGCAGCAAGAGGAGTGATTGCAAGTTCAAAACTAGTAAAATTCGTAAAATACGGAACAGTTGCAACAGCTGCTGCCATCGTTGGTCACAACCTTCCTACAGAAATCCATAACGTAATGTTAGATGGACTGGAGATTGGTAAAAATATTGCCTCAAGTGTACATGGATACTTCCAACACACTGGGTATGGGCTAAATTTCCTAGACCTTTTAAATAAAGCTAAGGACGTGGCAGTATCAGGTCCAATGAGTGTTCCAGACGCTTATTTTGCAGCTGACAAACTACCAAAATTCCTTATCGGTCTTTCTTCGGTAATTACACTACCATTCATTACTTTCGCTATCCCTCACGTTTTAACAAACATGACATTGGCACTTAAGAAAGTACTTATTGAGAACTGGAGAGGCCTAAGAGAGACGACAAGTGGGAAAATGACATTCTTAAAAGATGCATTTATCACTCACATGAACAATCTTAAAAAGAACTACGATGATGCAATCAGTTCTGCAGAAAGTGCAAAGACTGGTGCAAAAGTAGAACTTTCTAAAGACGAAGAGGCCGAACTCAACAAGATCATTGGTGACGTTAAAAGAAAAGTTAAGAAAAACAACAAGGCCGTTGAAACAGCTGCAGAATCTTCAAGAGAAGTGAAAACATTTGGAAAGGCCATGATGAACTTCATGTTCAGCTACCCTGCCCTAACACAAACTTATACATTCCTAGCGACTGTATGGAACTACTTCTATATCTCTAGATCATTTATCTGGAAGCCATCAACTTGGGTTCTTCCATTTATTTATCCAAACTACTTGAAAATCGCCACTCGTGATATCAAGAGTAACGTTCACTATCCAAGTGATTTCAATGGTGGGACAGACTCAATTATTGATGTTCTTAAAAATAAGACTGTTTCAAAAGATAGACTAGATCTTATTAAGAGATACGAAACTGCGGCCATTGAAATTGAGAAAGTTGTTCAAGAATTAGCGACTCAAAAGGCACTAATGGCCCTAATTAAGAGAACAACAGATGTAAAACGTCTAAACAGCTTCTTTGACAGTATAAGTGGATCAATTGGTCTATCAGGTCTAGATGATCCAAAACTTCAAGAACTAAAAGGACAAGACAAGGCGTTCTTTAGAGCATACTTCACAAATGCATTTGACTCTGTAATGTCAAAATACATTACAACACTTCAAGGCAAAGAGCTTAAGGATCTTGAAGGACTTCAGCTTGATCTTTCTAACTTTAAAAATGAAACTCTTTCAGCGACAGAGGCCATGGAAGAAGTTGCGAAGAGATCACAGTCAGAAATCAGAAAGGAAGTAGAAAAAGTATATGAATCACTAGACCAAGAAGAACTAATTAAAACTTCTGAATCTATTGCAACTGAACTAGGTCAGGCCTTTAACAAAGGTAAGATCAATTACAGACATAAGCTTTTTAAATCGATTACTCCTAAGAACGCTCAACTTAACAGGTTCCTAGTTGTAAGAGAAAAACTAAAGGACCCTAAAGCTGTAGCGAGAGCAGTAAGAAGTGAGATTGCAAGTCTTCTTGTAAGTAAACCACTTCAACTTCTAGGTATCTTTGCGATGTTTGCAGGGGTAACAGAAGGGGTACTAATGCCTCTTCAAGAAGAAATGTTTGGACCAAACTCGATCTTCTATATGAGCCGCCAGCTTTTCTATAACGGATTTGTTGCCGGTACTATTATTTCAATTATGGCCGATACTTGGTACAAGATTCAAGTAGACAATAGAATTGACTCAAGCGGTGGCTTTGACTCTGTTCCATCTAAACTTGACCAGGCCAGAGGATTTTGGAGATACTACTTTAAAAACCTTTCAAACCCAAATAACGGTTGGTGGGCAAACCAGTCAATGATGATGAAGCTTGTTTGGGCAAATATGCCAGCAGCTTTAATCACATTTGCGATCACTCAATTTACGACGCTAAATCGTTTTGATATCGGGATTTTCTTATCAAGTTATATCCTCTACTTCACGACTCCAATGTCGGGTATCAATACGAAAATTGAACAAGCATTTGAGCTTGCAAGTAGCTGGGTAAGTAGTAAAATTCCTAAGAAGTATAGAGCTTCGGCCAAGGCACAGGAATATATCAACATGGAGATTCAAAAGAAGAAATTCCAGTTTAATATCTTCCACCAAACTTATGAGATCGTAATTGGTCACATGATGGAAATCTTTGAACTTATGAGTACTAAAGAATACGGTTCAAGATCATTCCTAAGACTCATTTTCTTTGGATATACGCCAACAGAATTAGCGGCCCTAGGACTAAGAAAAACGAATGAAATCTTTGGATTCATTCCAGGAGTAGACTTCATTACAAACAAGTGTGAAGACCTATTAACGAACAACTACACAGACTGGAGCAAAGTATCTCCAAGAGTGAAAGAATAAGGAGAAGACAATGAGAGCACTATTAGTTGGAATGACATTGTCTCTTTTAAGTTTAAATTCGATGGCCAGCATGGGATGTTTTGAGCTTGTAAGCGCTCTTTCAAACCCAAAGGCCCTTGATGCCTATATTACAAGTAAGAACTCTGCTAAGCTTTACGAGAAAATTGCTGAAGCTCTAGATGATAGAGTAAAGACATTCGAGATCACTGAGTCTGAAGCTTCAGATCTTTTAGGGGCCACAAAGTCTTTCAAAGCAAACAGCGGTGAAGACCTAGTGGGAGCAGGCATCCTAACTTGTTATGAAAACTTCTCAGAAGTTGCATTTAAAAATGTAAACTCACTGATTAGAGCGGCCGCAAGCTCAACTTCAGCAGACAACGCCTACGAGGCCCTTGTGAAAAAGTCTAAACAGATCTTTGGCGATTCTGATGAGATTGCAAAGAAGAGAATCTGTGAATTAAGTCAGACAAAAGCTAATTGTCAGATTTTTTCGGCGAGTGTTGTAAAGAACATCAATTGTAAATAAAAAAAAGCCCCATCAAATGGGGCTTTTTTTATATCAAGATTTAGCAAATATTAGTGAAAAATAAGACAATAAAAAAAGCTACTTCATAAATCTTTTCAGCTATTTTTTCCCAAAAAGAAAGATCGCTATCATCTCTTTTATCTAATTTATATTCATTCTCTACGATACTTTGTAGGTTTTCTCTAGTCGATTTATCTTTTGAAAGCTCTAATTCTTTAGCGAGTTTTGGTGCTTTTTTAAGCGTATCACTAATAAGACTTGTATATTTCTTATCTAATTGGGCCTCATCTAGAGTTCCAAGATCTTCGTTAATTTTATCTATGACTTGGGCCAATTTCTTTTCAGAGTAGCCTTTTGCTTGGGCCATAGAAGTGATACCCAAGAGAACTGATAGAATCACTAAAATCTTAAACATCTTCATAAAAATCTCCTCTTAATGAAACAAATTAATTAGATCCATACATGAAACTTTTCCATCTCGAATATATGTTGCTCTTAAGCTTTCAAGTTCTTCTACAGACATATTAAAAACTGATGGACTCACTGCTTCATCTACCATGCCTGTGATTTCCAAAACAAGAGCGATTCTCTTCTTTTCCAAATCAAATGCATTTACTGTGGCAAATTCGCTATCACCAAGATCCTTTTTCAAGTTCGCTGCTAACTGAAAGGCCAATCGATTAAGAGCACTCTGCCCTTCTTCGTTTAAATTTAAAGAAATAAAAGGAGCAAGGGTGCCATGAAATAAGAAAAACTTTTCATTAATCTCTCTAGGGGCCATTGCCAGAATATTGGAGTTGAGGTCTTTATTTAAAAGGACGATAGTATCGAAATAATAAGGAGCAAAAGCACCATCAATAATGCCACCTTCTAGGTTCATTTTTTGGAAGAGACCTTTTAGCTTTGCAAGTTTTGATTGATTTAGCGAATTAACAGATTCATTAATGCTCTTAATTCTATCAAGAAAATGCTCTGTTCTTTTATTATCATGAATATCAAGCCTTGTTCCTTCATCTGCAAGGATAGACATTAATATTGAATACAGCTCTTTACTTTCCGAAGACAGGTTAAAATAATTGTCTTTAAGTTCTTTTACGATAGAGATTTTAGAATTGATTTGAAAATCAAGGGCCGCACTCATAACTTTTAGATCAGTCTCAGAGAGCGTTTGATCAAAAAATGAACGGTAATATGAATTGATCTCATAATAAGCAGGATAGATCGTTTCTCGCGCTCTTACCGGTCTGCGTGGACTATCATCAAAGCTACCCCAATCATCACCTGAATAAGGAGCTGTAAAAGCAAATTTGAGCCTATTGGCATTGTCTTCAACAAGCCTCATGAATTTCTCTTTCAAGCTTGCATGCTTTGCAAAGTATTCTTTCTTGAAGACATAGGACTTATTGCTATCAGTGAGAATATCGACATCATACTCTCTAATGAAAGTTATGATGAGCTCTTTGGCCGCTTTGATAGATTGACCCTCTTTTGAAAAGGCCACACCATCAACTGAAATCATTTTGCGATATTGAGCTTCAATTGCACTTTGATCAGCCGTAATTTCAAGATTTAATTTTTTATAAGCGGCCTTCACAGCATCAGGATCAATGGCAAAAGCAAGCTTAGAACTAAGAAGTAGCAGTAGGAATAGTGTTGTGTTTTTCATGGGATAGATTGTCCCACAAAGGCCTTAAGAGGGGGCCAACCCTGTGAAAATTACAGGGGGCCGCTCGGAGATTGAACGGCCCCAAGTAATGGAAATTATAAGAGACCTGAAGATACCATTGCTTTAATATCTTCGGCGCTAAATAGATTTTGAGATCCAAGGTAGGCCACAACCTTATTTACAGTTTCCTGCGTTCTTTGTGACTGGTACACAACTCCGCCATAAACCATGTGGTGAAATTGGAAAGCATTTTGAATTACAGCAAATTCTTGGTCCGAAATTTCTCTGCCAAGAACGTGGTTTGCCTTAAGAGCAAGTACTCCTCCGATTTCATTTGGTAGAAGAGTGTCTTCTTTAACTTTCTTACCACCTAAGAATCCTAGTTTTTGTCCACCAGTAACTTTTGAGTAGTTCTCAAGAAGAAGTTCTTCAGAAAGTTCAGAAACTTTTTGTACCGTTACTTTTCCAGGAGTGCTCGTCATAGAAATAACAAATGACTCATCAACAGACTTTAGAACAAAGTAGCTTGCTCCTGATTTTGTAAAGGCCATATGAAGAGTCGAGGCAAATAGATCCTTTGATGATACAAGTTTTGAGCTCAGTAAGTGAGAAACAACACTTAAACCCACCTGATTCATCAGACCACTGTTAAATACAGTATTTTGAGTAGAAAGGTATAAGTTTGCAATTTGAGCTTCATTTCCTTCTTTTAAAATTGGGTATTTTACCATTCCCATTTTTGTGAAAGCAACGATCATATTGTCACCAACATTAAACTCACGCTCAACATTTGCATGGAAACCGATACCCATATTTGGCGTATATTTTTTGAACTCGCCTTCATCTAGGATGTAAAGTGTTCCATTGTATTCAGCAAGTGTCGCTTCTTGTTCGATATCAAAAGTTTTACCATTATAAAGCATAACTGATTTTTTAAACTCTTCGCTATTGATTCCATGGAACTCAGCAAAGGCCTTAAGAGCATCAGCATCTGAAATTTGTACTTCGAGAGCATAATCAGCATCACCAGCTTTGAATTGCTTAGAAATAACTCTCTTACCTTTTTCAAAAATAAGAACTTTATCTTCTTCAATACGAATCTGTAGGTTTTCCCCTCTATAAATGCCCATGGCATCCATATCAAGCTTTGAAAACTTATTATCTTTAACAAGATAAACACCCGCATTACTAAGCCAAAGCTTTCCAGCATCATCTGAATTTAAGTTATTCAATACTTTTGAAGATGCAACTTCTGAAAATGTAAGACCAAGCTCTTGCATCTTTGAAGGAAGAGCATCTTGATTTTCTTTCATAAAAGAAAGAACTGAACTATCAAGACCTTCGATAGAATCAAGATCAATCAATTTTAAGTCTAAAAGTGAAGCGAGCTCATATTGAGGTAGGATTTGGAAACCATCACTACCAATGACAAGGGCAAGCCCCTGCTCTAGCTTAACAACATCTTTATTAATGATACCAAAACCTGGACCAGATGTTGGAACAAGACCAACTTTAGCTCCGTTCGTTAAATCATCTTTGATGGCGTCTTTTCTGAGGTAAAAAAGATTTCCTTTTATAACAGCAAAAGTCGTTACACCATCCTCAGAGTTAAGAAATTGAGCGGCCTTAACATCATTAACAGTCAAAATTTCATATGAATGTGCACCACTCTTAAGTGGGCGACCAATGAGAGAAGAAAGTTCACTTTCCCACTCTTTATGAGATACACTTACAGCTTCATCGCTTGATTGAATCCAAGTAGCAAGATTGGCCGTATCAACCAATTCTTTTCTTAGGATCTTCCAGCGATTTCCTTGATTAATTGCGACTTTATCTTCACCAAGTTGAACTCTTTTTGGAGTGAAACCTGTTGGATTAAAACCAATTGTTTGGTTTGAAATAAGTCCCCAATTAGCATTAACACCAAGTTTTTCAGGAGTGTTTGTAAGAAAGAAAAGATCTTTTTCACTTACGACCACATAGAATGAAGTATTTGTATCAAGATCACGAGCAACAAGAATATCACTATCCATAATGTCGCGACCTAAGCGCTTGGCCATATCTTTTAGTTCAGCACTAAATTTCTTTAGAACTTTCCCCTTCTCTCCAGCAATAAGCTTAGCTGTTGATTGTTTTGTAAAAACATTTAGTTTATCAAAACACTGTATTGCATAAGACGTGCTTGCAACACAAAATAGGGTTGATACAAGGGAAAACTTAACAATGTGGGATAATGACTTATTTTTCATTCCGCCACTATCAATGAAATCGGTGGAAAAATCTAAATGTCAGTTCTGACATTTTCCAACATCGTTACATTTTTTCACGCTTTCTAGTAAATAACGCAGGTCATGCTATAAAAACTTCATGATTAAATATTTATTACTGTTAGCAATTACACTCTTTGCCACAACTTCACATGCTGTTGTTGATGAAAATACGTATCAGAAAATTACGAATCTAATAAAAAGTACAATAAGTGATAAAATCGACAATAAAATAGAGCTAAAGTTCACAACAAAAGTGAACGAATTGCCTAATGCCTTCGCTAAAAAAAATGGCAAAGACGTCTGGGAAATAACCGTACACGACTCTCTACTCACTTTAAATAATATCTCTTCAAGCTCCTTGGCCATGATTCTGTGCCATGAAGTCGGACACTTTATGGGAGATAAACCCTATGTGCAGGGGCGCCAACTAACACCAGCAGTACGCTCTCGTGCACCGAAAGAGATGTCTTGTGAAGGACAAGCAGATTACTATGCGGCCACTAGTTGTCTAAAAGATTTAATAGCGAATGCTCCAGAGCTATTTAATGACCATCAGATATTTCCCAATCTCTTTTCATTAAATGATGAATGTCAAAAAAACAGAGATCCTAAAATTTGCGAAAATATGCTTCATATTTCTTACGAAACAACTCTTGTCTATCAAGATCTTATGAGAGCATTAGATGTGCACGAAAGATTTCAAGGTATTTTAAATAATAATTCGGCCGAAAGAACATTAAATTATGTTGGCGAATATCCAACGCTTGATTGTCGTTTTGAAACCTTTGTTAGGGGAACTCTTTGTAACGAAGAAAACACAAAAGAATGTGAACAGTCACAGTGGTCTAGACCATCATGCTGGTTTGTTGACTCTGATTAAACTAAAAATTCTCAAGTTGTTTGAAGAACCAATACCAAAGAAGAAGAAGCGACAATCAACCATAAGATCACTCCTTGAAATAATGGCCTTAACCCCACTTCTTTAATTTTCTTTAAACTAAGTGAACACCCGATAAAAAACAAAGTCATAATCATCATTTTCTTGGCGAGAAAAACAAAGTATCCCCCTATAAACTGAATAGGAGTAACATAGGTAAACAATATTGAATTTGCGAGAAATCCAAAAATAAACCATGGGACTTTAACTTTAACATCGCTATGGGCCTGTTCATCACCTTTGTAAAATTTTGCAAAGATAAATGTAATCGGAATAATCCACAGAGAACGTGTTAACTTTAATGTAGCGCCAACTTTTAAGGCCTCTTCTCCATATGTTAATGAAGCACCAACAACAGAGCTGGTATCATGAATAGCAAGTGCACTCCACGTTCCAAACTGAAATTGATCCAAATTATAATAATGACCGATGGCCGGGAATAAAAATAGAGCAAGTGCATTTAGAAAAAAGACGACTCCTAGAGAAACTGCGACGTCATCATTCTTTGCATTAATCGCTGGGGCAACAGCAGCAATAGCACTCCCTCCACAAATGGCCGTCCCAACAGAGATAAGAGCACTCATACTTCTTGAATTTTTGAAAATTTTCCCAAGCATAAGGCCAATAGTAATTGCTAATGTAATTGTAAAAAAAGTTTGCACTAGGCCTTTTGCCCCGAATTCAAAAACTGTCAAAATATTTAAGCCAGCACCAAGACCTACAATAGACCATGAAAGGAGATGTCGAGTATTGTTTTTCATCCATTCTTCAAACGGATTCGAAAGCAGTGTTGCAGCAACAAAACCCGTTAATAAGGCCAATGAAGATGATCCCCATGGAGTCAGCATGAAAATCATCAACAGAAGATAGATTATTTTGTTAGTTAAGATGTTTCTCATTTTTTAATTTCTTTTGTACTTCTCTGTGCATAAGAATCAACTTTGGTAGAGAGAGAATTAAATCCCAGAATGAAATAAACCCACCTCTCGCAGTTGTCCTAATAATTTGAAGAGGATTAGGCTTACTCGGCTCTCTAATATCAACTTCCAATTCTTTAGGGTCTAATTTTTGGTGCAAAAAATCTTGAACAAGCTTAGGTTCGTTCCATGAGCTTCTAAAAACGACCCTGCCCTCTTCATCAAGAACATAGAGCATATCGGGCAATAAACCAAGTTCACTATGAAGCATCCCCTCTAAATTATCAATCAAAATTTCGCGATGCTCGTTTTCGGCAATGATAAGATCAGTGGCACACTTTAGTTTTTCATCATAATTTCTATGTCCTTTAATTTTTCCCCCAGGATGGGCCTCTCTGACATAGAGGACAACGAACTTCACTTCAGGAAATTTTTTTGCAAGTTCGTTCATAGGATTAATATTTTTAACATACATAGGACAAGTCGTACTTCCTGTCTCAAGAATAATTTTTCTTCCTTTATAATCAGAAAGTTTTACTTCACGCCCATCAATTGTCGTTAATAAAAAATCAGATACAGACTGACCTCTTTTTGGGCCTGTAAATTTTGAAAAATCAAAAAACTTAGTAGAAAAACGATCGTAATTATACATTTGAACCTCTTTTCAAATAAGAAGATAAATTATCATCCATCTTCGCTAACGTTTTTAGTGTTATCTCTAAATCCTTATCTGAAATTCCTTCTTCTGCTATTTCCAATACATCATTGATGGTCTTATAAACTTTTTTTTGAATACTTTTTGATTTTGTCGTTGCTTTAATAATCTTCTCTCTTGAATCTTCTAGAGAAGGATTAAATTGAATCAATTCTTTATCTTCTAACTTTTTCAAGTTTCGTGAAACAGTCGATTTATCTCTAAAAAAATGTTCACTTAGAGTTTTTGATTTGAGCTCATCTTGAAAATTCCAAACAAGCCCCATAATGGCCCACTGTTCTGGCGTTAGGTCAATATCTCTTTTATTAAAAAAGTTTTGCAATACAGTTCTTAATGTAATTGTTGTTCTATTTAAATAGAAACCCGATTTGTTCATGATCATATAGTTGCATTATACAACCATATTAAGTTTTCCGCAAAAAAAAAGGCCCTTTTAAAAGGGCCATGTAAGTCTCGATAAATATTGGGTTAATTAAGGAAGTGCATTATATGCGTCATAATCTACTTTCCAACCGTTCTTAGTTTTTTTCCAGATTACGAGATATTTATTCTCTTGAGTAAATGTTTGATTAGATGATGGGTCAAAAAAGTGAATCTTGTTTTGTCCAACTTCGACGACTCTTTTTGGTGAAATTCTTTTTAATTCAATTGTAGAAAGCTCAAGTCCGATCGCACCTTGTGCCATTGCCGCTTGATAGAAAGCTCCCACACCTTCTCGACCAACGATAACAGGAGCACCAGGAGCAAGGAATGTCGTCTCTTTTGTATAATGAGACATGACTTCATTTAAATCCTGATCTGAGACGGCCTGACTAATTTTTTGATTAACTTCTGAAATGTCTTCCACATAACCAGCAAAGGCCGTTGAACAAAATAAAACACTAAGGATTAACAACATTAAAATCTTTTTCATATTTCCTCCACGAAAAGTATGCACCCTTCTCGCCAGAGAATAAAAAACATTGAGTTAAGATTCCTTAATCTACCTATTCTGGAAATGTATCAAACTTAGGAAGAAGCTCTAAATTGTTATCCCATTGATTTCTACTTTTACAAAAAAGATGAGCATTTGGTTTCATATCAAATTTTGAATCGAGCGCACCAGCAGGAGTTACGACAACTGTCTCATTCATAGTGTATGGAAGTGCGCTGCCACACTCAGTACAAAATGCTTTCGTATGCCTTGTATCGGGAAGATTAAAAATCTTTACACAATCAAAAGCACTGTGCCATTTCAATTGAGCATCCATTGAAAATAAGTTGGCCCCATGGAAAGAGCCAGTGTCTTTTTGACAATAAGAACAATGACAAAGGTAAAAACTATTAAAGTCCCCTATAACTTCAAATTTATTTGTACCACATAAACAAGATCCAAAATAACTTTGACTCATAAGATTCCTTTTAAACGTTTAAATCTCTTTCATAAGCTGAGCAACAAAAGATTTCATAAAAGAGATTCGATGATCTGCCTCTTCTTTTGCAGCACTTGTATTCATTAAATCTTTTAACTTATATAGCTTTACGTAAAAATGATCTAATGTAAAATTTTTATCATCATATGAGCGTTCCTTCGCCATTGGATCATCTACGTTGTAGTAACTTGCCTTCATCAAAGCGCCACAAGTTACAGTTCTCATTATTCCAATCGCTCCTAAGGCATCTAGACGATCCGCATCTTGAACTATGGCCGATTCCAAAGATGATGGCCTAAACCCTCTTGAAAAACTATGTTCGAGAACAGCATTGCATACATTTTCAATTTTTTTTGGATCAAACTCAATTTCAACTAAGATCCTTTGGGCCGACGCCGCGGCCAATTCACTTGCCCTTGATCTTTGGGGGTGATCTTTTGGAAGATTAACGATGTCGTGCAAATAGGCCGCGGCCATAACGATTTCAACATCGGCCTTTTCAATCTCTGCTAACTTCTTCGCGATTTGAACAACTCTTTCAATATGGGCAAAGTCATGACTTGGATCAAGACTAGTATATTTGGGACGTACAGTATTTTTTAGTAACTCTATTTTTTCCATAATTTTCAAAGATTAATATCTCCAGCGATTTGAAATTTTAACTAAACTTAACATGACTGGCACTTCGATCAAAACACCAACCACTGTTGCAAGAGCGGCCCCTGAATTTAATCCAAAAAGAGCGATGGCCACAGCAACAGCGAGTTCAAAAAAATTACTAGCACCAATCATTGCCCCAGGACTAAGGATACAGTGAGAAATATTCATTTTTCTTCCTAACCCCCACGCTACAAAAAAGATAAAGTACGTCTGTAAAGTTAATGGGACAGCAATTAAAAAGATATGAATTGGATTAGCTAAAATCTTTTCGCCCTGAAAGGCAAAAAGAAGAATAAGAGTTGTAAGTAAGGCCACAATTGATACTGGTTTTAATTTTGCTAGAAATATTTCTTTAAACCATTTGGATCCATTTTTTGCGATAAGAAATTTATTTGTCAAAAAACCTGCAATAAGGGGGATGATGACAAAAATGACAACAGAAGAAAACAACGTATCAAAAGGGATGACAACATTTGTAACTCCCAAGAGAAATTTTACGATGGGAATGAATGCCACAAGTAGAACAAGGTCATTGATCGCCACTTGAACAAGTGTATATTCAGGGTCTCCTTTAGTAAGATAAGACCAAACGAAAACCATTGCCGTACAAGGAGCTGCTCCAAGCAAAATTGCCCCTGCAATATATTCGTTGGCCACTTCAGGACCTAAGTAGGATTGAAAAAACTTAGAAAAAAAAAGCCATGCAAAAAAGGCCATCGTAAATGGTTTAATAAGCCAGTTAATTATTAAAGTTAAAGCAAGTCCTTTTGGATTTTTTCCAACGTCTTTGATAGAGCCAAAATCAATTTGCACCATCATAGGAAAAATCATTAGCCAAACAAGAATCGCAACAGGAATATTAACCGAAGCAATATTAAAATCACTCAACAAAGAAATTGTTGAACCTGCCATCTTTCCAATCACGATGCCAAAGACGATACAACCAGCAACCCATAGACTTAAATATCTTTCAAAAAACCCCATTTTTGATGCTTCTGAACTCATTCTCTATTCCTCTTCACTAATATTAGAATTATCTTCTAAATAACTTTCTAAATTTATAATCATCTCTTTTATTTCATCTCTAACTCGACGATAGACTTCTAGTATCGATTCTTCATCGTTCATATTTGCAGTTAGCCTTGGTGGATCATCAAAACCAAGATGAATAATTTTTCCTCCTGCGAAAAACGGGCAGTTTTCATTAGCATCAGAACAAACGGTAATGACATAATCCATATGAATATTGGGCAGCTCTTCTGTTATTTTAGAATAGTGCTCTGACATATTAATTCCTAGCTCATTCATAACTGTAATGGCCCTTTGATTCATGCCATGTTTTTTAGTCCCTGCAGAGTAGAAACAAAACTTGTCCCCTTTTAAATTCTTCGCCCATGCTTCGGCCATTTGGGAGCGACAAGAGTTTCCTGTACATAAGAATAAAATGTTTTTCATACAATCCTTAAAAATGCTCCAAGATAGGGCATTCACTCAATGATGCGCTTTTATCTTCACAACAGCTTGCAAGGGCCTGTAAAGATTTTTTCATTCGCTTTAAGTCTTTTATTTTTTCATCTATCTCGATGATCTTTGATTCTGTTTTATTTAAGACATCGCTACATTTCGATTGTTTTTGAACACGAAGATTTAAAAGTTCTTTCACTTCGGACAAAGTAAACCCCAATTCCTGTGCTCTTTTTATAAATTGAATACGGGCCACATAGTCGTGGGGGTAATGGCGAAAACCACCATTTTTTAAGGGTTGTTTAATAAGCTCTTTATTTTCATAAAAGCGGATGGTCTCTACACCAACACCTGAAGCAGTGGCGAGTTTACCAATTGTTAATGATTTATTCATAGTGATAATATAAACTCCGTAGTATAGTACGGAGTCAATATATCAAAGAACTTGCCATAGAAGAAATTTTATCTATAAGGGATTCATTTTTAAGTCTTCCCTCTATGAACTGCGAGCGAATTGAGCTGACACTAAGACATCTTTCTTCTTTAACAACCAAAGACATAGTGCGCAAAACTTCTTTAAGAGATTCCATGGCATGAAATCCATCCCCAGCAGAACATACAAAAAGGAAAACTTCCTTACCAGGCATCCGTTCATCTGAAACAAGCCAATCGAGAGCATTTTTAAGCACACCTGGAACACCATGAGCATATTCAGGTGTGACGATGACGATATAATCTGCGCGACTAACTAATTCTTTAAATTGAAGAACCACTTCTGGAAAATGACCATCAGGAGTAAAATGCGGAAGATCACCCAGTGAAGGATAAATGATAAATTCAAACGGAGAAAAAAAGTCTTCTAGGGCGTTTAAAAACTGTCCATTAGAAGACCCAACTCTCAGACTACCGTTTAGTGCAATAATTCTTTTATGGCCCATTAGCGACTTCTACCATCGATTTTATGGACAGGTACAGATTCAAAATCAAAATCATCTAAGCAACGAAGATTTATCGCCCTTTTTGGTTCATCTGCACCCGGAGGATTGGCCTGTCCAAAAGGACCTACTCCACAGTTTTTACAAAATAGATGGTGAACAATTTTCTTATTGAATTGGTAATCACTTAGAGATTCTTCACCAGAAAGGAGTTTAAAATTACTCTCAGTCGTAAAGGCCAGAAGATGGCCCCTTTTGGTGCAGATTGAACAATTACAAGAGTAGGCTTCTTTAATATCTAAATCCACCTCAAATCGAATAGTGCCGCAATGACAGCTACCAAGGTATTTCATGATGACCTCACATATTTTAGAGTATTGTTACTATACTCTAAAACTGTGAGATAGATTGCACAAGAAAGTGTTTGTATTTTTAATTTTATTTTACAGGAACCCAAAATCGCATTTTGCGCGACTGTCCACCCACATCAATGATATCTTCTAAAACTCCGCCATTATTTTCAATCGTCTTTTGCGAACCCATATTTCCTTCATCGCAAGTGACTAATACTTGAGTTAAATGCGGTAAGTTAATCTTTACCCAGGATAAACTCTCTTTCAAAATGGCGGTGGCATATCCTTGCCTTCTAAAGCTTGGACAAACACCATAGCCAATATGACCTCCGGCCTTTAACAGGTAATCTGTGAGAGTATGACGAATAGAGGTTCTCCCAACAATTTCATTATTCTCATTGAAGGCAAAAAGAAAGGTACAAGGGATATGTCCTTTTGGAAGATGTAGACCACGACTGATTTCAGGAATAACTTCAATAAATCGTTCAAAATTTCCCTTAGCGAGAGAATCCCAATAATGAACGAAGTCAAAATTACTTTCCCAATTTTCGGCCATGGCCTTTTCTAAGAGAACTTTATCATCTAGGGTCAAATGTCTTAAGATTATTTTACTCATTACGTTTTATCTCTTTATGTTGATTTTTGTATCTATAGTAGTGCTAACGACTTGAACATTCCACTAACTTCTCTTCCAAGTTATTATTTATCAAATAAAAATTTACAAACTATAGAATTATAAAATTCATCTCGAATTCATTTCCAACCATTCTAATATGACTTTATTTGTCTTATCAGGACACTCTTGTTGTATCCAGTGACCACTCTCAATAGTTGTTTCACTAATGTTGGGTACATATTGTGAGATTCTTTCAAATTTAGGAATTAAATCTTTTTGTCCATAGATCATCAAAACGGGATGCTTAATAATAGAATCAACTTTTCCTAAGATATGCCAATTCCGATCTAGATTTCGATACCAATTTATACTTGGAGTAAATCCCGTTTTTTCAAAAGCTGAAATAAAAATATTAAGTTCCTCAGCACTCAAGATGGCCTCTCCTTGCGCTTTATTAGATGTTGCCAAGTCAATCATCATATTTGTATCAAGAGATGGAGAAGGTGCATTCTTTCGAAAAAGATTTGTGAAAAACTGTTCTACATTTTCATTTAGAATTTTATCCGCAACTCCTGGCCTTTTATTGAAGTGAACAAAGTAATACTCATCACCAAAGAATTTTTCCATCATTTGGACCCAAGGAAGTTCTCCCCTCTCCTGATAAGGAAGAGCTAAATTGATTTGCGCCACTACTCGCTCAGGATGTAAAAGACCCATTGCCCATACCACAGCAGAGCCCCAGTCATGCCCCATAAAAATAGATTTCTCATAACCATAATGATCTAGGATTCCTAATAAATCTTTGGTCAGATTGTCGATGTCATAGGCCAAGGTATCACTTGGGCATGAGGAATTCCCAAAACCTCTTTGATTGGGCACAATCACATGATAACCAGCTGCAACTAAGGCAGGTATTTGCGACCTCCACGAATAGGCATGCTCAGGCCATCCGTGGCATAGAACAATAGGTCTTTCCCTATTTTCTTCACCGGCCTCGAATACTTCGAGTTCAATATTATTAACAGCAATAATTTTAGGTTCTGGAAAATTTACTTTTTTTATCATCTCTCTCTCCTTTTTCTTATCATATAAAAAATTGTGTCATCATATGGCACATTTAATGCTAAGCTCATCACATGGGAAAAGGATCATTAAAAGAAAAGAAAGACAGACAAGAACAAATCGTTGCTTGCCTAAGATCAGAGAGTTTTTGGACGAGTGCTCGTTTATGTGATGAACTTGAAATTAGCTATCGAACACTCATGAGAGATCTTGCCGAACTCAAAGAGGCCGGAGTTCCTATCATCTCCGATAAAGGACGCGGTGGTGGTATTTCGATTGTGGGAAGATGGGGTCTAAATAATTTGCAACTTAGTAACTCTGAAGTCATAACTCTTTTAACTTCATTGGCCATAACAGAATCACTCAACTCTCCCCTTTTCACAGATAATATAAATTCAATAAAAAAAAGAATTTCATCCGCTTTTCCCATAGAGCAACAACAAGTCATTGCGAAAATAAGAAAACGAATTCTTATTGGTGATCATGCAACACATGATGTGCTTGAAAATTACCAGACACCAAAAAAAGATGTCTTAAAAGATTTGACCGATAGCTTTTTCAACTTCACCAAAATTCAAATAACTTATAAATCAGCGGCAGGCGAAATCACTGAGCGCCTTATTGAACCCCAAATGCTATGTCTTATTTATCCTATATGGTATTTTTTATGCTGGGATGATTTAAGAAAAGCAGAGCGCCTCTTTCGAATTGATCGCATCTTAACAACAAAAAGAACTAATATACATTTTAAGTTAAGAAATAAGGGAAAAATGATTGAAGGCGCTGGTGAATTCTTTCAAAAAATTTAGTGCCCTGACGTGGCCAATTATCCAACTGTCTGTGAATAGTGATGCCATAACCTATTAAATTTTTGTTGCGAAAAAAAATCTTCATTTATTTTTAATTTAATGACATAATATAAAAGGTTTCACGGAGAAGCCTGTCCGCCAAAAGAGTACCTCACTCCGTATCACTAAAAAATTTATTATTATTCATAAGATACAATCGGCGGTAGGTATCAGAGGATTTGTTATGAATAATTCTAGCCTGGCCTCCATTAAAATTAAGGCCAAACTTCTACAAAAGAAAAAAAACTCTCCAAACTATGCTTTAAAAGATGCATACGCAAGTATTGCAAAGGCCGCCGGATACTCAAATTGGAAAGAGATGAAAGATATGATTGTGATCTCTGATCTTTTAAATCCCCCTAGATGGAGTGCAATCTGGAAAGCGTGGTTTTCAAGTAAAACTGATGCCATAAAGCATTTAAAGGAAGATCATTTTCTCTTACCCTATCGAAAGCATTTTTTTATTTGCACTACTGATTACATTAATGCCTTGGGAATAAACTCTAATGACCCTGATTTAATAAAAATTGGTAATGACTGGACTTCTCCAAAAGATCAAGAAGCTTTTGAACGAATTTTAAAAAGAATTGAGAACAGAGAAAGTATAAAGTTTGAAAAATTTGAAGTTTAGATAAAAAGCCAGATGTGGATTAACATCTGGTTTTTTCTTAGTGCCCTGATGTGGGCACTTATCGAATTGCGATACTAAAACTTGAAGCTGTTTTTGAAAAATTCGTATTTAGAAGGTAAATGCTTTTTTAAAAGCTTAGGACTGACTATGAAGCAAGTTAGTGACTCCGCAAAGTCCTCGGCAAAGTTTGTGTACGCATAATCTGATATAAAACCATCATAAGGGCCCGCCACTCTTGATTGCCTAAATAGCTCAAGCCATTTTTTTGAAAAATCTAAATCACTTTTGGTTCCAACGATATGGGAAAACTCATGAATTGCTAGGCCAATCTTTTCTATAAAATTTAAGTATCGCCATTGGATGAAAAAAGTCCACTTCCCATTACCATAGAGCCCATTATCAGCGTTGATCATTGTAATTGGTCGACCAATCAAATAAGTATGAAATCTTTTAGGCATGATTTTCATCGCAAGAATAAAAGCATCTAGTTCTTCTTTTTCAAAATCGATCTGTTTATTCTCACAGTAATCACAATTCTTTCTCATCAAAAACTTACTCATATTAATTTGATATTTAGACTGCATGTAAATAAGTCTTAACAGAATATCTTCACGATGAAACATAAGGGCCTTTTTAAAGCACTCTTCAACAGAATCCTTACATACAATTGTCTTAGGCATAAGTTCATTGATTTGAGAAAGAAGCCCCTTACCTACAGTAGAGAAATATAGCTTTTTATAAAAAGGAGTATGCTTATATTTAGAAAGAAGATCCTGATAATACTTGGAAAAGACTTCATCTTCCACTTCACTCTCTAGCGACTTCACTTTACTTATGAGATCAGCTTCATCGTAGCTACTCCACTGCAATGCAATTCGACCATTATCTTGTAAATAAGAAGCGAACCTTAATGGACTAAAGATAAATGTACCTATGATTAAACATAGTTTGAGTAATTTCATCTCAGTATAATAGATGCAACTAGAAGATACAGTTAGCGAATGATACTTTTTATACTAACTGTAAAAAGATTTTACACAGAGCTTCGAGGTTGCTCCCACCTAAAGGTGTTTTTTCTGCACAATTTCAAAAAAAGGCAAAAAAAAACCAGATGTGGGTTAAACATCTGGTTTTTTATGGTGCCCCGACGTAGAAGTTTATCGAACTACAATTCTTAGGTATCAGACTGCACAACTTTCATAATTTTAAATACTTATTGAAAAAGAACTATTATCCCCAAAGTTATTGAGAATCCCTAATTATTAAATATAAGCCTTTGTTAAGAATAAAAGATCGTCATTACCGTCATTACCGTCACCCTTACCACTTCCTAGCGTGTAACTTTCATAAGGAATTATTGGCCGTATTTATCAAACATCACCAAACTCTTCAGCAAGAGTTAATATTGTTATGACACTACAAGAAGAAAACAATCTCAAAATATCTGCCTTTCCAAAAGTCTTATTTTCAATATAGCTCGACAACCGAACAAGAGCTGAAGCTGTAATAGCAAACGCAGGTACTCCTGTTAACTCTTTAATTTCTCTCAACCGACTTTCAACATTTCCTTTAAACCCCCCTGCAACAACTCCAAATGAATTCAAAGAAGATGACGGTCGTAATTCTTTATAATTTTTAATATAGTTTGAGCTTATTTTGGCGAAATCATTAGAGCCCAAAGAATAAGATGGCGACGCTTTAGTATCAATTAGCACGATTTCTTCACCTGATATATCTACAATTATATCTGTATAAGCACCTGTTCCCGCACTACGATGCTTTTGACCGATATGGGAGGCTTTAAAGTCTAAGATACCACCAAAGATCGAAGTGACAATTTTTTCAAACTCATTTGCTGTCTTTATCCCTCCGGTAGAGACCTCAATCAACCTCTCCTCATAACTAGAACGTGAATCTTTAAAATAATCATCTAAAACTTTTTCAATCTTTGTGTCAGCAAAACCATATTCATTCTTCATTAATGATATAAATTGTGATTTATCAAATTCAGCACCTGTCTCAGAAATAATTTTTAATAATGACCTTTTAATTTGAAGATACTCAGGGTCCTTCTTTGCAACCTCAACACTCCTGCCAAGCAATACCCTTGTATCCCTTTTATTATTTAGTTTTCCAAACTCTCTTTGAAATGCTTCATCTGAGACATTGCTATCTATATAGCCAGTTCCCTCTATCTCTTTTAAAAGATTTAATGAGTATTCTGTAGCACAATAAACTTTTACATTTGTCGCAAAAATGCTTTTATCAAATTCTGCAATAAGCCCACATGACTGCAAATAGTTTTTGCACGTATTCCCAATATCTTTCACATCAACTAATGCATTCTCTATTGTTCTACCAACTGTTTTATGAGTGTATAATAAGTCTTTATCATCAATCAGGTCTGATATTTCCAGTTTACCACTCCTAATCTTTAAAACTTTCTGAATACATAATTCTAAATCTGAATCACTATGTCCCCATATTACTGGTATAGAAAAATCATCGCTTTTTAAATACTCTATCCTTGGATCTCTTAAAAGTTTTAACACAAATTCGAAAGGCCTAACTTTAATATCAGGATTTATCTTAACATTCATACTCTTACTATAAACAGAGGGGTATTGAAGCCTCAGAAGCATTCTTTGAAGAATTGAAACAGGAGGCTCTCCATTAAGTATTTTTTCTCCAGCAATCGTTAAATGAATTGTTTTATCTGGCTTTGTAAAAACTAAACCTAACAGTTCCAGTTGCTTGTAATAGGTTCTCGGTCCACCACTTTTTGGATCATATTGATCGCCTACTCTTTTTAAGCCTGTCTCTTCCAGTAGCTTGCAAAATCGATCCTGAATATCTTGTTTTCCATGCCACTCATACTCAGAGTTTCTATTTAATTCATTAAATATAGAGACTAATTGAGATATCTTCCATGGATGAATTTTTCGAATATTTCTCGGAAACATCCACAAACGTCTACAACCATCTATATGAACCGCCATAACATCCCTAAAGTTAATTAAATATTATGACGATCTAATCGGTAAACAAAAAAAAAAGTTGAGTAACAGTGAAGAAATTTCAAAACCTTACAAAGCTTCCAGACGGAAGCTTCAGAAGCCTAAAAGGCTATGCTGGTGAGTCCATTATTAGTGGATTAGCAATGTATGCTGGCTACATGATATACATACAAGCCTGGCGAGACTCTAAATATGATCTAATTCTTGATCACGATGGCACCCTATTTAGATGCTCTGTAAAAACAACTTCAACATCCTCTGTCAATGTAACAACTGGTACAAGGAGTGGTCAACAAATTCAAAAAGATAAGGTTAAACCTCAACTCATAACCAGAAAGGATTGTGATGTTGTTATTGTTTATTCATTTAATACGAATTCAACCTATGTTGTTCCCTCAAGTTTTATTCAAGCCGTAAAAAGAGATAATATCTCATTAAACCTGCTGGAACCATTTAAAGACAAATGGAAAATCTTTAGGTGTAAGATCCCTAACAAACTGGCTCCAACTCAAGTCCAAATGAGAAATTTACTAAAAAGTAAAAATATCAAAATCAACTACAAGAAAAAACTTGATGGAATCAAATTCAAAGCAGGGGAAAACAAAAAGAGGATACACCTCCTACACTCCTACTACTCTAAACAACTAGAATAGCTTATTGATCCCAATCTTCCCACCTAGCATTTATTGATGGATATTCAACTCCTGCAAGACACTTTAAAACAGAGTTAAATAGAATCTCTGCCATTTTAGGAGAAACAGCCATACCTATTTGTTTCCTAACACTCTCTTTACTGCCCTCAAAAACAAAATCATCTGGAAAAGTTTGTAGCCTAGCTCTTTCCCTATTAGTTAAAGCCCTATCTTCATCCCAGTGATAGCCATGAGTACCACCTCCGCCACTACCAGTAATTGTATAAGATGGCTTATTCGGGTCTAACCTTTTATATATTTGGCTTAATCGTGTTTTCTTACTATTGATCCTTAAATGTTCAGGCATATCATCTTCGCAGTCCCAAACATTTTTCCCTGGTTTTATATACTTAAGTCGCTCTATAACTTGAGCTGATTGTTTTGTTAATTCATTATTATGGGCATCTTTCTTTATTCGAGGCTTATTTATTGCGTCCAACGAAGTAACAAAGTTTGTTGAATTATGCGTTGGTCTAGGCACCTTAAACCTAACACCTAAGTCCCTCCTAATGCCAATCATAATTATTCTATGCCTAGCTTGAGGAACACCATACTCTTCAAACTTGTATAAGTGAGGTACAATGTCGTAACCGTGCTTACCAGCCTGAGATAAATCAGACAAGATTGCTTTAAAAGCTTTTCCTTGGTTTGCACTAGCAAGACCTCCAACATTTTCCGCTAAAAAAAACACTGGATTAAATTTATTCAATACTTTAATGCCATAAGTATAAAGTGGTCCATATTCACCATTAAAACCCTTATGTTCTCCAACGATGCTGAAGTCATTGCATGGAAAGCCATAAGCAAATGCATCTACCGGAGTCAATTTATTAAAGTCGAACTCCCTAATGTCACCATGAAAAGTTTTTCCATGATCTTTCATTACATTTTTATAATATGTATGGCATGAGTCTAAATCGATATCATTAACCCACTCATGAGCAAATGACACTTTAATCCCATCAACCTCTAGAGATGCCTTAGATGCTCCTAAACCTAGCCCACCTGGTCCACTAAAAAACTCTCCATACCTTAGAGTTAATTCTTTTGACTTCTTCGATTTTAAAATTTTATTTATAGCAGTTTCCATGCATCCCCTTAATAGTTATTTGCTCTATATTTTAGACAATTCCAACCAGGTTCCTTGTAATCATTTAACTCAATTCTTCTCTTGTTTGGAAAACCCTCTTTTCCACTAGTGTAAGCCAGATTAAAAATCTTATTTGGGTTACCATCATACTTTTCATATAAATTTAAAAATTCTAACAATGATTTAGAACGAGTTCCCCCTGAAAGATAGTAGGTGCCATTCCAGCTTGTACCATCGCATGAAACCCCAGACTTCTCAACGCCGTCAAAAGACACTTTTTCAAAATTTTCAATTTTGAAAAATATCCATTGAGATGGGTTTGCTGGGCTAATATTTTCAACCCCATCAATTCTGAATGAGTTTTTTATTTCACTCCATGAATTAAGGTAGTCATATAGAGCATCTAAGCTCTCTAAGCAGTTTGCTAAATTTACTTTTGATAATTGTTGTCCCATACCAAAATAGTATGATACCAGGTAAGGAATGTCATGCTGCATCTAGTAATTAACTAAATAATTACGAAGCTGTAATACCGAAAATACCACTACTTTAAGCCCTACAACAGCAACGTGACGCATTAAAAAAACACTTTCTAGAAACAGCTGCCACCTTAACGCCGCTCATCATGATAAAAAATATTGTTTCCCTTTTATTCTTCAAATACTTCAACACCAGTAAATACACACATTTTATTAAAGCAAAAATGTCATCTCTAATGTTAAACCTATTAGGATTAAAGAATTGTAATTATGTTCAGTGATTTCCGTAGGATTTCGATTAAAAACCCTCTTCGCCTCACTACACCTCAAATGAAGTTTATTGGCAAGCTTAACCAACTTCTCATCCCTCTTATTAAGTTTATCAAATAACATTAGAGCTGATTCCACACAAACTTCACTAATCGTCTCTTTTTCAAGATCAATACTGGATATCTCTTTATCTATGCACAGAGCAAGCCTCATCAAAGTAACATCCATAACCTACCTCCTTTTTTACTTTCGAATTAGGTAAGAATTAAATATATGCCTTGCTCCATTTATTACTTTCCAACATGAACGCCCTACAATTTTTTCATTATCACGGATTCTGCTATACGCATTAATAGGCTTTGTTAGGTTTGCAACTAACATATCATTTACTTCATCTGCTGTTAGGTGCTTCACGAATCTATTTTCTATTAAATATTTCAAATATACAGACTCATAATCGAAAATACAGCCAGTAATGTTGATACTAAACAATGAGTCAAAACATGATAGCAGTGGATCCTTATTTATCTGATTGGTCGCTATAAGAAACTCCAAGCCTTCTTCAAATTCTTTTTGAGTTGGCCTTCTCAACTCATCTGCAATAAATGTTCTTTTTTCTTTTATACGGTATCCAGTTCCGATACTGCACATATCTAGCTCTTCGTTAGATGTAGGTATGTTATATGGTGGAACCTCATATGTTTTATAGTTGCTGCATGAAGAAAGAAATATAAGATTAGAAATTAGGATGGTACACTGAAACAACTCTTCTTTTAATAATGCATACACCTTTTTCATGATCTTCTTGTAAGCACTTATAACAAACATGTCTAATCCCTTCTCTACGCACTTGTGTAGACTCATAATAATATGAATTATACTTCTCGCTTATGATTTGCTCCCTAATTTGAGAAGTTATAATCTCACCAGATGGAATGAAGAAATAATCAAAATAATCAGTATAGTCCTCAACAATATCCAAATAATTCACTGTTTTATCAGAGTTAATGCATGAATAACTTTTATCTTTATTAATCTGACCAACTTCTACCATATGAGCAGCCTCCTCCATATACTCCTCAACAGGAATAAGGCTCGCATCTTTTTTCCTATCCCCATATCGGTACATATAGTGATTTTTTGGTAAATATCTATATCTAAATCCAGAGAACACAAAATATTTTCCTGCATCTTTGCTCAAAACCTTATCGTGTATCGTGGATATTTTTTCGTTAAGGTATAACTCTGTTCTAACAAAAACATACTTTCCGTCTCGTTTCATAAAACAAGGAACACTCTTTATCTCCATATTAATCTGATTAATATTATTTTTTGTGCTTTGAACTTTTGAATTAGAAACTCTTTTATTCACTTGCATCATACTAGTATTCTCTGAACCAAATATTAAATGCCTATAATAACCTACTTCATAATGATTAAGTCCTACAAAGTTAAAACCAGTATCAGAACTCACACAACCACCACCAACATCTTTATTTATGTCTTTACTTTCAGCTATCTTTTCAAGCTTCTTTTCCGATAATCCTTTCTCTATAATATTTATTAATGACGTATTATTTCCAGGAACAAGTGGTAGCTCCGGTTGCTTCCATGGTTTAAGCATAGAGCACCCTGAAATAACAAATATGTAAAACAACATAAGTAATCTCATGAGTGCACCTTTTGTTCTTATTCCATAGATCTAAGTATTTTCTTCTTATCAACCTTCGCTAATAATCTATCTGAAAGTGTAAAATCAAATGCTGCTCGCATGTCACTTAGTCGTACTTTCGCTACACTTCTGCACTCTCTAGAAATCTTATATTTCTCTGGTCCAGTTACTGGTTCTGTTCTCGTTTTACACATTGTATCTTTTGCAGAGACTTGAATTCCTGTTAAGTTTTTAATTTTAGTGATTGAAATATCTTCCTTTGAGAAATCTTGAAACTCTCCACTCTCACTTGAAATAATTTTTTTAACTAGGCTCTCCATCATTGTTGGTGCCATATTAATTAAGTCAAACTTTGCATTGGACTTCGCAGCCTCTTCAGCAACCTGCACTCCTTTTTCAATAGGATAGATTGATTTACCAACTCCCCATACGTAACCATCGCGAATTCCATTATCATTGAACCTGTCCGGAAACTCTCCATTAGAATACTTCACGCCTTGGCTTAGGTGAGACATCATTTTATCGTTCTCTTCGCTTTCCGCTTTAAATGGTCTACTTGCACAAGATGTAAATACACCTAAGATCATCATACTAATCAATAATTTCATACTGTCCTCCAATATTTTTATGATTCTTGCTTTGCTGTTTGAGATAAGCCTTTCTTTTTTGCAACGATTGATAGAACAGCTATAATTACCAGGAATAAAACAATAAATAATTTCTTACTAAAAAAGAAATTTACGACCAAGGCAAATATAATTAATCCAAAGTTCTTTATCTGGAATGATTCTCCTGCCATATCCTTCATTCTTAAGTAAGACATACCGATGAAAAGTATAAAAAATACAGCAACGGTGATACCTATTATTCCCCAGAAATGAGTTGCCAATGGGTGACCATCTCTCGGCCCAAAATACAACAACCAATTTATGATATCTTCTAGTCGATCGCGGTGAATTATCTCCATGACATCTTTAGCATGCATGTAGAACGTAACAGCACTCAATGCTAAAGTTATTAGCAAACCAGGGAATATAGATAATATGTACCCCTTCCTTCCGACTCCATTTTTAATACTCATTACTCCGACTCCTTTTTAATCTTTTTCTTCCTTAAAACAATTTCATATAGTCCTTGAGATTTAATTTCAGCTTGAACAACTTCTAATTCATCATCCAGAGTTCCTTCAGAAGCTCCAAATACCAAGAAGTCCAAACTACAACTAAAAAAGTCTGCAAGTATGATTAATTTACTCAATCCGACTTCGGTACCGAGTAGATAATTATGAAGTGAAGAGCGAGGGATACCAGTCGCCTTTGAAACGGCAGACATATTTGTCCCTTTTTCTTCAATAAGAAATGCTAGTCTTTCTTTAAACTCCATAATGAACCTCAAAGAATATTTTACTAACTGTTCAAGATTTAATTAGATTTATCCCATATCTGGACACTTATTTCTCTAATCATGACACTATTTGACTAGATTCTGAATTCTTAACAAAAAGCTTACTTAGATATGTTAATCCAGCAGAACAAAATAATGCTGCTGATGCTCCACTTATTATTGCTGTAACTGTACTTGTCCCCATAAGCATAACAAGAAGAACTGATAAAATTAGGTCAGACATAATATTATGTTTTAAAATCCAGTAGAATATTCTTGGGTTGCTATCCTTTAGCTTAATTAATAAAAGAGCGACTCCTAGAGTACTCATCCCACCAACAAATATGCCATTGGCGACAGTTCCTCCAAGTATCACAGCACCTACTCCTAAAGCTCCAATTGAATAATACGTAATATCGGTAAAATTATTTTTCATTTTTTTCTCCTTTTTGTACCTAAAATATCCACGTTTCGTGAATTACTGTACAATCTAGATGATAAAGTCTATTTTCTCTCTAAGTTTAAAGTACTTACCTTTCTGTTATTATTTTTAAAATGTTCTTTTTATTCCTGGTGTAGCATCGAATTTGGTACTCAATTACCATTTCCTTAATGAGTTAAAGCTTTTACTCACTAAGGTTTTTTATTTTTATTCTTGAGTAATCCATCCCTAACAGCATTGCATACTGTTCCCTCAGAGACATTTAATAACTTACTTATCTGCTTATAAGTGAACCCTTTTCTTCGCAACTCCAGAATTGAATCTGTTGGTCTCTCTTTCCTCCTTCCAATTTGCTTCCCTTTAGCTTTTGCATTAATCATTCCATTTTTTACTCTTTCAGATATTAACTGCCGCTCGAACTCACTTAAGCTTGCCAGTATTCGAAATATCAAACTCCCTACTGCTGATGTTGTATCAATATTCTCACTTATACTGATAAACTCAGTTCCTTTTTCCTTAAATACATCTAGCGCCTCAAGAAGATGCTTCATTGATCTAGCAAATCTTGAAAAACTATAAACTATAACAATATCCACTTCTCCCTTATCAACTCTATCCATCATTTCATTCAAGGCTGGGCGTGATTTTATTGCACCAGATATTCCAAAGTCTTCATAAACAACATAGTTCTTATGTCCTCGACTTTTACAGTATTCAATCAGAGCCCTTCTCTGCGACTGTAAACCGTTTTCCTGTAAACTAGTCGAGGTCCTACAGTAAATTGCAATTATCTTTTCCATCATTAACTCCTTCCCGCTTCGCGGGGGGCTAACTGTTTTCTTTAATATATTCTTTCACTGCTGAAACTTTGTAATAAGTTACACCATTATTAAAACTTACAATCTCACCATCTTCTTCCTCAGAGGATATCCAATCATTAAGTGCAATCCTGTAATCACATTCACAAAGCTCTTTTAATATCCTCAATGTCTCTACCTTTAACCAGGCTACAGAACATTCTTGTTCATAAGCTGACTCTAAATATTCATCAAAACTTTCTTCTTGATCAACTTCATCTATATCTAAAAGAAGCTCTTTAATTATCCAGTCCGTTCCCCATTCAACACCGACACCATCTAGATGTCTCATTAAGTCATCACTGCCACATTTACTACATCTACCGGAAGGACAAATGACATAGCATCCATAACAGAACGGTTCACTTTTCTGAAAAGCAATCTCATTCAATTTCTCTAGAAATTCTTCGTTCATAATCTCTCCATAAAACCCCTAGTCGGAACTAGGGGAAACTGAAATCTATTCTAATTACTGTATGAATCTCACTAACAAGCTATTTTTCTTCTTCCTAATTCGATTAATTTCAATAATTGCTCCAGTAACAATTAATCCAATTCCAACAAGTGGATATCTACGTACAACTTGAACAGTAAGATATGGAACTGCTCTATAGATCAACAGTTCCATACATAGCTCATTACTTTGCTTCACTCTTTATTCCCATAACACCTCCTATGCTAAAGAATAGACCTCAGTTATTTATCTTTAGAATCTAAAAATAGAACTCTTTTTGCTCTAACCTCACATGACTCATGTTTATTACCATCCTTGTCTTCCCATGAGTTTTTAACAATCTCACAATCAACAAGAACTAGTCTTCCTTTTGCCAGATAACTAGAACAAAGTTCAGCTAGCTTATTCCAACAAACAACTTTATGCCATGTAACCTTCTCCTCTTCTTGACCATTATTGCTCAACCATTTCCCATTCGTGGCCACAGAGAAACTACAAATAAAGTCACCCTTTTGAGTTCTTTTCAATTCAGGATCACTTCCTAATCGTCCAACTAAAATAGTATTACTAAACATACATACCTCCATACGTTTGTTGATATAGCTTTGCCCTAAATGGCGAAGCCAATTATTCATAAATTAATGTTTTATGATTCGCCTTATGGCGATTGTTTGACACAGCTGTGCTGTTATATTCGAATGGCGATAGCCTGAGAATTCATTGAGCGTTAGCGAAATGCGGAGCGGTAGCGGAGCTTATGCAGCCTTTAATTCCTCAACCCTTTTTAAGTGCTGATATCTCTCTTTTAATGAGAAGTAAGTCTGTTTATACATTGGATTAATTCTAAGACATCCACTCCATAATACATCCATAATTTGTTGTAATTCATCTAAGCTAAGTAAATGAACTTCAACGAGATCACCATCATTAACATTTTGAATGAACTTTAATGCATTAACTCCACCATTACTCAAAAGCTCATCTGACTTTAATTTCCTGTAAAGAGATTTCAACTTGAAGTATGTAATCTTATCCTCAATTCTTTCCCCCTTCTTCTCTGCTAACCAAAGAACCTGTTTAATCAACTCAATACTTTCCTTCTCAATGTCATTAAAAGACGCTTCCTTCTTATTAAGTTTATCAATGAACCCTCTTGCCTCTTTAAACTTTTCATCAAATTCATTTTTTGTCTGAGTTACTTTCTTTTCTATTCTCTGGATTTTATGAATGTTACGATTCTCTTCTTCTTCAGCTTTTAGCTCTTCTAATCTTGCCTTAGTCATCTCCCAGTGGCCCAGAGCTACTCTATCTATCATCAAGTCAGTTCCATACAAAACCTCTTCTTTGATTAAGCTATCAATTGAGTCATAAATACTCTTCTCCATTCCTGAACAAGCTTCATAATCCGGTATAGCAAGTAAGATATTCTGATAATCACTGGATAAAGGAGTTAACTTTTTACGCTCTCCTTTTCTGTAGATTCTAGAGCCAACAATTTCACTTAAAGGCAACCCATAAAAAACAATGCGTGTTGTTTTACATAGTTCGATTCCTTTTAATTTCAGATAAACGGTTAAGCCCTCTGGGTCTAAAATCTTGCTCGTACCTACTTGAACCTTACTTCCAATTGCTTTCCACTTTTCAACAGCATCTCCATTTTTAGTAAACTCAACTCCAGATAAAAATTGTACATAACCAGTTACATACTCTTGAACCTCTTCCTTCGGGTAAGAAACCTTAGTCGGTGATTCAAAGTAGCTTGTTGCTAACTCCTCTAACTTTGCCAATTCCTCTACTTCAGGTTCACCCTGTGAAAGCCAATCCTGATCTTGCTTAATCCTTCTTTCAATCTCTTTTTCATCTGCAAGGTCATAAATAAACCTCTCATCAAGGAAATCTTGTGTTCCTTCTTCCGGTAAAACATAAAAAAACTCACATAAAATCTCTTCTAGTTCATTACTAAGCATAGTTTCCTCCTCGCTTAAGTTAATTTGAATTTCTTTTACTGGTTTAATAGATGAAGTCATAAAATCCTCCTTTTAGATAAACGACCCCGGTACCTCGAAACAAAGAAGACTTCCTGGGTATGTTTTCAAATGACACCAATCTAGGTGCGAAGAGTCGGATTTTTCGAAATCTGAAATTTATTTTTGAAATTTTTCATCTCTCATAAAATGATTAGTATCTGTCGTCACAATCGTCATTAACGTCTTGCCTCTTGCTCTCTTGCCTATTTTTTTCCTATTTGGTAAAAATAAAATGATCTTTACAACTCACAGAGGTTATAATGAAGACAGTTAAAGAACTGAGAACTAATCTAAAAAATGCTTTACGCAGAGTCGATAATCAGCGAGAAACAAATCCGGCAGGTGAGTTCTGTCTTCTACTTAAGCAATTGTTAACATCAAGACATTACAAAAATGAAATTCAGACTATTGTTAGACATATAGAATTAAAAGATCGTGAGCTTGAAAGTAAACCCGACTGGTTTGCAAACTTCATGGACAACAAAAAGTTTCGTATTTCTCAAGCAGACTTCTTAAAAAACACAAAGGTTCCCTTTCCAGGCTATCTTGATGCCCTGTATCTCTTGTACGCAATATCTTTATTAAAGAAAGTCCCCTTAAATAAACTAATAGAAGTTTTAAATTTACGCCTCTCAAATCAATTTCAGCTTATCAAACATTTCGATCTAGACTCAAAGTATAACTATATAAGTAAAATTAATCTTATTGGACAAGCTAGCCAAAGCCCAGTCGTTTCAGATCAATTTGAGGATCATGAGGGATTATTAGAACTACTTAATATTAACAAGCAAGAGAGAGAACTAATTGAAAGCTTTATTCAAGAGATGCACGATGATCAAGTTATTTCAACAAACTCAATCATTCAGGGTGTGTGCGTTTCTCCTTTTTATCTAAATATTCTAAAAACTAGAACGAAAAACTACATTGATCTTTGGCTCAACATAACAGAAACTAGTACATTTTCCATTGACTCTTATACATCTTTCTTCGAATTAAGTGGCATTATTGATGGAATATGGAACGATAACAAAAGAACAAGACTATTCTTAGAGCTTAAAAATGAATCAAAATTTCATGAGCTTCAGCATAAACTATCTTCTTTTATCAGAAATAAAATCTTAGAACATCTTCATAAAAATAGACAACAAGAACCAAGTGATGAAAGAGTTTCAGTTTGGAAATCAACAATAGACCAAGCGCTTAATAAGATGACAAATATAATTAGCAAATCACTATTTGATAAAGTGCAAGTTTCATTCTACTTCAATTACTCATCATCAAGCGCATCTCATCAATGTGCATTAAAAACAATATTCAACATTATTGCTCCTGTCATATTAGAAATAAGCACAATTTCACCACAAACGATACAAGACCTAACTACAGAACTTACAAATTTATATGAAAAAAACTTAAGATATCCTCTCGATCGAGAAGCAAAAGCAGAACTTCTATCAATGGTAATTTTTGAAGTAAACGCATCTCATTTCTCATTTTACCCTCAAGATTTATATGATTTATTTGAAGATTATTTTAACGATTCACACCGATACCAACATCTCAACAATATCGTTATATCATCATTTGAACGACTCAAGGGAAATGAAAACCTTTTAATAACACTACAAAATCAACTAATAGCTTCTCTAAAGAAAGATATCTCATTGGTCAAAAAAGTTGATCTCTACGACTTATCAAATAGTTAAAGACCTCGTGGAGGTCAACAGGCTCCACAACTAAAATTCTGAAAAACCTTTTCTCCTATCGTAACTAGTTAGATCTCTAAAACAAGTTAGAGAATTAACTATGACAGGAGAAAATTATGTCAAAATCACAATCACGTAAAACAACTGGTACATTGCATGAAATTAGAGTTTCAAACCAAGGTACATCAGTAAGTCTTTCAATTAGAATTAAAGAAAGTGACACAAACAAACTAATTCCTGCCTACTTTAGAATTAATAGCGAGATTGATAAAAAAAGACTTCAAAAAGTAATCAAAGAGATTGCACCAGAGAGCAACCTAAGTAAAGAGTTTCTAATTAAAGCTCAAAAAGGTGATCTATCAACATTCAAAAACTCTGGACGCACTTTTTCTTTAGAAGTCGAGCATGATGATTTTCTATCAACAGAAGTTGTTAAGAACCTTTATTTAGATGCTACTACAGAAGAAGCTATCTCACTATTAGATATCTAAATAGTATTTAAAATTCATGGCGGGCTAAGCTCGCCTATTTAATGAAAAAAAGGATAATTATGGACACTGCAAATATTGAAAATACCAATAACAATGAACAAACAGATAGGCCATTGTATTTAAAAGTAATTAATTTAATTGAAGATCTTATTGTGCCATTTGTAAGTTCAAACAATGAGGTATTCGTTGACTGGCTAGAAAATGGCTTTACTAAAACATATCATATTGACTCTCCAGATTTAAAAAGAACACTTCAATCAATTTCATTCAATGATTTAAATAAATTATTAAGAGATGACTCTTATAGGATGGTCAAGGATTATCTTTGTGCAAAAGCTTATATATCAGGCATTCAGTTACCTGTTCATCTTAGAACTCATTATGACGGGGAAAATATCTACTATAATTTAGCAAACTCTAGTGCTGAGATTGTTAAAATATCCAGTACAGGGTGGATTATAGAGCAAAACTCTGATGTTAAATTTCATAAAACAAGAAATATGCTCTCTAATGTAAATCCAAGTCCTCAAGGAACTGGAGATTTAAATCTATTAAAAAAATACATCAATTATAGCTCAAATGAACAATGGTATTTAATCGCCACTTGGTTACTCTCAACATGTTATAGAAAGCCTTATGTCGTTTTACTTTTTATCGGACAACAAGGCACAGCGAAAAGTTCATCCTCTAAAAACTTAATTGAAGTAGTTGATCCATGTCTTGCTCCACTAAACTCTAAACCAAGGAAAGAGCAAGATGTCTTCATCAGTGCTTCAAGTAGACATTTACTTGGGTATGATAATATTTCAGGTATCAATGCACATGTTTCAGATTTGCTATGCAGAATCTCTACAGGAGCAGGATTAGAGCTAAGGCGACTTCACACAGACTCAGAGCAAACAGTTTTTAACACAGCCAACCCGATGATACTTAATGGAATTACTGACTTTGCCAACAGGGGCGATTTGATGAGTCGTGCAATCTTTATTGAGTTACCAGTTATTCCACCTAATGAAAGGAAGACTGACCTTGAACTAACTAATGCCTTTCAGGAAGATCTCCCCAAAATACTAAGTGGCGCTTTTGATTGTCTTTCTATTGCTTTAAAAAACATAGATTCAATAAAACTAACTGACAAACCTAGAATGGCAGACTTTGCAGTATTTGGGTGTGCTGTAAGTGAAGCTCTAGGAATAACCCAGGAAGACTTCATGATGGCCTACAATAAAAACATTATCGAATCGAATAAAAAGACATTAGAGCTTGATCCTGTAGCGATATCAATCAAGAATTTCCTACTTAATGCTCCAGAACATTTGTGGGAAGGAACGATGACAGATTTACTCGTTCAATTAGATGCTTACTTACCTGAAAATTTAAAAAGGATTAATGAAGTACCAACTACACCTGCAGCGTTATCAAATACAATTAGTAGGCTCGCACCAATGTTAGAGATATCTGGTATTGGTGTACGACGTGGTAGAAATGCTAATGTTCGCTTTTGTAAGTTATTTATTATTAATAATGACGACAATGACGTTAATGACGCTTAAGAAATGACCTCACAAGTTAAGATATGTCCTATACCAGATTGTGAATTTCAAGGGACTCCACAGCTCCTTGAACACTTTCACATAAAATCACGTGCTAACGGTAAAGTTTATAAGAATAAGCAATGTTCCTCTTGTGTTAAAAGACTTCGTGCAAAGAAAAAGACTAAAGCGTCTATGGAGAAACAACTAGCTTCGATTCAGGAGCCTACTCATAAAGGGTCTTTTCTCAATTATGAGATTTTTTTAAAGAGCGATGACAGCTCTATTATCGAAGATTATAACAAATCAACATCTCTAAATTTAACTCAGAGTGATTTTACTAGAATAAAAAAAGCTGTCCTTATGCTTTTTCAACTTGAAGTAAACACTGAAAGTAATAATCACTCTCAAACTAAACATTAGAATAAGGAAATATCATGAAAGAAATAGCAATTGTATTATGTAGAATATCTGATCTATCACAAAAGGATGGATACAGCTTGGATGCTCAAAAGAAGCATGGCCTTGCATACTGTAAAAAGAATAACTTCGAAGTTTATAAACTTTTTAGTTTTATTGAAACTGCATCTAAGTCTTCAAGAAGAAAGAAATTTGAAGAAGTATTAGATCTACTTACTAAGCTTGCACTAAGTAATAAATACATAATTAACTTAGTTGTTGAAAAACCAGATCGCTTGAGTCGTAATTTTACCAGTAAAGAAAAAATAAACCTTCTAGTTATGACTGGAAAGGTTAATGTACATTACTATAAGGATAAAAGGATATTTGATAGCAATTGCAGCGCTGCGGATATTTTCACTGATGACATTCAAACTGCAGTTTCAAAGTATCACTCAAATAATCTTAAACGTGAATCTGAAAAAGGTATGACTGAAAAAGCTAGTCAAGGCTGGATGCCTCAAAGAGCACCTTATGGATATCAAAACATTGGATCCAAATACAAAAAGACAAAAAACCGCGATGAAATTGCCATTTTTCCTGATCCTGATATTACAATGGTTTCAATGGTTCAAAGAATTTATGAATTAAGAGCTACACTAAATATGTCCTACAGTAACATACTTAGAGTTTTACGAGACGAGTGCCTTATTCCTACCGGTAAAACGATCAGTAAATCAGGAATTGAGGGCATACTAAAGAATAAGTTTTATGGTGGGTACTTTGACTGGCATGGTATTGAGTATAAAGGTAAGCATGAACTTATTATTCCACCAGAACACTTTAAGGCAGTTAATTCAATTAAAGCCTCTGACTATACAAGAAAACCATCAGGTCTATTAAGTGGCTTTTTAAAATGCTCTCACCCTGAGTGTGAATGTAGCATCATATATGATCCTAAAGTTAAAACTCTTAAAACAACTGGTGAAAAAAAGATTTATCATTACTACCATTGCTCTGACGGAAAAGGGGTTCACAAAAGAGATAGAGTTAAACAAAAAAATGTTACCCAAAAAAGAATTTTAGATATGTTCACTAAGCCTATATCTGAGATTTCAATAACTGAGGAATTAGCCAAAGCTGTATCTCAAGCCCTTAAAAAAGCACATGACAAGACTATTGATGCTCACAAAAGAAACATGGAGGGCTACAGAACAATGGTTAAACAAGCAGAGATACAAGAGGATAAAGCCTATGAGCATCTTTCTGGCGGTGTGATAGATGAATCAACCTATCAAAGACAAATAACTTCTATAAGAGAGAAGAAGCGTAAATATGAAGACCTTTTAGAAGAAGGACAGGTGTTAATTACAACTAAGTTTTATGAAACTAGTGATCGTATTCTCGAACTGGCTAAGAATGCGGAATCATTGTGGAATACCGGAACAGACACTGAAAGACTAAAATTCTTAAAACTTGTACTCTCGAACCAGACTTTAGACTCATGTGCTAAAAACATTAGTGATGTAAACGTCGGCTACGAACTGATTGAGCCTCTTTCGGCAATTGCGGACATAAAAAAAGCTAGCACTCAGGCTAGCTTTTTTAATACATTTTCAAAATGGTGCCCAGTCGCGGAATCGAACCACGGACACAAGGATTTTCAGTCCTTTGCTCTACCGACTGAGCTAACTGGGCATATATTCCTTGTAAGGTGAGATTAAAAATAAGGTATCGGAGTGGAAACGTCAATTAGAAATTTAGGTTTTTTTTAAGTTTTTTTCGGGAGTTATGCGTTAAAAAAAGGCCTGATAAATCAGGCCCTTTCTATTTAGTTATCTTAGCTTTTTAATCTCGCCTCGACCCATAACGTGCACTGTTTCAGTGGCCGTGATGTGCTTCATCCAGTTCTTTACAGTGTACTGAACTTGTAGCGTTGCACCCGCTTCAGGATTTGCTTTTGAACCGTGGTTACTGATAGCAACAAGGGCCGACTTCGCATTGAAATCAAATCCCCAACTCACGTTTACATTTGTAGCTGTGATATTAACACCTGTTAGATATTTACCAGCGCCTTCAAAAGTTCCCCCACCTTGGTAGAAAACAGTGTAGACAAAAGATACTACAGTGCTGTTAAAACCGTTTTTAAATTCAACGAGAAAATCTTTTGATTCAGGAACATCCCAACCTTCCATATCAAAGAAAGCAGAACCTTCTTTAGCCGTTTGAGGTAGAACACTGATCACAAGATCCATATTCGTTTGAACAACTGGACGTCCAGCTGAAACGATATCCCAAATTTTCTTTCCAACAGCGATAATTTTATCAATAAGCATAACCACATCACCAACTTCTTTAGTTGTTTGCGCAAGTGGCTTATCTTCTTTTTCCCATACAGATTCTGTTAGCTCGCGAACAGTAACTTCTTGGATCGTAAAGTAGCGCGCAGTCTCATCTGTAATCTCATTTTTGTCACCATCTAGAGTTGTTGCGATTTCTTGATTTTCAACAGTGAATGGAATTTGAGAAGGAGAAGTAGCGGCGTGAGAGATCGAAGGCAGTAGAAGGGTTGATACAAGGGCATAGCGCCTTAACCTTTTCAGATAATAATTTGCTTTCAAGTGCGACCTCCAAAAATATGTTGTTGTTGTGGCCTTAAACTATGAAGACGAATACAATTCGTCATGATAAAAAACCTTACACCTTCTTTCTCCTAGGGAAAAGCATGTAAGGTGTTAATTATTCATACTGTTAACTGTGTAATTATTTCATACTTAGGAACGCATTATGTCTGTGAAACTAGTGAAAATCGAAATTCCTTATTTAGACCAAAAGGTAAATGCTATAGGTTTTTTACCTGATCCTGCTAAACCAACTAAAGACGGCCTAGCGATTCTTACCCATGGCTACACTTCTCATAAAGCAAGCATTCTCAACTGGCCCACACGTCTTGTAGAAGAAGG
Source organism: Bacteriovorax sp. BSW11_IV (assembly GCF_000447755.1). Lineage (GTDB taxonomy): Bacteria > Bdellovibrionota > Bacteriovoracia > Bacteriovoracales > Bacteriovoracaceae > BSW11-IV. The sequence continues at coordinate 16,453 of NZ_AUNE01000052.1, read as the reverse complement.
CCTTCCAGCTATTCTTTTTGATCTACCAGGACACTTTCTTGGTGGCTTTAGTGAAGTCTACGATTTTGAGTTATTTAAAACAGAGGCCCCAAAACTTTTTCAAAAGGCCTATGAGCTCATGAAAGAACATATCACTTTAACAGATAACTCTCCTATTGTTTTGGGTGGTCATAGCCTTGGCAGTTTATTGTGCCTTAAAGCAATGGAAAGTGACTTTTTCAAAAGTAAAAATACAAAAGCCGTTTGTGTAGGTCTAGGGCTACCACCAGAGGGAGTAACACATATTTTCGATACTCCATTTTACAAATCAACTCTTGTGATTCGTGAGCAATTGGTTTCAAAAGCACTCGGTCCAAAGATTGTCTTTCCATGGATTAAAGAAGAAAAAGAAAATATGGATATTTCTGGTCACAGAATCCACTTTATTACAGGTGAAGATGATTTAGTTGTTGGAAAAGATGGTACAGAGAGATTTGCAAAGATATTAGAGCGCCACGGAAATCAAGTCACAGTTGAAAAGCCAACAAAGCTTGGACATCATCTTCCAGAAATGGCCGCAGGTTATGTAAAAAAATATTTAAAGAGTGAAGGAATTATTTAAGATTTTTCCAAAACATTAAATTCTTCAAAAGCCCCACTCGCCCAGTTCTTTGCAGTGGGGTTCCAAAAAATAATTTTTGATAGGCCCTATTCGAAAGAGAATTTAGTTCACTGATTATTTCATCCACAGATCTATTTAAAAAGAAATCAATAATAAATTTATTTTTTGGAGACTGTAGGAGATCACTTTTAACTTCAATCATTTTTCTAAAGATGCGTTTATTCCAAGGGCAAACATCTTGACATATATCACAACCAAAAATTTCACCATGAGCACTCTCCATTTGTGCAGGTGCCGATGCCTCTTTAAAAAGTTCAATTGTAAAAGTACTAATGCATTTATTTGCAATCAGGCTTCTCGATTCTGGCTCAATGGCCATGGTTGGACAGGCGTCAATGCAACGAGTGCATTGGCCACAATGATCGGTTTCCATTTTCTTTTCAGAAACAATATGTGAGTAGTCCTTACTTAAAAGAAGTGATCCTAAAATTAGAAAACTTCCTTCTCTTTTATTGATAAGCATGGAATTTTTTCCAAACCAACCAAGCCCGGCCCTTAAGGCCAGATCTCTTTCAAGAACTGGCTGAATATCGAGAGAGAGTTCTACTTTAAGTTCAGGAAGTTCAGGGTCCAGTGAAATAAGTTTTGCTTTAATTTCTTCAAGGCGAGATTTCACTTCAAAATGATAGTCTATTCCATTGAAGCCTAAAACATAGCCAGCAATTTTATGACCATTACTTTCTTCACTTTTATAAAATTCATCCAATGCATATTTCGTATCAGCATAAGAAAAAAGAAACACGAGCGATGACTTAAACTCAGAAAAGTAATGGCGAAGATCTTGTCTTTTATCCTGTCTGTCCCCTTCTAAGTAGCTTAGAGGGCCGTGTTTACCTTGAGCAACCCAATCGTTGTAATGGGAAAGAGTATGGGGAACAGGGGCCGTTGTTAGGCCCATGTCCACAATTCCATATGATTTTAAATTTTCTAGGGTTAGAAATTCAGAAAGCTCTTTCATAAGAGTAAGACTTACTCTGGTTTAGGGATAATTTCAATGGCCCCTGTAGGGCATACGCGAACACATTCCATATCCATAGAGCATTTACTTACATTATCTTTATTAATAAAGACTTCTTTCGTTTTAGCGTTTGTTGTCCAAATGTCATGAGGGCAAATACTCACACAACTTTGACAAATGGCACATACGCTTAAGTCATGGAGTATTCGCTTTTTTCCATCGGCACCTTCTTCTAATCCTTCTGAAGAGCCTGGGACATTGTTATCACTTTTAATCACTTCAACTTGTACAGAGTTAGAAAGTCCGTTTTGAAAGAACTTTCCGTCCCCTCTCGTGATAACAACTTTATCACCATTATAGAGCTTTAAACGGTCTCTGATGATTGATACGACTTGTTTTTGATATTCGATACTATCTTCATCAATTCCTTCTAAAATCAAAGGATAAACACCCCAGTATAGACACATTCTTCTTGCTGTTTGATATGAAGTTGTCACACCTGCAACTGGAGTTTGTGGCCTATGCATAGAGGCCTTCAAACAAGAATTTCCACCTTCTGTTAGGGCAATAATTCTTTTGGCCTCTACTTTTTCAGCAATCATTGAAGCAGCAACCATTACGGCAGAGTTGATACTCTTTAAATCTAGGTTACGAAGATAAGGTCTCTCTTTTGGTGTTTTCTCAGCTTCACAGATAATATCATTCATCATCTGCACAGCTTCAATAGGATATTGACCAGAAGCCGTTTCCCCCGAAAGCATTACAGCATCAGTACCATCCCAAATAGCATTGGCAACGTCAGAAGCTTCAGCTCTAGTTGGAGTTGGAGCATCTGTCATACTCTCAAGCATTTGAGTGGCCGTGATTACAGGAATCTTGGCCTGATTACATTTATTGATAATAAGTTTTTGCATTGAAGGTACGAGGTGGTTCCCCACTTCAACACCCATATCCCCTCTGGCCACCATGATGACATCAGTCACGCTTAGAATTTCGTCAAGATTATCAATGGCCTGAGGTTTTTCAATTTTAGAAATGATAGGAATATTTACTTTGAGCGCATGAAGAAGAGTCTTCACTTGCATAATATCTTCTTTCTTTCTAACAAATGATAGAGCGATATAATCAATGTCTTGTTTAAGAGCAAACATCAAATCTTCTCTATCCTTATCAGTAAAAGCTGGAGCTGAGACTTCACAATCAGGAAGGTTAATTCCTTTATTTGACTTTAGCTCACCACCGACAAGAACTTCGATTTTATAAACGTTGCGATCTCTTGTAAGTGCTTTTGCTATAATCTTACCATCATCAAAAAGTATACGTGCACCATCATGGCAATCATCAACAAGTTTGTCGTAGATTGTTGGAATGTAGCAGTCTTTATACTCAGGATAATCATCTTTGAATTTTGTTTGACCAATAACCCAAGTTTGACCTTTTTCAAGAATCAAATTTTCTTTTAACTTATCTGTACGAATCTTTGGACCTTGAAGGTCAATGAGTATCGCCACTTCACGACGTGTTTCTTTAGATGCTTTACGGATAAGTTTAATAACTTCAGCATGACCTTCATGTGTGCCGTGTGACATGTTTACACGTGCGACATTTAAACCGGCATTAATGAGTTGTTTAATTGTTTCGAGATTATTAGACGCGGGGCCTAATGTACCAACGATCTTGGCCTTTCTCATAGGTGGTATCCTCCAGTATTAGATTATAGGATACCACAAATCGAAAGGCCTTGTACTTGGAATTTTAGGCCTTATGGAAGTTTGACTTATATTGTGCCGCTTTTTCAGCAAGGGCCTCTTGATTGGCCGTTCTCATTTCTTCTAGACGTTGATCAAATTGAGTTTGCATTGTCGTCTTTTCAAGTTCACTCAATTGATAAAGTTTATCGTAATTGGCCTGAGCTTCTTTTAGTTTAACATCCATTTTGCGCTTCATATCATCACGCTCTCTGGCAATCATATCTTCATAACGCTCGATGATCTGTGAAACTTGCTTTTCAGCATGAGACTTGGCCTCATTGATCCTACGCTCGTAAAGATTTTTCATTTCAATTTTTTCTTTCTTCACTTCTCTATCACGAGCTTCAAGAGCATACTTAGAATCAAGTTGACCTTGCATTCTTTGATCTTCATTCATCTGTTGCAGGCGCTCAATTTCATCGTGAGCTTTTTTTGCTAATTTATCTAGCTTCACTTCATATTGTTCAACTAAGCGGTCATTGATCTCTTTTAACTGTTGATTTCTCTCTGTTAGACTTTGTTCTTTTAAAGACAATTGCAGCTTGGCATCTTCTCTAACATCACTTAAATCACGTGCATGATCTTTCTTAGTTTTTTCGATAAAAGCAGAAGTTTCTTTTGCATGTTGCTGTTGAATATTTTCAACGGCCTCTCTATTTTTGTCACTTAATTTATTAATGACATTGCCATAGTAGGCGCGCTCTTTGGCAATATTACTTTTAAAATCTGTACGATTTTTAATGGTTTGTTCTTCATTATCCACACGAGTCTTATAAAGTTCACGCTTATAAGCATCAATGGCCTGTTCACTCTTTTCACTAGCATCGGCAAGAGTCGTTTCTTTGAACTCTTTAAACTCTTTATCTTTTGCCATTAGCTTTTCAGATTGTTTTTCTTTAAGCTCTCTATTTGATTCAATAAATAAAGAGGCCATTCTCTCTTTGTCTTGAGAATTTTTGAAGCGTTCATCATCCATTGTTTCATAAATATTTTTAATGCGATCGTCATAACTTCTACGAATATTGGCTTCTTTTTGCTGATAGTGATTATCAGCGTTCCCACCATTTAGCTTGGCAGCAAATTCACGACGCTGTTGATACAACCTCTTCGCATTTTCTTCTTCTAACTTCTCAGCACTCTCTGTTTGAGCACGAACTTCTGAACGGCGCAGGCGTTGATTTCTATCGCCAATATCTTCAGTTAAAGCTCTAAAACTTTGTTGAAGTTCTTTGTGTTCATCATTTTTTAAATTGCGTACGGATTCAAGTTGATTTTTTTGATAATCTTTCAATTGCTCAAGCTCTGTGCCTTGGGCCTTACGAAGATTTTCAATATCTTTATGATGTTGGTCTGCTACTTTTGTTTTCTCTAAAGAACCGTTTTTAACCAGTTCTGCTTTTTCATTACTATAGCGATCAATTAAGTTTCTCTTCTCTGCTGCTTGTTCTGATTGATATTGATTAAATTTTCTATCCGTTTCTTTGTCTAAACGAGAAAAGCTATCGTTATAGCTTGACTCTAATTTTCCCAAACGATCTTCATAGCGCTCTTTAGCACCATCTAACTGAAAATCTTGGAACTTATCTTTCTCACGGCTTGATCTTGTATATGAATCTCTTAATGAGTTCAAACGATCATCAAACCCTCTTTTAATCTCTTGTCTTTCTTGCTCAAAATCTGTGCGTTGATCTTCCAGCCCTTCTCTAAAGGCCTTTGTACGCTCATTGATTGTATCTTTTGTAACTTTTGAATAGAGACGATTGTTCTCTTCGTTTCTGGCCTCTAGCTCTTCTTTTGATGAACGATAATTTTCGGCCTGCTTCTTCTCGCGGGCCTCATGATTTTTTTCAAGATCTTTCAGATCTTTTTTGTAATTATCGCGAAGTTTATCAGCCGTATCAGAATAGTCTTTCTTAATTTGTGATAAACGATTTGAGTAGTCAGAAATATCCATAATCTTTATTCCTCATTCCTTCCTAGAATGACTTTATACATTTTAGTATTTTAGCAGAAATAAAAAAGGCCTGGAAGTTTTTTTCCAGGCCTTCTTTTAAGATATGCAATTTTAATTACATAGACAGTTCTTGATCAATTACCTCGGAAAATTGTTCCAGTGGAACAGCTCCACTAATCATTTTTCCGTTAACAAAGAATGTTGGAGTAGACTTAACCCCTACATCTTGACCTTCTTTCATGTCTGCTTCAACTTTAGCAGCAAATTTATTCGACTCTAGACATGTTTTAAAATCAGTTTCTTTAAGACCAATTTTTTTCGCCATACCTAGTAGGCCATCATTTGTTAGGTTTGCTTGGTTAGCGAACATCTCATCGTGCATTTTCCAGAAGAAGTTAGCACCTTGCTCGTTTGCACAAAGACCTGCGTTAGCAGCTGTCTTAGCATTGTTGTGAAATGGGAGTGGATAGTTTTTGAAAGCAATTTTAACTTTGTTTCCGTATTTTTTCTTAACTTCTTCCATAATGCTCGCACCCTTTTGACAGAATGGACACTGGAAGTCAGAAAATTCTACGATTGTAACTTTAGCATCAGCTCCACCAGCAAAAGGAGCATCCCCAACGTTTACATTGAAAACGGGACGATTAGGTCTTGCAATATAAATCTCTACAGGGTTGTTTTGTGTTTGCTTATTAAACCAAGCTTCAATAGCACCTTTTTCAGCTTCCATAGTAAGGAATTGGCTGATTCTTTGCTTCATTTGCTCATTGATGTGCTCAGCTGGAATACTTCTTTCTTTGATGAAAGCTTGAATTTCTTTTTCAGTAATAGTTACTTCTTTAGCAATATACTTCTTTAGGAATTCATCATTTGAAAGACCTTTCTTATTTGGGTCTGCATCAATCATTCTTTCAATCAACCAGGCCTTAAGTTTTGCCATTTTGATTTCGTAAACTTTCATTTCAGCTTCAAAGATTTCTGTTTCAGCGCCTCTGAAAACTTCGTTTACTTTGATGTCTTGACCTTTATATTTTGCCGCTACTTCGTTTGATGGAGCTGGCTTATAGATAAAATTAGGTCCAGATTTTACTTCTTTTGTACATGAAAAAAACAATGCCGTTGCAAACACTGTTAGGCCAAGTACACTGGCCAAGTTATTCTTTTTCATTAGAGATTCTCCTTTCAATAATTATGAATCTCTAAAATAATAACCTAAAACTTTTAATAATGCGATAATTCCGCAATGAACTCCTTATAAATGGAATTATTTTGAATAAGTTCCTGATGTTTTCCCTCGGCCATTACGAGTCCAGAATCCATAACTAAAATCTTATCAGCATTGATAATTGTCTCAACTCTATGGGCCACTATGAAAGTAAGCGAATTCTTTTGAATGAGAAGAACAACCTTTCTTAGCGCCAGTTCTAAATCACTATCGAGGGCAGAAGAAATTTCATCAAAAAGAACAATTGATTTTTTCAAATAACAAGATCGCACTGCTGCGATCAACTGTTTTTGTCCAAGAGAAAGATCTTTAATATTTAAAGTCGATTCTGGTGTGATCCCCCATCTTTTGAAATAAGGAATTTGCTCTTCGATCCAAGACCAAAATTTTTTAAATTCTTCAGATGTTTCACCATATTGAAAGGAAATATTAAAATAAACTGACTCAGAAAATATGTGTGAATCTTGAGATACTATCCCTACATTTTCACGATAGCGAACAACATCACTTTCACCATTTCCTGGGTAATGAACCTCTGCACCTGAGACGCAGTCAATAACAATATCAGCATCACCTGGAATAATATTTCCGGCCAAGATATTTAAAAGTGTAGACTTACCACAACCTGATAATCCGACGATTCCAACAAGTTCACCAGGAGATGCTTCAAAAGCAATATTCTTTAAAGCAAATGACTTTTCCTCATTCCCTCTCTTTGGATATTGATATCTTTTAATATCAACTGAAAAGTGATGAAAATTAAATGGCTCTCTTTTATGAATTAATGGTGATGAATGGCCCTTACTTAAATCCCCTAGGAATTCACTAATTCTCATAACTCCAGAAGCAGCACGTTGAACATTGGCAACTTTTGAAGCGACATCTTTTACAGGACCAATTGATCTTTGAATAAGATCAACAACAGCAAAGATCACGGCAGCTTCTGTGATGTTCGAGTAAGGAAAAATAAAGACAACCAAAGCTAAGAGCATTGGGTACAATGACTCAGCAACTGAATAATAAGAAGCGTCCCAAACATTGGCACGAAGTTGTTTAGCTAGAAAATCATCAAAAACAACTTCGCCTTTTTTTGAGGCATAGTTTCCGTGATTATTGTAATAACTCTCCGACACTCCATCCACAAGATTGGCCACAGTACGAGAGAGGTTTCCATTGGCATGACGAACGCTCAAGAAGATTGAGCGCATATACTTGCTTCCCCAAATAAGTATCCCTGCTGCCGCTACTTCTGAAAGTGCTAAAAATGAACCCGCATAGAGATTAATTCCAACAAAACTGGCCAAACATGAAATGACGAAAAATAAATCAATAAAAATGCCAAATGTCCCCGACGTCACAAGTTCTCTCAGGGCCTCGGTATCATTGACGATTCTTGCGAGAACTTCTCCTTGTGGATAGCGCTCACTTGCAGAATTATCTTCTGTTTGAATATCGTAATTTAAAAGCCACTTTTCAAAACATTCACTTCGCGAGTATTGAGCAAGATCTTTAACATAACGATTTACAAATAATTGATAGAGCGCCCTATTCACATATACGGCAATAAAAAGATAAAAGAGATTACGAATTGAATTAAAGAACAAATCACTTTCACTATATGTTCTTGCGAGGTCTGCCATAAAACGTGGAGTCAAGGCCCCAAGTACAGTAGAGCCTAGCAAGCAAACAAGAACAATTACAATATGCTTAATACTTCCCGGAAAGAGAAAGAAACTAAACCATTTGGTTTTCGAAGTACTCAACGACTGCTCCTTTACTTTGTCCGTTTACGATTTCTGCCACTGGACCTTGTTCAACCATCCCTTGGTCTTTATCAATATACATAACTTGATCACTTAAGCGCACTGTTGAAAGTCTATGGCTTGTTAAGATAATCGTTTTTTCTTTAATAAAATTCATATTCTTTAATTTTGAAAAAATTTGTTTCTCTAAAATTAAATCGACTGATGAGAAAGGGTCATCCCACAATAGGATATCGGCCTCACTCATTAATGATCGAACAAGACACAGACGCTTAGCTTGGCCACCAGACAGACGTTTCCCATTCTCCCCTACTTCCATTGCAAAAAGTTCTTCTGTTGAGCTTGCAAGATAATCAAGTCCAAAGAGTTCTAAAAGAACTTTGGCCTGAGACTTTTTTTCATCAGTTGCTTCATTTCCTAGAAATATATTGTTAAGTACAGAATCGTTATAAAGATAAGGATCCTGAGCAACATAACTGATATTTTTATTCTGCTTTCTTAGGCCTAAGGCCATCTTTTTAATTAACTCTGTTTTACCTGAACCCGTTCTTCCAACTAGCACACTCCACTTTCCTTTATTAAGAGGAAGATTTAAAAAAGTATCCCAATAAGGAAGAGTTATTGTATTTTCTGTCGAATCAATTGTGGCGATCAATTCTTCTTTTTCAGAAGGAATATCCACAATATTTACAAGCTCTCTTATCCTTGCCCATGCCCCATGACTTCGCGTGAATACAACTCCAATCCACGACAGAAACATTAAAGGCTCTAAGAATAGAAAAACGAAACCAGAAAAGAGAACCAAAGAAGACGGACCTAGATCCTGCAATTTAATTATATAGGCACCCCAAAGAAGTGAGATACCGACACCTAGCGGGACGAAAGGCATGGCCACAGAGACGCGTGTTCCAGCTTTGTAGAAGTTCCAAAGCTCACTATATGAATGGGACTTAAATAGATCAATAAACGATTTTTCGGAATGATAATTTTTAATTGTCTTTTTACCAGCGTAAGATTCCATAATAAAGTTTTGAACTTCACCTTGTAGGTCTTGCGTTTTTCGATAGTAAACTTTATTGCGAGAAACGATATAAGTGAATAAACAAAAAGAAACAACAAGTGGGATGAGCGCCACTACAATTTGAGAATTGAAGGCAACAACTTTTGGCACAAGTACTGACATGGCCACAACAATATTTCCAATCTGTAATAATGCAAAACCTATCATTGCTCTAATTTGTTCCATGTCATTACTTAGAATTTGAAACAACTGTCCTGATGAGTATTTGGCATAACGAGAAGGTTCAGCATTTTCAAGTTTAGCAAGTAACTCTACTCTCATATTTTTTTGCATCACTCTTGCTGGGTAGAAAAAGAGAAGACGAGAAGACGTTCTAAAAATAATAATCCCTAAGGCCATTAAAAAGAACTTCGATGTATCGATTTTATCCACACCGCTAGTGACAATTTCGGCCAATTCTTTTGCATAAAAAGGCAAATCACTTTGAATATAGTGAGTGAAGAATAAACACAAAAAGGCGCCTAAATAGTAATACCAATAAGTGACAAACTGATCGACAATCAGCTTAGTGAGACTGACATTTAATTTAATTTTCATGGAGGAAGTTTACAACTATTAGAGACTATAGGCCAACAACTATAAGATAAAATACACTTTCTATACGCACCAAGTCTTAAAAAATCTCATTGACATCAATGTGGCCTTTTCTTATATTTTAGGAACCAATTTTTTGCGATCTTAGCTCAGTGGGAGAGCGCTACCTTGACACGGTAGAGGTCACAAGTTCAATCCTTGTAGGTCGCACCATTTAAAATACAATCCCAAATCCAATTCTTAGTTCTTTTGCAGGTATCTCACTTGAGATGGAATTGTAATTGATAAAAACGCGATCAATATAAGAAAGTAGTTTATTTTTGAAGTAATAACCGCCACCCATACTTAAAACTGAATAACTTCCCCCTTCATCCGAATTAAACTTTTCCAATCCTAGACCAAGCTCTGCGTAGAAATTATTTATGCGATAATGCCCATAACCAAAAAAGCTTGTCACCCAAAATGAATCCTTCTCACCATTCAAGGTTTCAAATTGATAGCTATGCAATCCAAGCTCTCCACGAAGGGCGAGATTTTTCGTGTGCCAGTAATAAGGCGTCCAAGCTCCATTGAAAGAAGTAAATGAGTTTGAATCATCATCTGATACCGATAGATAGGAGAAAGAAAAGTTTTTAAGGTTAAATTTTTGATCCCAACTTCCCTCAACTTTTTCCTGCCTCATTAATTCTCTTTTTTCGACAGCATCTTCTCTTAAGCTAACTAATTCTGGATCTCGTTCTTCATTTGGATCAGGTAAATAGAAAAGATTCTCTTCTTTTTCTTCTTTTTTCGTTTGCACGACTTCAACTTTACTTGTTTTTAAAACTTGGGGAGCAAAGCTGCCTGGATGCTCAATTTTTTCTTCAGGATACTTAATACGAGTATCTGAGAGTAGGTATTTTTCAGAAGATTTCTTAGAGACGATTGTTTTCACTTTTTCATTAGGAGTAGGCAGCTCCTTCATTTTAACAACAGTGCTTCTAACATCAAACTCGTAAGCATTTTTCGTAAATGGTGCCCGACATACAAAGTCTGCTGCACACTTTTGCATATTCTTTGCGACTTCTCGACACTTCCAATCTTGCATAATATGGGGATAGAAGCTTCCTTCACAAATATTTTTTGCACGAATAATTTTTAAATAACTTCTTAACTGAAAGTATTTAACACTCTGTGATTTTGACTCGAAGGCCAAAGAAAATTCCTGAGCAAAATTGACAGCAGGAAACAGAATGGAAAATAGCAAAAAATATTTCATGATATACCTCTAATATTAATAGAATAAAATAAATCCCCTTGCATTGAAAGGATTACTGTATATCCTAAATAAGATTCATCAACTCACCAAAGGATAGAATATGACCAAGCTTTTTACTTCATTAATTCTAATAACACTCTTTGCCTCTTGTTCATCAATAATGACGAAACTAACAAGTGACGGTAAGGAAGTTAAAGTTGTCGATAAAAGACCTAAAAACTGCCAGCCTGTTGGAAAAGTAGAAGGACTTAATAACGATGGCAGTGAGGATCTTGCCATTGTTCATGCAAGAAATCTTGCTGGAAAAGAAGACGCCGATACACTTTATATTGATGACACTATTGAGCAGGGAAAAAGAAGAAGAGTTTTAGCAACTGCATTTATCTGTAACGAATAAAAAAAAGGCCTCCAAACGGAGGCCTTTATTTTTAGATCTTAGTGTAGAGCTGAACCAAAATTTGGTAATAATTCAAGCATAATCATCGCAATGATCGTTGGCCCGATAGCAGCTGCTAATAGTCCTAGTGGATTGAATCCTTCTTCACCGAATGAATCTTTAAGAATACCAAAACCAGCAGGGTTTGGAGCGTTGGCAATAACAGTTAAACCACCACCCGCAACAGCACCAGCAACTAGGTTGTACTTAGCACTAGCAGAAAGATCAACTAGTGAACCTAGGTATGTAAGTGCAGCATTATCAGTAATAGCTGTAAGAGCTGTTGCTCCGAAGAATAATTGGAAGTCACCAAGCTGAGTCAGGATTGGTTGTAACCACCAAGCTTGTTGAGCACCAAGAGTAACAAGACCACCAAGGAAGAAACCTACAAGTAGTGATTCTTTAAGTTTAATTTGATCTTGGTATTCAGTTGTAACGGCCGTGAAACCTAGGAAGAATAGGAATAGACCCATGAAAAATACCATGTGGTGAGCAGTGAAAACCACTAGTCCCATGAATACTAAGTGAGTCAGAGTAATCCACCAAGTTGGCTCTAGCCAGTTGTCATGCTTTTGCTTCATTTCAAGTTTACCTGTAAGTTCTTTTTTGAACGCAAAGGCAACAATTAGAGTTGAAATGATAATGGCCACAACAGACTTATATCCAAAGTGTTGGAACATAAATGCCATATCCCAGTGCCATTTACCGGCAACCATTAAAACTGGAGGAGCAGCAAAGTGAGTTAGAGTTCCACCAATTGAAACGTTTACAAAAAGAAGACCGATAGTTGCATACTTAAATTTCTGAGACATCGTTCCTGAGTAGAAATAGTCTAGAAGAATTAGCGCTGTAACAGTCATTGCAGCTGGTTCAGTAATAAATGAACCTAGAATTGGACCAACAACTAGAGTTGATACATAAAATCCCATCTTCCCTGGAAGAGGAATTACTTTAGAAATTGCTTTGATGATTTTTTCAGCAAAGACAATTACAGGTCTTGTACCGGCCATACACATAATAACAAATACAAATGCCGGTTCTGTGTAGTTAAGAGATTCAAGATATTGAACTGCTCCCCCTACAACTTTGTGAGTACCATGGTCTACAACCATCAAACCTTGAGTTGCCCCAAGATAGATAATGAAAAGACCTGCCCAAATTCCGAAAACGGCTTCAACTTCACCTAGAAAGTGAAAAAGATTTTCTTGAATTGAGCCCACTGGATACTTGTGCGCTAGATGCTGAAACTTTGATACCATGAACGTGTGAATTACTGCTAAAGCAAACAGTACTGTTCCCACGAGCTGTACCTGGGTTGGATTAAACTCCATCTTAAACCTCTCGTTTAATGTTAATATCAACTTGATAAAAAATAATTAATACAATTTTAGCAAATTCCAATAACTTGACCAATTAAAAAAGGCACCTTTCTTGGTGCCTTATTTTTCCATTAAGAATCTTTTAGCCATCGTTACCGATTGATGCAACTGGACAAGCATCCATTTGCTCTTCACATAGCTCATTTTCTTCTGGTGTTGTTGGTTGCTTTACAACGTAAGCATTCCCATCTTCATCTTCAGCAAAAAACTCTGGTGCACCTGTGTAACAAACGTTACAGGCAATGCATCCTTCTCCATTGTCATCGTCAGGATCTGTAGTGTACCAAGCTCCTGGGACATTTTTAGGATGTTTCATGTTCTTATTTGCCATAACTTCCCCTTTTAACTTTAATATCAACTTTTCTATCAATTTTCGCTTAGCTTATTTATACCATAATTTCCGATCAGTTAAGACGCAATAGTCATAAATTACCTCGGGTCAATTCGACATTACATCGAGTGTCAAAATAGACAAATGGCAGGCCCTTTGCGACAATGCCCCACACATTTTGGAGAACAATATTAAAGGACTAAATCTCTATGGAATTAACTATTCTAGATAAGGCCCAGGCCTGGGCAAGCAACCCTTACTTTGATGAACAATCTCGCCATGAAATTCAAGAGCTAATTAATAAAGGTGATGAAAAAGAATTAACAGAGCGCTTTTATAAAGATCTTGAATTCGGAACTGGCGGAATGCGCTCCATTTTAGGACAAGGTCTTAACCGCATTAACAAATATACTATTCGTAAAGCTTCACAGGCCCTTGCCAACGAAGTTCTTCGAGCAGGAAAAGAGGCCGGTAAAACAGAATTTAAAATTGCTCTTTCATATGACTCTCGTCGCATGTCTTTCGAATTTGCTCAAGAAGCGGCCAGCGTTTTTGCAGGCAATGGTATTCACGCTTATATTTATAAAAGATTAAATCCTGTTGCCCTTCTTTCATTTAGCGTACGTCATCACAATGCTTGTGCTGGTGTAATGGTAACGGCATCACACAATCCTCCAGAGTATAACGGCTTCAAAGTTTACTGGAATGACGGGGCCCAAGTTACTCCGCCAAATGATAAGAATATTATCAACAACTACTATGCCATCAATGATTTCTCTACAATTCAGTTCTTGGACTTTGAAGCTGGTCTTGCAAAGAATCTTATCCACTGGGTTGGAGAAGATGTTGAGAATGCTTACTACAAGGCAATTCACGATAAAGTTATTCTTCCTGAACTTTGCCAAAAAGAAGGAAGTAAATTAAAGATCGTCTACACTCCGATTCATGGAACTGGTTTAATTCCTTGTACTCGTGCCCTCACTGATATGGGGATGACAAATATTGAAGTTGTCGAAGAACAGGCAAAACCTGATAGCAACTTTCCAACAGTTTCTTCACCTAATCCAGAAAACCCATCGGCACTTAAAATGGCCGTTGATCTTATGGAAAAAACAAATGCTGATATCGTTATGGGTTCAGACCCTGATACAGATAGATTAGGAGTTGCCTTAAAGCACAACGGTGAAATTCATTATATCAATGGAAATCAAATCGGAATTCTTATGCTTCACTACGTAGCAAAGAATTTAAAAGAGACTAATCGCCTTCCATCTAATCCATATTTTGTAAAAACAATTGTGACAACTCCACTTCAAGACAAGATTGCAACTTCTTTTGGTGTAGAGACATTTAATACTTTGACAGGATTCAAGTGGATTTGTGGTTTGATGAATAAACTTGAAAAAACAAATCCTGAAAAGAATTTCATTTTTGCTACTGAAGAATCATTTGGTTACCTACCAAATAATTACGTTCGCGATAAAGACGGTGTGCACTCTGTGACACTTATGGCAGAGATGGCACTTTACTATAAAACGAAAGGCCTAAATTTGATGGAGGCCCTCGATAAGATTTATGAAGAATATGGCTTCTCACATGAATCTCTCCTAAATCTTGTTTACGAAGGTAAAGAAGGCTCTGAGAAAATTTCTCGTATCATGGAATCATTTAGAAAGATGAATGATGGCCAATTTGCAGGCCTATCTGTTGATTATCTTGAAGATTATCAGGTTTCAAACGTAGTAAGTTTTACAAAGAATGAGTCATGGAAACTTGACCTGCCTAGCAGTAATGTTTTAGGTTTCAACCTAGTAGATGGTGATAAAATATATCTACGCCCATCGGGTACTGAGCCTAAGATAAAATTCTATATCATGATCCAAGAAAATGAAGGATCACTAGAACAAAAGAAAGCGAAGGCCCAAGAAAAGACAGATAAGATTCTTGCCTTCATTAAAGACATGGCAAATAAAGCATAAGGACAAAGCAGTGACACAAAAATCCAAAGAATTAGCAGTTGTATTAGTTAGCGGTGGAATGGACTCTTTAGTCACTGCAGCTCTTGCGAATGAAAAGCACGAAGAGCTGGCCTTTTTGCATTTAAACTATGGTCAAAAAACAGAAGAAAGAGAGCTGAAATGTTTTACTGAAATCGCTGATTTCTACAATGTAAAACCTGAACACAGAAAAATCATCGATGTTAGCTTTTTAAGCCAAATTGGTGGTTCTTCTCTTACTGATTCGGCCATCGATGTTAAAGAATACCAAGGGGACTCAGAAGAAATTCCTGATAGCTATGTTCCTTTTAGAAATACACACATCATTGCCATGGCCGTAAGTTGGTCAGAAGTCATTGGTGGGAAAAAAATCTATATCGGAGCTGTTGAAGAAGATTCTTCTGGTTACCCAGACTGTCGTAAAACATATTACGAGGCCTATAACAATCTTATCAAAGTCGGAACTAAAGAAGGCGATATTTCTATCGTTACTCCAGTTATTGACCTGAAAAAAGAACAAATCGTTAAAATGGCCGTTGAACTTGGTGCTCCATTAAAATCATCATATTCATGCTACGCTCGCGGAGACAAGGCCTGTGGCGTTTGTGACAGCTGCGCTCTACGCCTTCGTGGCTTTCAAAAAGCCGGTATTGAAGACCCTATTGAATACTTAGTAAAACCTAATTATTTAAAATAGTTACGGCCCATCTTTGGGCCTTTTTCATTTACAATTCCTTGAAATTAGTCGAAAATTATTGTGAAACAATTTACTTGGGATTTTTATTTGAAACCAACTGTTTTATATGTCGACGACAATATTCTTAAAATAGAAGATTTTTGCCTTTTATTAGAAGAACACTTTAATGTGGAAACAGAGACTTCATCTTCAGAAGTCCTTAAGAGAATTGCCGGTAAAAAATATGATGCTATTATTCTTGATGTGCTCATGCCGAAGATTGATGGTTTTGCCCTTGCCGATCTAATTGAAAGCTCTGCTTGTTATAATGGCTGTCCAATTATTTTCCGCTCATCAGCAGAAAATCCAGATATCTCAAAGCGTGCCCTTACCCATGGTGCGAGAGAATTTCTTAGCCCTTATATTCCCAATCATGAATATCATATTCG
>NZ_AUNE01000051.1 GCF_000447755.1 Bacteriovorax sp. BSW11_IV | reverse complement strand
AGAGCTACAAGCTTTTTACGGTCAACGTCCTACCGCTCAATCTAATCAAATGAAGCAAAAAGAAAAAGTCGTTATTACTGAAACTAAAAAAACTGTATTAGCACCGATTTCAAAAGTATTTGCCTCATGGGTAGTTGATTTTGCCTGTATAGCAGCTCTTATGGGTCTACTAACTTTCTCATTCATTTTTACAGTTAATATCTCCTTTGCTGAATTTATGACACAAATGAAAGTAAGTGACATGGCCATTTTTGGCGTCCTCTTTTCTATTCTTTATGTGAGTTATTTTTCAATTCTAGATTTAGCACAAACACCAGGTAAGATTTTATTGGGTGTGAAAGTTGATAGTGCTGACCGTTCTCTTACTTTCAAAGCAACTCTGATAAGAGCAATTGTTTCAATGATCAGTACATTGCTTATTGGACTTCCAGCTCTTCTCGACTTCAGTGGGAAGCTTTCAGATACAAGGGTAATCTTGAATGACTAATTTATCGAAGTCTGCTCAAGAGTTTTTAGAAAAAAACAAAGGTAAGAAAGTCGTTTTTACTAATGGCTGTTTTGATATTCTACATTCTGGGCATGTCCTTTATTTGAATGAAGCAAAGAAGCAAGGGGATGTTTTATTTTTAGGTCTAAATTCTGATAACTCTGTTAGAAGACTTAAAGGAGAAAATAGACCTATTAACAAAGAAGAAGATAGAAAGTACGTCCTTGAGAATTTAAAGGCCGTAGATTTTGTTGAAATTTTTGAAGAAGATACTCCGTATAATTTGATTAATGATGTTCAACCAGATGTCCTTGTTAAAGGCGGTGATTGGGCCGTAGAATCAATTGTTGGTCATGATATCGTTCTTGCTAAGGGTGGAGAAGTTAAGAGTCTAATCTTCAAAGACGGCTACTCTACATCAGGTATCATCAAAAGCGTTCAAGGAAAAAATTGATTTTCAAAAAATCAATCCTCATTCAAGACAAAAAAATTGATCTCTATACATTAGCAGTTACGAAAGATGATTTTGTAACTGTTATCCCTGATGATTGTTTAAGTGAGTTTCCATTATATTTAGCAGCTTCATTAAAACTTGGTCACAAAGTAGTGATTGCAAAATGCAGTGAAGATATTCCTGTGAACATAGATATTCACGCTAGAAAAATAATTTCTGAAAAATTTGTATTCCTTAGTGAAGCGTTCAAGAATTCAATTTTAGATTTAAAAATTAGTAATCGTGAACAACTCATTGATACTGTTAAATCCTTAGTAAAATAACAAGAAAGTAGACCACTTTACTCCATTATAAATATGTGAAAAAACAGGGTTTTTACCTGAAATATTGCTCAAGTATATTACTGAGTATCCGTAGAGGTTATTGCTTAGGATGGGGATCCTAAGCGTTGTTGTAACAGTTACAGACAAGGTTGTTTGTAATTAACTGACACAAGGAGGTTTGGTGATTCGAGGAGATTAAAATGGGTTTAAGAATTAACACTAACGTACAATCATTAGCTGCGCAAAGAAACTTGGGACAAGTAAAAAACTCGCAGGATAACGTTTTTCAAAAATTGTCTTCAGGACAAAGAATTAATAAAGCTGGAGACGATGCTGCTGGTCTAGCGATCTCTGAGAAACTAAAAGCAGATATCAGATCAACTAGACAAGCAACAAGAAACGCTGGTGATGGTATTTCGATGATCCAAACAGCAGAAGGTGGATTAAACGAAGTATCAAACATCCTAGTTAGATTAAGAGAGCTTTCTGTACAATCTGCATCTGATACAGTTGGAGACACAGAAAGAGGATTTACAGATTTGGAATTCCAATCTCTAGTTAAAGAAGTTGATAGAATTGCTACTTCAACTAAATTTAACGGAAAAGATTTGCTAAGTGGTGAGGGTGATACTCTAGACTTTCAAATCGGAATTCAAAACAATGAAGGTAATGACAGAATCTCTTATCAGCCACAGGATTCTAGTGCGAGAGTAGCGGATATTGGACTTGAAGGTCTCTCTGTAGCATCAAAAGAGGGAGCTCAAACTAACCTAGAAACTTTAGATTCAGCGATTTCTAAAATTTCAGGTAACAGAGCAAACCTAGGTGCCCTTCAGAATAGACTACAGTCGACTATCAATAACCTTGAAGTATCAACTGAAAACCTTTCAGCTGCGAATTCAAGAATTAGAGATACTGATGTAGCTGTAGAGACAGCAGAAATGGCGAGAACAAACATTCTTTCTAACTCTGCAACTTCGGTACTAGCGCAAGCTAACCAGTCTTCTCAAGGTGCTCTAAGATTAGTCGGATAGTGAATCAACCATTCGAATTCAACAAACAAACACTCCAGGGCCTCATTCGTGAGGCCCTTTTTATTTACTAGTTCAAGATTTAGGCCAACTCAAAATTCCAAATAGATTATTTACCTATAAAGCACCTGAAATCAGGATACTCTCTTCAATTGCTGTGCCAAAAAAAATCATGTTTAAGTTATTGTTTTTACACATTTCGATTAACTTTTTTTTTAATAACAGAGCAAAAGACTAAAGTTCTTACCCGAGTACGGCGATATGGTTTGTGTCTGACAAAAGAAGTCGGAAACAAAAAAATGGCTTTATTAACTTTTGAAAGGAGTTACACATGGGACTAAGAATTGCTACTAACATTGCTTCACAAACAGTTCAAAAGAACTTAAGAGAAGTATCATCAACTGGTAATGACTCTCTAGAGAAATTATCAAGTGGTAAAAGAATTACAAAAGCAGCAGACGATGCTGCAGGTCTAGCGATCGGGAAAAACTTAGAAGCTCAAACTAGAGGTCTAAGACAAGCGACTCGAAATGCTAATGACGGTATCTCACTTGTGCAAACAGCAGAAGGGGGACTAAATGAAACATCAAACATTCTTACAAGATTAAGAGAACTAACTGTTCAAGCATCATCAGACACTGTTGGTGATACTGAAAGAGGGTTCCTTGATAAAGAATTTCAACAGTTAACATCTGAGGTTGATCGTATTGCACAATCAACAACATTTAACGGTTCGAATCTTTTAAATGGTGAGGGTGATTCAAAAGATATTCAAGTTGGTGCCTTTGCAGGAGAACAGAACAGAATTACTTTCGATGCCTCTGAAACAAATGCAACTTCAGACAGTATCGGGGTTGGTGGTGTATCTATCTCTGAAAAAGGTGGCGCACTTGATGCAATGGAAACAATTGATGGTGCTATTGAAAAAGTATCAGGGTATAGAGCAAATCTAGGTTCAATCCAATCAAGACTTGAATCTACTGTATCTAACCTTGAAGTTCAGGCACTGAACCAAGAGAGTGCAAGATCAGTTATTGAGGACGTAGACGTTGCTCAAGAGTCTGCAAAACTTGCTTCAAACAACGTAATCAAGAGTTCTGGTATTGCAACTTTAGCTCAAGCTAACGCAATCCCTAACTCAGCACTAAGACTTGTTGGTTAATTAAAAGATAAAGTTAAAGTTATAAAAGGTTTGGGAAGATTAGTCTTCCCACTCCTTTCAAAGTCGGAATGAGCATTTAGGCAATGTATGCTTATTCCACAAAGCCCATTTTACCTCCTCACATCGTCCGGTTGACTTTAGTGGGGAGGTTTTATGAAAAAGGCTTTACGGAATTGGAGAATGCGGAAGTGGTAAAAAAAGGATTGTTGAATGAGATCATTAGTGCACGTGGTGAGACTTATGTCTGGGATCTCAGAGACGGAAATTTAATTAAAGTTCCAGTAACTCTGAGATCCACATCCACTCAAAGAGCTCAATTACAATTCGAAGTTGAAAGTAGACATGCGGAAGTTCTCAACAGTTTAATAAGCGGATCAGGAAAATTAAAATTCTATTTTGAAAATCAAAAAACGGCCTTCGAATCAGATCTCATATCATTCCAAGCACCTCATCTTATTGTCACACTCCCTGAAAAAATTAGAAAATTCGAAAGAAGAGATAATCCAAGATTTGAACCATTATTTCCTGTAAAGGCCAATTTTGCAGGTAAGAAGTTTGAATGCGTTGATATTAGTCTCGGTGGATTCTCGATCGTTTTGGGTACAATGGAGCTTCCTTATTTGAAGTGGAAAGAGGGACAAGAGCTTGAGGTTGAAATATCTTTTGTGGCCAATGCTTATAAGTTAAAGGCCAAAATCGTCAAAACAGAATTTATGCCACCTTATAAATTTGAAAAATATATGTATGGTGCGTATAGAGTCTCATTTATGTTTACAGATAAGAGCAATATTTTAAAGACTGAGATTGAAAAGATTGCAATATCTAGCTTAAAAATGTTAAATGATTTGTAATGAGCTTTTATTTCATTTCAGATATTCACGTAAAAGAACCAAATGATTTTGGTTGTCTTCTTCTCAAAGATTTCTTTGCAAAAACTAATGCAAAAGAAGGCGATGAAATTTTTCTTGTCGGAGATATTTTTGACCTGATGATTGGTGACCATGTTGAATATCTTTCTTTATATTCAGATTTTTTTAATCAATTGAAGGAATCTACTTCTAAAGGCGTAAAAATACATTTTTTTGAAGGAAATCATGACTTTCATCTTAGAAAGTTATTTAAAAGATTCTGTAAGCTTAATAATGTTTCTGAAGATTTAATTAGAATCTATCAGGGCCCATTGTTCACAGAAATATCAGGCAAGAAAATTCATGTCAGTCATGGGGATGATATTGAAATAGATAATCCGAGTTATAAGGCCTATAAAAGAGTCGTTAACAATCCTTTTATGAAGTTTGTTGCAAATTATATAATGCCTTTTTCCCTTTTGAATTTCATTGGAACGAGAGCATCAAATAAAAGTCGTAATCGTAATCAGAAAAAGTATGAGATCCGTGACGATAAAAATGTTATGGAAAAATTTCGTGAGAGCTTTAGAAGAGAAATTAAAAGAAAGCCTGTAGATATTCTCATATGTGGCCATAGTCATGTTAAAGATGATTATACTTTTGAAGAAGCTCGCTATTTGAATGTGGGATATGCCCGCCTTGAAAAATCCTTTCTAAAGATTTCAGACGACGGGCAAATTGATTTTGTAAATTTAGCTTAATGAAATCGGTGTCATCGAAGCAATAAATTGCTTCTTACTATTTCCTGTAATCTCCTCAACACAACTAAATGTTCTCTTATTCTCTGTTTTCTTAGAAACGTGGATAAGTTTATCTGAAAAGAAGGCAATTTGCGGAAGGTGTGTAATCGCAATGACTTGCGATTTCGAGGCCACTTCGGCAAGTGCTTTACCGATGGCCATTGCTGTCTCACCACCTACACCTGTGTCAATTTCATCGAAAAGAAACACGGAAATTGAATCATTAGTAGAGAGAATTTTTCTAAGCGATAAGAGAATTCGAGATAGTTCTCCTCCTGAAGCAATATCTTTAATATTATGAAATCCTTCACCAGGGTTTGTTTCGGCATTGAATTCAAGAGAAGTTATTCCAGAAGCAGTCAAATCACTTGTTTCATTACATTTAATTTTAAATGTTGCACCTTTCATCATCAAAGAGCGCACGCTTGTAGTTAGCTCTTTGCTAAGTTTACTTGCACCAGTAACTCTTTGTGAATGTAGAACCTTGGCAAGATTATAGGCCTTATTCTTTGTCTCTTCGATATCTGCATTTATCTTATCAAGTGATGCTTCGAATTCATGAATCTGTGCCAATTCTATTTGATATTGAGAAAGATATTCAAGTGTGCTTTCTATTGAATTGCCGTACTTGCGTTTTAGTTTTTGATATTGATCCAATTTTTCCATAATTGAATCTATATCTTCTTCGCTCTGGTCTGCTGATAATTCCTTAGAGACATCATATGAAGTTTGCTCAACAAGACCGCTAATTTCTTCGAAAGCGTTGTAGAACTTTTCATCGAGATTATGAGCGAATGACTTACATCTTGAAATCAAGTCGGAAATGTTAATCTCTCCTTCACATAGAAGATCGTTGATCGCGATGAGACTTTTATGATTTTTTTCAAAATTGACGATGGATTCTTTCTTTTTAAGAAGTTCTTTTTCTTCTTCAACTGATGGGTCAAGATTTAAGATTTCGGCAATTTGATATTTAAGGAAGTCTTCTCTCTGTAGACGATTCTTTTCTTGATCTTGAAGAGAGTCTCTTTTTTTGATTAGAGAATTATATTTTTCAAAGAGATAGTTGAACTCACCTACAATATTGTCATTTCCAATGTAAGAGTCGAGTAATTGTAGTTGATAGTCAGTCGAAAGCAATTTTTGATTTTCAAACTGTCCGACAAGATCAACAAAATATTTAGAAACTTGCTGTAAAATACTTAGCGAGCAGGTTTCGAAGTTTAAAAATGATTTTGATTTTCCAGTTGAATAAATAATGCGCTTTACAACTATTTGATCTTCAGTCGGAAAACCTAATTTATCAAAATATTTTTTAGAATGAGTATCTAAACCATCGAATGTTGCTTCGATTGTTGCAAAGTCGCTGCCTTTTCTAACAATCTTCTTATCTGATCTCGCTCCTAAAATTAGTTGTATCGCTTCTAGGATTAAACTTTTTCCTGATCCGGTTTCTCCGATAATAGAATTGAAACAATTATCAAAATGAATCGTTTGATCTTCAAAAGTTGCAAAGTTTTTTATCGAAAGTGAATTAAGTAGGAGTTTTGCTTGTTTAGGCATCTCTTCTTCCGTGTTTAAATTTTTCTTTTAAAGTATG
Source organism: Bacteriovorax sp. BSW11_IV (assembly GCF_000447755.1). Taxonomy (GTDB): domain Bacteria; phylum Bdellovibrionota; class Bacteriovoracia; order Bacteriovoracales; family Bacteriovoracaceae; genus BSW11-IV. The sequence goes on along the minus strand of NZ_AUNE01000051.1, from coordinate 19,050 downwards.
GTAATATGTTCGTTCTGGGTTTTTTACTAAAGTTACAAAACGAGAGCTTCTCGTAATTTGAATTCTTTCACCCGGTTTTAGATCGTATGCTTCCTGTCCATCTAGAGTAAGAGTAATGACACCACTTTCTTGAAGGGGTCTGACAAAAATCTTAGAGCGATCGGAAATAACCATAGGTCTATGGGTTAAACTATGAGCACAAATTGGAGTTAGTGCCATACTTCCAACAGATGGATGAATTATTGGTCCACCAGCGGCCAATGAGTATGCAGTTGATCCAATTGGAGAACTGATAATTAGGCCATCTCCTGCAAGGTTGTAGATATTTTCATCTTCGCTCTCTACCGCCAATGTAAACATGCGAGATATATCATTCTTATTCACTACAGCGTCATTTAGAAAATGACCTTTAAATAATGATTTTTCTTTTTTGAAAACTTGAACTTGGAAAAGATTAAGTTTTAGAGTTTCAAATTTGCCTTCAAGAGTTTGGGCCAAAGATTCATAAAACTCATGCTTAGAAAATTCTGTAATAAATCCAAGTCTTCCCATATTTACACCAAAAATAGGAGGAGCATCTTTATTACACTTTCTTGCAACACCAATGAAAGTACCGTCTCCCCCAAGGGTGATGACTAAGTCACTCGATTTAAGGAGATTTTCAAAATCAAGAAATGAAACATTTTTAAGCTGAGCTTTATATATTTTTTTTATTCGATCTTGATCGTTAATGGAAAAAGCGACATTTACTTTTTTTCTATGAAGCCATTCTGTTAAATTTGGTAATATCGTCGCAAGCTCACCAATGACCTTGGGCTTAATGATGACAGCAACATTTTTGATTTTGGACGACATCTAATTTTCTCCCATGAAAATATTCAAAGCATCGTTTATATTATCAAACGGCTTTCCTAGGACTCTGCAACCATAATTGCTTGCCTTTTGTAGTGTTTGATCACTTGTGTAGGCAGTAATAATTATAAATTTAACTGCTATTTCATTTAGCGAATATCTTTTTTTAGATTCTTCGATGACATCAAAGCCTGTTATATCCTGGAGCATGAGATCACATATAATAGTATCATATTCGTTCTTTAGTATCTTCTCAATTGCGGTCTTGCCAGTGCTTTCCACACAGACCCTTGCTCCTCTTTTTTCAAGGAGTTTTTGTAATGATTTTTGAATTAGTGGCTCATCTTCAATGAGTAGAATTTTTTTCATTTGGAATGCTTAATTTAAAGCAAGCACCATTGCTTGAGTCGGTTAATTCTAACTTACTTCCAAGCTTTTTGGCCAGATTTTGACATATCGCAAGACCAAGACCAGTTCCTGTTTTTTTTGTTGTATAGAAGGGTTTGAAAATTTCCTTAGCTAACTCGGGCCCAATACCTGGTCCGTTGTCCTTAATGAAAATTTCAATTGCATCATCAACTTCCAGTACTTCAATATCAATGCGTTTCTTTTCAATTGATGAAGCATTTAATGCTTGAGAACTGTTTATAACGAGATTGAATAAAATTTGAGATAACCACGTCGGATTGCTAACAATTTCGAGATCGGCCAATTTGTCATCGAAGATTAGATTTTTCAAAATATGCTTAGACTCACTTTTGGCAAGTACAAGTGTCTCTTTGATAAGTGAAATAAGATTAAATTTAGAATTTGTGGTTTCATCTTTGTAGAGGTGAGAGAAGTTTTTAATAATAACTTCGCATCGTTTTATTGAAGATGATATGTCCTTAATTGTAGAGATTGCATCCTCATTAAATTCCTCCATCAATAACATTGATGTTGAAAGATTTAATCCAAACAATGGATTACTTAATTCATGTTGAAGAGTATTTAGAAGCTCACCTAACAATGAAATTCTTTCGTGATGATAAATTGTCGTGGCACTATCAGTATTCGAATTTTGAATGGTGATAATGTGACCATCTATTTCTTGTTTGAATATCTCTTCAGTACTATCTTTATCAATTGAGATTTTTAAACTTAAGTTGTTAATCAGTTCATGGGCCAAAAGCTTTCGATTTGCCATACTGTCTTTGAAAATATGGGCCTCAAAGTTTTCCTGCATTATCTTAGAAATAAAATGTAATTTTCTAAATTCAGTCACCTCTGGTGGGAGGAAAGAATTATTCGAGAGCAAAATGATAAGATTAGAGCCTTTTAGTCGAAGAGACTCTGCAATGAAGTAGCCATTTGTTTCAATAATATCGGAGAGAAAATGACCTTGATCGAATAGCTTTGTTTTACTTTTTAAAACAGCAGTGAAAAGAGAATTAAACTTATCAATCGGCACTTTCTTTGAGTGTGCCCCTGAGTCATCAACAGAAATACTTTCACATGACGTACTACCTAATCTGTGGATGAGATATTGAACTTTATTGATACCTCTAAAAATATTTGAAGAGTGTAAAGTTGTTAAAAGTTCTTTCAGTGAAGACGTCCTCTTTATTTTATCAAGAGTCTTCACTAAGTCTTTCAATGGGAGATCTATATCAGCAATAAAACCGCTTTCATTCTTAATTTGATTCAAGAAAAGATTGCGGTCATTTTGCTTTAGATTAGATTGATTGCTTTTTAGGTTTTTTTTGAATTTTCTAATTTCAAATTCAAGCAATGAGTGAGAGCTGAGGTCGTGACCTCTGCTCTCTATACTTCTTGTGTCTTTTTCAGTTCTGGGATTGCTTTTATCTTCCACTGAGTTAGGTTATCTATTAGTTCATACTCTAGCAAGTCCGATAACATGATGATATCGTTTTTTTCTTTTGCAGGAACAAGTGCCTTCATGACAGAAAGTAGGTGAATCTCAAGCTGTTGTAAGGTTCTGTTTTCTTGAAAAAATTGCGGGTGATATCTTCTGATTGTTTTATGGATTCGTGACATTAATTGGATAAAAAGATCCATAACTTCGATAACATCAGAAAATAATGCATTCGCTTCATTCACTTTATTTTCATTGTACAGACCTAAAGTTTCATGAATCTTGTCGATAACATTATCAATATAGCCGACACAAGAATCTAGAGACATGTAGGCCATTTCAATTGAAGATTTTAGGTTGAAATCGATGCTGCTAAATGAGTAAAGATTCATTGTTAAACATTGATTCTCCTCATGAGCATCAAGTTCTTTTCCATTAACACTAATTGAGGCAATTACTTGCTCATTGCTTGCATGGTGTTCAAGAATATAGTCCATGGCATCGTATACAGTACATTCTTGCGGTAGTTGTGTGTTGATTTGAATCTTATTGATTGATACTGAGGTCATCGCAAATCCTTTGTCGATGTTTTAATGTTTTTATTTGCTTCTTTAAGTGTTTTTTCGATTAGATCATAAATTACACTAAAAAGGTTTGCGCCTTCGTTGTATGTAAGAAATGCTGATTCTGAGAGTTGAACTATATTGTTTCCAAAGAGATTTCCCTTAGCAACAATGAGATAATCCACAATCGGGGCCAATCTTGGAAATGTGTTTTTTACTATAGTCAGTAGACCGTCAATTTCATCAATCTTTTCAGAATGTGCTTTGATTTGTTCTAAAGATGGAGTTGCTGAAGAAATCTCTTCTAGAATATAGCGAGAGTACTTCTTTCCAAATTCACAAAGCTCGAACGCATGTTTAATTCCACTCAAGTCTGTCTTTAGTTCATTTTGACAGTTGGCCGTAAGGGTTGGGAAGTCTGCACCTTCTTCAATTTCACTTAAATTGAATAGCCATCCGAGTCTATAAAAGCCACGAATTGCTTCTTTAGAATTTAGGCCAGAAGAAATAACAGGATTTAGAGTCAAAAGACCTTGTGTAGAGAACTCTGTTTTAAAGATGTCCACACTACTTGTTAAGAAGTGTGAAGCTTCAGATACAAGTTCTTTCTCGTTAATCTCTTGGCCTTTAACAAGTTTATCAATACAAAAATTTACAACTTGATAAGGAATATCAGAGTGGCATTGATAGAAATTACATTCTTGATCTGGAAAACACGGATAACATTTTGTTTTAGGCGATAGAATATAGTTGTTTGCACTATACGGTGCAGTTTCTAATACTCTGGCGTTTCCTAGTGCGATAGTCAAAGATTGAACGCCTTTTGTGGCCGCGAGGTGACTTATTACAGAATCATGACCAACAAAGAGTGTTTTATCATTCATAAGTTCAAAGACTTCTTCCATCTTTTTTGAACCAACGTGTGAAACGATTCTATTTTTATATGAATTAAGAATTGGGTTCGTTAGAATCTCATTTGTTGCTTCTACATCGTTGTTAGCACCAACAATATGGATCTTTACTTCTGAATTCTCTTTCAGAGTTTTATAAATAACTTCTGTCCACTTATTCGATTTCCATTTCTTTCTATCTTGAGAAGCGAAAGGATGGATTAGAATAGTATCTTTAGTTTTTAACTTCTCTGTATTGTTTTTAGCTTTGGCCTTGACGCCAACAATTGACTTGAACAAGTCAACTAAATTGAAAGGATTCATGTCTCCACGCATCACTGTGGCGTAGAGATATTGACTCCATTTGTCTTCAATTTTAACTTCTGCCTGCTTGTTATAATAAGGACCAACTTTATGTGTCGAATTAATAAGCGAATGAAGATAATTGGAACTTTTGCTAAATGTTAAATTAATGCTTACATGGCTAGGTTTTGCATTAACATGAGCAATGAATTTAGAGAGTTTCTTTCTAACACCTGAGAGTGTTAGTGGAGAAGTGTTTCTAAAAATTTCATCTGTATCAATTATAAAAACATCATCAAATAGCCCATCGAGAAGGAAACGCACAGGATTAGCAAATTGCTTTCTTGCAACTAATGCTATTTCAATATCACCATGCTCTTCTTTAAGAAGACGAACCATCTGAGCTGTTTGAACAATATCTCCAATTCTATTTAACTGGAGAATCGTCATTCTTTTTTTCTGTGGGAGCTCTGGAGTCTCAATCTTTTCAGCATTCATTGAGACTCCTCCTCTAATAGAGAAGTAAGCAGTAGAATTTCCATCTGCTTGTCAGATATTTCCTTATCCTTAACCAGAGAGTTTTTTACTTCCTCAATGGCCGTCATAACCTCATCCTTGAAGTTGTTACTCATAAACCATCCTTGGTTTTATGGCATAGATGTACTTTCTTTTCTTGCAGTAATCCTGTCTTCTTTGCCTTTGTTAAATATAAATTCTTCGAACGACTTAAATGTCTTGTGAAGCTTTTGAAGATCACCCTTTAGTTCGTAGAGTAGACCCTCGATTTCTTTTGTACTGTGATCAATATTACTTGTGTTTAGGGCCTCAACTCTTGCTCTAAAGATGATTGCTGGAATAGCATTAATCCCGTCATACTCACAGTATGACAAAAGTGTTCCAAGATTATGGATAAATTCATTCTTTCTAGAGCTACCATTTCCAGTTAGGGATCTCAGTGCACCTAAAAGATCTTTAGTGAATTCCGTTAAAACTGATTTTTCAGTGTTTAACCATGACGCGATACCATCTTTTGAATAACGACCAACATCCGCATAGATGCTTAAATCTTCACCCAGACCAAAGAAGTTGTTAATGAATTGTCTACCGATGTGTCTGTTGATTTCAATCTTCTCGTTAAGCTCTCCAGCAAACCAACTGTAGCGTGAACCAAGCTTATCTGATACGGGATGATAAATCGTAACGCCATCACTTAGTCTTTCAATATTCTTACCTTCGAGTAGATATTCAATTCCAGCAAAAATATCTTCCGCTGTGATCATATTGTTTTGCTCTTGTTTAGAGCACTCCTTAATACTGAATGATCTTGTCGAAACGTCATTAGTGTAAATTAAACTATCTTCGTTGGTTACACCTTGTTTGAACAGGGGTGACTCGCCTAATGAAATTTCGATAGTTGGTGTACCAAGTAAGTCCGCAGCATGCTTACAAGCGGTATCAGGAGTAACAAGGAGGTCAATATTCATTAATACAGAATTTAGGGCCAGAAAATCTGCCTCAATCGAAATTAATGAATTGTTAAATTCTCCGTTTACTTCTTTTAAGATTGATCTTTCAGTATCAGTTGGGGCAAGAAGTAGAACTGGAACAAAACGATCATCAGAAGCAATTGTGTCGATAAGAGTGATTAATTTTTCTCTTTCTAATTCTTTTCTTGAAGTCGAAGCTGTTAGTTGAACACCAATTATTTTTCTACTTTCACCATCTGCAGACTTTCTAATTTGGCCAAAGTTAGTAACTGCTGATTTATTGTGAACTTCATTTGTTCTTAAAACAGCACTTCTTTTGGCCTTAGTTAAGTTCGCCATCTTGTGGTAGGTGTCGATGAAATTAATCGGTGAGTATTTGTATGATGTAATGACATCATTAAAAATAATATCCCACTCTGAACTGTATTCAATCGAACAAGTATTGTTGAATGAAATTCCAACAGTGCTTGCGGCATTATTTTTGAAGAATGAGCACAAATGTGTGCTAACTCTGTCGTTTGAATAGTTAAAAACAACGTCCCAATCAGTCGATTTAATATCAGAAAGATTGTTTATTAATGTATTTAGAGAAAATGCATCTGAGAAGATTTTGTTCTTATGAAGAGTTAAAAACTTTTCTCTATCAATAGTGAAAATTTGGTCAACGTTAGCAATGTTTTTCGCCGCTCTTTCAAATTCTTTAAAAATGAGAAGTGAAACTTTGTTTTTTGGATTCTCACAGATATATGAGTTAACCAAGTTTGCTGTTGTTAGTATGTCACCAAATCTCTTTAAATTTACAATTAGAATATTCTTCATTGAATCCTCTTAGAAATCAGAGAGCATAAGATGTCTATAAGCTAACATCAAATGATCTTTTTCATCTTTTAAAACTGTTTGATTTAAAATTGTTCCGTCAATAAGCGATTCAATCGAATCGAAAGAGCCAAAATCTTTTAGGTAATTGTAAAATTCTTCATTTTGAATTACACCCATAGTCGTCTCTGAATCACTTTTGGCCTCGAAAGATAAGAAGCCTTTGAAATAAGTCTGGTACAAGCTAAATGACGATGGGTGAGCGATAATGGTTGGCTTGTTTGTTAGAAAATCTACAAGCTCTGAATCTTGATAAAGTGAATTTACATCTTCACCAGCGTAAATAATAACATCATCTTCATTTACTAAATTAAGCTCTCTTGCATCATTAGTTACTTTTAGATTTGGCTCGATAACAATAACTTTAAAGTTATCGCCGTGACTTTCTCTTGCGATTCTAACGATCTCTTGAACGTGATATCCAAATCCAAGACCTAGAATAAGAATATTCTTTTTCGCCTTGATGTTGTTAAGGTGTTTCGAAGCAATTGATTCTGCTTCTTTCATTGGATTGTAAATCGAATGTAGGTGTACTTCGTTTACTACAGGAACTTTCTCACCTGTTTTGGCAGTTTTAATTTCATAAGTCTTAATCTGATTAAGATTCATTCTTGACCCCATTAAGCTATGGAAGGATAAATAGATGGTAATATAGATAAGGAAATTTCTGACCCACTATTACCTCTTCCATAAGGTTTTAAGCTGGTTTGGTGACCTCATTCATTAAGGTCTACTACCCTTATATTTCCTCATGCCTCGGCATTTTTGTCAATTCTGAAATGGAGATATTAGTAGGGATGTAGTAAAAGCTACACCCCTATGGTTGACTATTTTTTTAGGTTATTTAGGTTATAACCGCTGAACTGTTGTCTTGACTTGAAGATTGTAGCAATTTCTTTTGTCGTTTCTTCTTTTTGTGCTTCTAGAAGTTGAAGTGTTTGTTGATCAATTTCATCAGTTTTAGAGGCCCAAGCTGATACTTCATAAGACCAAGTCTTTAGAATATCAACGAGCTCTTTCGAAACTTCATTTGATTTGATATTTCCAATTTCTTCTTCTACAAATTTTTGAAAACGATCTAAAACTGAAATTAAACGATCTCTATTATCTGAGTCATTTACTAAGGTATCGACGTCACCTTTTTTGGCGGCGTTTAGAATACTATTTGTTAGACGATTGGCCCCATCAATAAGGTCAATATGTCTCATGATAAGTTGTGCAAGTTTGTCGTTCATGACTACCTCTTTAAATTATTTTGTTTCTTTCTTAAGTTGCTTAATGGCCTCACTCCAACCTTCATAAAGAGTAGTCAGAACATTTAAGCATCCTTCTAGTGGCTCTCTATCGATTTTGATGTTGGCCTGAGTACTAGAGAAGAGAATGAAATCATAAAGTGAGGATAACTCTTGAGAGATATTTCCACCGATATCGAAATCTAGGCTATTATTGAGTTCAATTACGATATCTTGTAACTTCCCAATGTACTCGCCTTTCTTTGCAATATCTCTTTGCTCGATAGCTTCCATCGCCTTCTTGCAGTTTTTAATTGCAGCTTGATAAAGCATTAATAAAATTTGCTCTTTACTTGCTGTATGAACAGATGTTTTTTTGTAAGCACCTAATCCATAGTTCATAATCTTCCTCCTAGCCTAGGTTACCCAAGTTGTGCAACTGGATCGGCAGCGCCACCACCAATCGCCGCAACTCCGGCACCTTGTCCTTTAATTCTTGAAATTGTTCCTTCTAAACGTGCAAACTTATCTTTCAAATTTTGTTCTTTCTGTTGTAGTAGTCTTTCTTTTTGAGCAATACGACGATCAATTTGATCTATATTGCTATCTAAAGAGCGTTTTCTTGATTGTAGAAGTCCATCAGGGAAACGAAGCATAGAGCTTACGGTGTCCGATAGTTTGTCTACGAATCCTGCAGATTTGACGCCGTCTTCTCGTATCCAACCTGTTAAAACTTGAGCAACCATTTCGTAATTTTCATCAAGCTTCGATTTAAATGTTTTGTCGTCAAATTGAAGTGATCCATCTTTTTGGAAAGTTGCTCCAAGGTCACCGAATCTGAAATTACCAAATTTCGTCTCAACACTACTAAAGATCGTACTTCTAAGACGTGATTCAAGGTTTTGGAGCATGATGTCTCCACCTAGAGTTCTAGTCGTATCAGTGTTTTCATCCATGGTGTTTTGATCGCGAACAAATTTGAAAACAGAGTTGAGTTGATCTACGAGATCTTTAATTTTTGATGAAATGGCATCAGTATCTTCTTTAACTGATATCGTGAACTCTTCACCCGGCTTGGCCTTTTTAAGGTCAATATTTATTCCAGGAATAAGATCAGATGTTTTATTTTCAGGAAGCTCAATATCAAACCCATCGAGCTTTACTTTCGCGTCTTGGGCCTCTCGTTCAAACTCGATAAAGAAATCATCTTCACCATCAACAAAGTAGAAGTATGGAAATTCTGCAAGGTTCTCGTCCCCTGTTTTTTCCAAACTTAAAATCAGACGCCAAGGTGTATCTGAACCACTACCGTCATTAATCACACTTGCTCTTAATCCACTTTGGGAATCTTTATTTATAAGTTTAGCTACTTTTGTTAATGAAGAGTTGTCGGAGTCAACATAGATTTCTCTGTTGTCGCCATTTGGAAGAGTATATTGAATATATCCTACACCTATATAACTTTCATCTTTGTCTGCGAAGCCAGAAGACATTGCAGAAGATTTTTGTGCCAGTTGAACAACTTCGAATTGATACGAAGCTGGTTGTGCGATATTTTTATCCGCTGAGATATTAACAATGTCATCGTTATAGTCGACTTTTAGTTCTCTCAGGGATCTTGCATTTCCATTTTTAGTTACTGAGCCACGAAGATTTTCCACGAGCTGTGTAAGCTCGCTAACGAGTGATTTCTTGTCAGAGATTTTGCCTTTTTTTGTTTCCATATTTTTCAATGGAATCTTTTCAGCGGCCATGATCTGCTGAACAATGTCTTTTGGTAGACCTGAATTTATTGAACCAAAAGCAATACCCAAAGTTCCTCCGTGAGGGCAATTCCGAAATCATCCTAATCTCGGTTGGCGCTATCAATAGAATAGCATACGGAGTAAATGTTGCAATGAGCCAGTTGGTAGGGGCAGGAATTTCACAGTAAAATAGTTGAACCCCTCACTCGGGTTTTACTGATAATTCTATGAATGTTACTGATAATTCTTTAAAATAAAAAAAGGCCGGTTGGGTGACCGGCCGATTCGAGAAAATATTCTGGGATTTTGTTGTTGTACTAATCTTGTCGGGAATTGTGGTGAAAACTTTAGAAGATAACTCAAGTATTGTTGTCCAAAAATCGAAATTCTTTTTATATCGAGCACTTACGTACTCTATTTTTTTACTCTTTCCTGTATGGACACAGAAGAGTTTAGAGCTTGATCGTATGTCTCAGATAGTAATGATGATCTGTTATATGGGGTTTATTACGGCCCAATACTTCTTACTAGGTAAAGAGATTGATCATAGGTTGAAAATCTATTTTCGTGTGAACTCGAGTTTGGACAGAATTATTTATAGAATCCATCTTGGAATGTTCTTTTTTATCTTTTACTTCAATGCTCTAAATTTTCTACCAGATAAGTGGATTAACAATACCTTCTGGGTAACTTGGGCGATTCTTGGACTCTTTTATAGCTGGCCTACGAGAGGAAAAATTATTCAAGAGTCGGTTACAACAAACTTTAATGAATTCAAATATCTTGATCGCTTTGAAAAAACGCTACTGATTCTTATCTTTACGATGGTAGCAGTCTCTATTCCCGAGTTCACAAGGCTCAATTCTATTGGTGCTTTAAAGCTCTTTTTTGATCCAAGTGAGACCGTCTCCCCGCTTGTGTGGAACTTCCTCACAGTGAACTATTTCCCTTTTAAAAAGTATCCTGAGCTCTTTAAGACGGCCTGGTCTTTACACTTTTATTTTTCATTCTTTGTGATGTTTGTTTTCATCTTCTATTCTACCCTACGCTATTTCGTTTCGCGTAGACTCTCGTTGCTTGGAACGTTTGCTCTAGTGTCGTCTTGGTCCGTAACAAAAATCTTGGCCAGCGATGTTGGGATTGCTCTTGATTCAACATTTCCCCTACTTTGGATTTGGGCCCTAATGTGGTCTACAAAAAGCTCAACCTATAGAAGTGGTCTTTTCGTTGGTCTCGTGAATTTTTGGGGCGTGTTGATAAATCCAATAAATATTATCCTTGCAGTATTTCAAACAGTGGCCTTGTATTATTTATTCTCGGCCAAGAAAACTCATTGGTATCGTAGACAAATGCTTCGCTATGCTAGTTTTGGTCTTTCTATGGCACTGCTCGCATTTTTAATGTCGGGTACTAAGATGACTCACATGTGGAACTTTGGATTAAATCTTTCGGAGCTATGGTCTGTTCTTGAACGTAAAGCATTCTTCTCGCTTTCAATTTTCGCTGTTCTGATCTTTGGTTTACAAAAGCTAGTACCAAATAAGATCAAGGCTGTAAGAGACTTTAAAATCGACGAGGACAAGTTTGGCGAGGTTGCAATCTCTCTCCTATTTATTGCCGTTGTTAGTCTCTTTTTTCAAACAGATAATTTCAGAGCTTTTGGTCTTATGTGGCCAGTTGCCCTTATGAGTGTAATTCCTCTTGAATTTCTCTTTCAGTCGATTAGCCGACTAAGAAGCTCAAGAAATATGATCTATCTGGCCTATATTCTCGTATGCTTACTTGATTCGCATATTGAAGGAAGGATCAAAATTATCCTTAGAATTTTCAATTCCTAAATTTTCTATTCATGATAAACTTAAACAGACGAAACAGTTGAAAAGGAGTTCGTCTGTTTAAGTCCAATATAACAAAATCCCTTTACGATGACTTCTGTCACGAACTTCAGCTAAATAAAGCTGAAGCCTCTGAGACTCCCTTTGCTTACGTAGACCCTGAAACTGGCGAGATTCGCTTAGTGACTAACTTATTTAGTCAGGACGATCTTGTAACAGCTTTTTCAGTGGCCAACGATGGGGATGTCCAACTGTTGTCTACAGAAGACTAAAAGTTGGTAGAATGTCGATCGACAATCGCTACCATGAAATTTCATGGGCAGTGACTCATACTCTCTGAAAAGTTGTTAGGAATTTGTTAAGAAATCTATAAAGAATGTGAACTGTAAGGAAATTTGATTTTTCAAGTTTTATTTTGATAGATTTGTGAATAACTTGAAGATTTTTGTTAAAAAAATTTTTAATAGCAAGAAGCGTTAAGCAAAAAATTTTAGCCTATCGCGATAAAGTGTTGAAATAATAAAAAAATTAACATCAATTTGGGTGGAGTCAAAAAGGTGACGTTTTTACACCAGCTTGTGAATAACTTTGCCATTTTTGTTGATAGATTTTGAGAGTCAACTGAAAAAGTAAAAGAATTTTAGAAAAAGTGAGAAATTTTATCAGGATTTCTTTTTGACCGGATGTGTAATTTGAAAATAGAGAATAGTGTCATAGATAAAATTAAAGAGAACATTCAACTTAAAGTCGCGTCAATTAATTGGGCACAGCACAGTATTGAAAAGTTTTTAAAAGAAGACAGAAGTTTGGTCACAGAGGTTGACCTTTACATCTCTGATCTTATTTATGAAGTCGCAAAAGATATGGGCCTAAATTACTTTAGTGAAGAATCACAACAGTCACTAGATAGACCATGTCTTATAATCGATCCTGTAGATGGAACTAGAGAATTGGCCAAGGGGATCGGTGAGTGTGCAGTTTCACTTTCTATCCATACTGAAAAAAGTGAGTGGGCCTGGATTTATAACCCCTTTACGGGTTTTGATATTAGAAGTGACGATCAGCAATTGATGAAAAATGCAAACTTCTTATCGAGTAAGTTGTTAGGTTTTGTATCGAGAAGTGAATTTAAAAACGGTGTATATGACAAATTTCAATGTGCAGATATTGAAATTTTACCACGCGGTAGTATTGCATTTAAGCTAGGTTTACTTGCTGCTGGGGCATGTGATTTTGTCTATTCTAGATCTTCAAAAAACATCTGGGATATTAAAGCGGGAACGACTATTTGTAAGCAGCGTGGTCTAAGGCTCTATCATAGAGGTGAGGAAGTTGAACTTGGTTTTGAAAAAAGAATCCAAGGTGATCTTCTGTGGTGTCGTCCAGAATATAAAGAGAGAATTTATAATTCAATTGTGAAAAATTCACTTCACGAATAAATCATTCTTTTGAATATTAAGCATATATCGTTCATAAGGACCTCGGAGGTTCTTATGAATGAATTATTGCGTCCTTTTGAAAATGGAAAAAATATTATGATTGCTGGTGAGACTGGTGTTGGAAAGAGCGTCTACGCTCGCAATTTACATAACCAATCAATCCATAAGAACAGTGCATTCATTCAGTTAAATGTAGCTTCTCTAAGTGCTTCTTTGTTTGAAAGTGAGTTGTTTGGCCATAAGAAAGGCGCGTTCACAAGTGCAGTTAATGATAAAATTGGATTTGCTGAACAAGTGGGAAAGGGAACATTGTTCATTGATGAAATTGGTTCTTTGTCTTTGTCATCACAAGCGAAACTTCTAACTTTGATTGAAGAAAAGATATTTTATCCCGTTGGATCAGCAGTCTCTCGACCATTTAGAGGAAGACTAGTTTTTGCTACGAATGAAGACCTTCTAACTTTGGTGAAAAAAGGTGAGTTCAGAGAGGATTTATATTTTAGAATTAATGTCTTTTTTAAAAAGCTACCACCTCTTAGAGAAATTTTAACTAGTTCTCTAATAAGAGAGATTTTGGCGAAAAATGAAGAGGTGCAAAGATGCTCAAAAGTCTTCTCCCATAGTGCAATTGAAGAATTACTCAAAGTACCTTGGCGTGGAAATTTTCGTGAATTTAATAATTGCATTGAGAATTTACTTTATCAGAGTGAGAGCTCTCTTATTAATGCTATCCATGTTAAGCGATGGTATGAGCTAAGGTATGGAAATGTGGAGGATGCAAGTAATGAAATTATTACAACATACCATGAGCAGATGGATAAATTTGAAGAAGAGCTCATTAGACGTGGATTGCGTGCAAATTTAGGGCGAGTAAATCAAACATCCCGTTATTTACAGCTAAATAAGACCACACTCATTGCAAAAATGAAGAAGTATGCTATTAATACGAGCAACTTGAATATTGCACTAAGTTAAGGATTAAGATGACTTTTAAAGTTAAAGACTACTATTTTAAAAAAGCGAAGCAGGACAATTTTCTTGCGAGAAGTATTTATAAATTAGAAGAAATTGATCAAAAGTACAAAATCCTACAACTTGGCGATCAAGTTATCGATTTAGGATATTTTCCAGGATCATGGATTCAATATACTTGTCAAAAAATTGGCCCAGAAGGTTTAGTTGTTGGTTGTGATATTAAAGAAGTGAATAGAAAACTAATGCACATTAAAAATGTAAAAGTTTTTGAAAAAGACGTATTTGATATCAAAGACCTAGCAGAGCTTGAAGTTCAAAAACAGTTTGATGTCATGCTCTCAGATATGGCGCCAAATACAACAGGGATTAAATCAGTCGATCAAGATAGAAGTTTGAATCTTGTCGAAATGGTTTTTCACCATGCTCCGCAATTTTTAAGACCTGGTGGTAACCTTGTAATTAAGGTTTTCGATTCAAATAAGGCCCAACAGTACCTCAAAGACCAAAAGAAATTGTTTGATGAGTTCTCTTTTCTTAAACCTAAGTCTACTAGATCAGTGAGCAAAGAATTTTTTGTCATTGGGAAGGGATTTAAGGCATAATAAATACCTATGAAGGTATTAAAAAATAAACTACTAGTTATTGCGCTGGGTGTTGTAGCTCTCGTTGCGTTTGTGTTTAGTTTGGAATCCTATCAAAAGACTGCCGAGCTAGAAGAGCGAGTGGAATTTCAAACGGAATTGAGAAACGTAATTGATGATGCGTTTAAGCCTGGAGTTGTGAACTTTCCAGAGAAGCTTAATGTTGACGGGAATAGCTACTCCATCAATTATTCTGTAAACCAAGATCTCACAGATCACATCAGAAAATTATTAAAAAGGTATAGACCCGATTATACTGCTGTTGTTGTTATTGATAATAACAATGGGAATATTCTTTCGGCCATTGGTCATCAGAGACAAAATAATCAAGCAAATGATGTTCTCGCTTTTACAAGCACACATCCTTCAGCAAGTTTATTTAAGATCGTTACTTCTGCGAGCTTGCTTGATAATGGCTCAATTACTGAAGATAGTCGTTTTAAATACCGAGGCAAAGGAACGACTCTTTATAAATACCAATTGAAAAACAAAGAATCGCGTTGGACAAGAACTCAAGATTTGAAAAGCGCCTTTGCTCACTCTAATAATGTTGTTTTTGGTAAGGCCGCAATTAACAATATTAGTTCGGAAGATTTATTTCAAATGGCCGAACGATTTGGCTTTAATGAAGATCTAATGGTTGATGTGAATCTATCGAAATCTAGATTTCTTCATGCCCATAGTGATTATCATTTAGCTGAGCTTGCTTCAGGATTTAATAAAGATACTCTAATTAGTCCTATTCATGGTGCAGTGTTAGCTTCAGTTGTTGCTAATGAGGGGACATTAATTTACCCAAGACTTGTTCTCGATATTTCAAGTACTGACGAAAAAAATGAAGTTGTTTGGAATAATACGATTAGAAAAAAAGAAGTCTTCACTCAAGAATCAGCACAATATATTGAAGAGTTGATGGAGTATACAGTTAAAAGAGGGACGGCGAGACGTTTAGAAAGAGGTCTTCCTTATAAATTGAGAAGAGATTTAGCTGTAGGGGCGAAAACTGGTTCTATTACTGGAGGAATACCTGAAGGGAAAAGAGATTGGGTATCTGTATTTGCTAAGCCAAATTATAAAGGTGCAAAAGACAAAGGTATCTCTATCTGTGTAATGATTGTGAACCAGAAGAAATGGTATATCAAAAGTACTCTTCTTGCTGAAAAGATCATTGAATACTATTATAAGACAGTATCACCATTAAATGAGATCGCATCTCTTACTTCAAATTAAATCATGGAAGAAGGCCAAAATTCTAATCTGTCTCGTAAAGAGGCCATAAAGAAAGAAATAAAGACTATCTCATTGATAGTCTTTATTATTTTAGTGTTTAGAAGCTCATTCTTCGAACCGTTCAGAATACCATCTGGATCAATGATTCCGACACTTATGATCGGCGACTTTATTCTCGTTAATAAATTCAGTTACGGATTCAAACTTCCTTTTTCTGATTTCACATTCTTTGATATTAATTTTGATCCCATTGTTCTATTTGGTAAAGAAAGACCAAATAGGGGCGATGTCATTGTCTTTAAATTTCCAAAAGACACTTCAACAAATTACGTAAAAAGAGTCATCGGTTTGCCTGGTGATGAAATTGAAATTAAAGATAAAATCATTTACGTAAATGGTAACCAATTGAAGACTGAAGAAATCTCGGGAGCAGATTTTTTGTCAGATATGGACGAGAATTTTAAAGTATATAATTTGAAATTTTTCAAGTCACAAATTGGAGATCATTCACATATTATTCAACAAGATAGTGATAATTATTACACAAATTTCTACGATAAAACGATTATTCCCGAAGGTACTTATTTTGTAATGGGTGATAATAGGGATTTTTCACATGACTCTCGATTTTGGGGATTTGTTCCAGAGAGCTATATTAAAGGGAAGGCCATTTATGTTTGGTTCTCAATGGTCCTTCCATTTAGTGGACAGGAATTTAAGTTGAGATTATCAAGAGTTGGAAAAGAAATTTTTTAGTTCTTTAAATAAACTCTTGTACAACCATCATTTCCATCTATGTTTTCATATCTAAGCTCAACTTGCTCAGAAAGATATTTACGAAGCCATTTTTTTAAAATGCCATCACCATGTCCATGAACAATAGTTAAGAAAGGAATATCTCCACTGATGACTTCATTGATAGATGTTTCGGCCTTACGTTGAAATTCTTCAAGTCTCATCCCACGACAATCTATTTCGATTTGTCCTGAAGTTGTTCTTTCTATATTGATATGAACTTCACGCTTTGGTGGAGCTTTATCTTGCTTTTGAACAAGATCTTCAAATGTATTGGCAGGTAACCAAATTTTTAGATTACCATTTTTAACTTGGAGTTCATGTTTTCTCGTATTGATACTAACAAGTTCAACGTTTCGTTTTAACTTTGCCGAATATATCTTTTGACCAATCTTTAATTTTGAAAGATCAAGGGCCTTGGTCTGAGGTCTATTATCATGTTTTTCGTAAAGCTCATCTTTTAAATGATGAATTCCGCTGAGTACAGAGTGTGAATCGGCGGCAAATTTTCTACCAATATTAAATTCGCCTTTTTTAGCTCGCTCTTTTAGGTCTTCTGCTTGAGTAACAAGCTTTTTAATTTTCTTTTCGTAGATTAAAACAAGGCGCTCTTTTTCTAAGTGAAGAATTCCTTCCATCGATTTTTTTTGATTCTTGAGTTCTTTATTTAGCCCTTCATTATCAATAAGAAGTTTATCAAGCGAGGCCTTCTTTTTAGATAATTCTTCAAGGAGTTTTTCGTAGGATAGTTGTTTCTTATCAAGAATCTTTTGCGCATTAGTTGAAATGTCGGTTTCAACGCCATATTTTCGCGAAAGATTATCGAAAATCGTCAATGCCATAGAACTTCCAGGTTCTCCGACATAGAGCCTATAAGTTGGTCCTTGCTTTTCCATGTCATAACCAACATAGGCCGAAATATACATCGGATTAGAGTGGATATGAGTTTTAAATAACTGGTGGTGAGTTGAAAGAACAACTTTTGAATCACTCTTTGCGTGAATTTTTTCAAGAAAAGAAAGCGCTAAAGCTGAAGCTTCTTCTGAACTTGTTGAATTAAAAATTTCATCAATAACGATTAGGGAGTTATCACCTATAGTAGAAAGTAATTCAAGATAGTTCTTGGCCTCTGAAGCAAAGGAACTTAGTCCTTGATTTAAATCCTGTTGATCATGACTGTAAAAATATAATTCTTTGACTGGATATATCGATGCATCGGTTGCAGGTAAAAATACACCCATATGTGTAAACAGGTGACATATAATTACTGTTTTTAAAGCAACTGTTTTCCCACCTGTGTTCGGTCCAGAAATTACAATGCCAAGTCTATCTTTAGTAAGAACAACATCATTTTTAACAGCATTTGGAATTAAAGGGTGGAAAGTTCCATGCAATGAAAATTCAAAGCTGTCATTAATTTGTGGACGAACATAATTGTTGAAATATGAAAAAGCTGCTTTCGTATAAAGAAGGTCAAATATTTTAGCAAAGTCGATAAATTTTTTAAAATCCAAAAAGTATGTCTGGATATCTTCTGTATAGGCACGACAAATTTTAGAAACTGCACCCTCGATTTTTGCCGTAAGCTCAATTCTGGTATTATTGAGATTTCTAAGATTTGCAGGTTCAACAAATAAAGTATTCCCGGAGGCCGAACGACCAATAATTGGTCCAAAATCACTTTTGAATGAATCTGAACGAATTGGTAAAACAAATCTGTCTGCGACAATGTCGAATTGTTCAAACTGAAGGGATTTAGCATAACTTTCGGAGCGTAGACCGAGACTTGCTTGTTGTCTTAGGGTTTCTTCCGTTTTTCTGAGTTGTGAGAATAGCTCTTTAAGCATAGGGTGCTTTTCAAGCTCTTCTTTACCATCTTTGGTTACAAATTTTCTGAATGTAGAAATGATTTTATTGCGAATCTTGTCTTTATTAGATTGTTCAATAGTGAATTGTTCAAAAAATGACCATTGCGCAAAAGGTTTAACACAGTCAGAGTAAAGTTCATAACAAAGGCATAGCTGATTAATATCTGCCAAAGAGAGTTCGTTACTCTTTTGAACAAAAGCTGTAAAATTATCTGAAAGCGCAGAGCGCATATAAAGTAAATTGTTTAATCTTAGTTGAGTTACGAGATCAAAATTGGCAATGAGATAATCAAGATTATCAAAATTCTGTAAAATCTCACCTGGATCAAGTGCACTCAATTGTTTAAGAACTGAATCTTTTGTAAAATCAAAGTGTGCATGTTGATAGATTTTGGCCGCAACAGTGGGCCAGTCAATAAGATCAAGAAATTCGGAATTATCTAATAAGTTGTGTGACATGAATT